>DAOUES010000297.1:0-1500 GCA_034430335.1 Anaerolineae bacterium | reverse complement strand
ATATCGGGGCGATAGCCCATGTAAAGCTCAATCGACTCGTCTTGCTGCCCCTGACAGCCTGCCAGCGCGAGCACGATAAGAACAATCAGGACACTCACCATCATCGGACGTCGCTTAACTGACATTTTGTTTCTACACTCCTCTGGCAATATTGTTTTCTATTCAGGGACTTTGCCCCTGAAACCCCACAAACTTTTTCAAAAGTTTGGTCAAAACTTAACATTCTGGCTCAACTATAGAAAGAGTGAAAAGCAACCAGAGACGAGATGAAGGCGGGCGAAATCCGTTTGAGATTGCGCCGGAACTCAGCAATGGCGATATACCCGCTGAGGTACTTCTTGTGAACCCCTTTGAAGGGACGGAGGAAGTTGCGGACATCCGTCCACATACCTTCAGCCGTGTTGCAATGGACTTCTCGAATGCCATCTCCATCATCATCGCGTGCCCATTCTTTGATGCCGTGTGAGACGGTCGAGTGAGGGCGAATGATGTGATTGTAGCTCTGATATTCGTCGGTGTAGACATAAGCCCCCGCCAGGGTGAACTGATGAACATGCTTAACCAACGTATCACCCGTAGTATCCCTGACCACTCTCAAGCGCGAGAGTGTACGACATTTTGTGTAAACGGGTAAGAAGGATACTATTCAACTCGTTTTGAAAGCTGTCCGAAAAGGCAGCGGAAAGGACACAACAATGTCGTCGAAAGGCAGTCATAAGAAACCCAACGCACAGGAGTATATGCCCAGCGCGGAGGAGGTCGCCGCCGAATTGGCGAAGGCGGAGACGGTCGATGATTTCTTTGGGCGGGATGGCATCTTTGCCAACCTGTTTTCAAGCACACTGGAACAAATGCTGGACGCAGAGTTGACGGAGCATCTGGGCTACGAGCCATATGAGGCCAAAGGCCGAAACTCCGGCAACAATCGAAATGGCCGCTACTCAAAGACCATGCGGACTTCAGCAGGGGATACCACCATCAAGGTGCCCCGTGACCGGAATGGTGAATTCCACCCCAAAGTGCTGGAGCGCTACGCCAGTAACACCAACGAACTGGAAGAAAAGATCATCGCGATGTACGCGAAGGGAATGAGCACCCGCGACATCCAGGAGATGCTGGGTGACCTGTACGGGGTGGAGGTATCGGCCACAACAATCAGCAAGATCACCGACAACGTGTGGTCGCTGGTAGAAGCCTGGCAGAACCGCCCGCTGGCTGCGATCTATCCGTTCGTCTACCTGGATGCCATTCACCTCAAGCTGCGGCGCGAGGGCCGGATCGAGAACGTGGCGGTGTACGTGGTGCTGGGGATCGACCTGAACGGACATCGCGACGTGCTCGGCCACTGGGTCGGTGATGGTGCAGAAGGTGCGAATTTCTGGCTGAGCGTGGTGACCGATCTGCAAAATCGCGGGGTTGAGGATATCTTCATCGCCTGTGTCGATGGGCTGAAAGGCTTTGAAGACGCCATCCAGGCCGTGTTCCCTGAAGCGCGCATCC
>DAOUES010000296.1:0-7161 GCA_034430335.1 Anaerolineae bacterium | reverse complement strand
TTCGACGACGTGACCACCGGCGGAATCGACGACCGGCTGGTCGAGCTGATCAACAGCGCGGATACCAGCATCGTCGCCGCGATGTTCGAACTCGACCTGCAAAATGTCGCCGACGCGCTGATCGCCGCCCACGAGCGCGGCGTGGATGTTCGCGTGGTCTACGACGACGAGCACACCGAGGACGATCCGCAGATGGAGGAGATCATCGACGCGGGCATCCCGGCCACCCCCGACGAGCGCAGCGCGTTCATGCATAACAAGTTCTTCGTGATCGACGGGGAGACCGTCTGGACGGGGTCGATGAATATCACCGTCAACGGCGTCTATCACAATAACAACAACGTGATCGTCATCCAGTCCCCGGCGCTGGCAGCGAATTACACCGCCGAGTTCGAGGAGATGTTCAACGGCGAGTTCGGCCCAAGTTCCCCATCGAATACGCCCAACCCGGTGATCAACCTGGGCGGCATCCAGATCGAGAACTACTTCGGCCCGGAAGACGTGATCATCCCCCGGCTGGTCGAGGTGGTCGGCGGGGCGCAGTCGTCGATCAAGTTCATGACGTTTAGTTTCACCCATGACGACCTGGGCGCGGCGATGCGCGAACGCGCCGCTGCCGGGGTGACGGTGACCGGCGTTTTCGAGACACGCGGCGCGGACACCGAATACTCCGAATGCGGGGCGCTGCTCGACGCCGGGCAGGATGTCCGGCTCGACGGCAACCCGTACACATTCCACCACAAGGTGATCATCGTCGACGACTCGATTGTGGTGATCGGTTCGTTCAATTTCAGCGAAAACGCCGCCAGTTCCAACGACGAGAACCTGCTGATTGTCCACGACCCGGCTGTCACGTCGCTCTACGTGCAGGAGTTCGACCGCCGCTTCGCCGAAGCGAACGTCCCGGCAGGCGGCGGCTGCAAAACGGATTGAAATGAGCGCCCCCGAATGGTACCGTGACGAAAATATCCCGACCGGCGTCGATTACACCGACATCGCCCAGGTTGAGGTCTACGACAGGCGGCACCAGCGCTTCCGCGATTACGCGGCGTTCGCCGATCACGTGATCGAGTCGACAGGTATTCAGCCCGGTCACACGCTGATCGATCTCGGCGCGGGGACGGGGGCCTTTGTCCTCAACGCCGCCTCTCGCTGCCGGACGATCTATGCCGTCGACGTCTCCCAGGCGATGCTCGCCTTCCTGCGGCAGAAAGCCGACTTGAGAGGCATCGACAACGTTGTCTACTGTCACGGGGGATTTCTGACCTACGACCATACCACCGAACCGGTCGACGTGGCCGTCTCGTCGGCTGCCCTGCATCACCTGCCCGATTTCTGGAAGCTGGTCGGCCTGCGGCGCGTGGCGCAGATGATCAAACCGGGCGGGCGGCTGTATCTCATGGACGTGGTCTTTTCCTTCGAGCCGGAGGAACTCCACGAGCATATCGAAGGCTGGATCGGCGGGTTCGTGAAGTCAGTTGGCGAAGAGTTCCGCGCGGAGGTCGTCACCCATCTCCGAGACGAGTTCAGCACCTTCGACTGGGTGATGGAGGGCATCCTCGAACGCGCCGGTTTCCGTATTGATTCCATCACCGCCGCCGATGCTCTCACCAGCACCTATCTTTGCACAAGGGCGTAAGCTTCGACAAACAGCGGCTATCGACAGGAGAGCCATCGCGCTGGGATGGCTCTTTTTTATATCAACCTACTCCATAAGTAAGGCAATAAACAGCATCGTTTTGACCCCCTCCCCCAACCCTCCCCCTTCCAGGTGGAGGGAGCGGAATCTGGTTTGGTTGAGGTCGGATGCGATCCTCACCCGCTGATCGCCGCGCGAATCTGCCCGTTGACCTCCGCCGCCCGCCTGCGGAACATCCCCGATACCGTCTGGCAGGTCAGGAAGCGGGCACCCCGCGCGTGCCAGAAGGCAAGGTCTTCGGGGGTCTGGTAGAACACCCCGACGGCGATGTCCTGCGCCTGGGCTGCGCCGATCACCTTCTCGACTGCCGCGATTACCTGCGGGTGCATCACCTGGCCGGGAACCCCCAGGCTGGTCGACAGGTCGAACGGCCCGACGAAGGCCACGTCGATCCCCTCCACCGCGAGGATGTCGTCCACCCGCTCGACCGCCGCCGCCGTTTCGATCTGGACGACGATCAGCGTTTGCTCGTTCAGGAACGGGATCGCCTCGTCGAGGCCGACCGACTCGTAATCGAGCGGCATGAACGTCCCGAACCCGCGCACGCCGTCGGGCGGGAACTTCGCAAATCGCACGATCTGCGCGGCCTGTTCGGGGCTTTCCACGCGCGGCATGATGATCCCCTGCGCGCCCATGTCGAGGACACGCGCAATCAGCGGGTACTCCTTGTCGATGGGCCGCACGATGGGCGTGATGCCGCTCATCCGGCACGCCTGGATCACGTTGATCAGCTCCGCGTTGTCCGGGCTGGCATGTTCGGTATCGAGGAATAGGAAATCGAATCCGGCGTTAGCCAGCAGGCGGACGGTCACCGGCGACCAGAACTGGTCGAGCAGCGTCCCGACGGCGGCTTGATTCTGTTTGAGTCTGGCTTTAACGGCGTTGGCGAGCATGGGCTGCTTCTCCTTTGTGGTGTATGTCAGGATGTAATTCTAGCCGATTTCGCTCGCAGCGCGAAACGAATCCGGCCCACCCAACCCCCTTCGTCCGACCTGCGGTCGTCCACTTCCCCCAACCCCCTTCGACGGGTCTTCGACCCGCCACTTCCCCCTTGCAGGGGGCAGATAGGGGGCAGATGGGGCACGAATTGTAAGATTCGGATCAATAAACCACACCAACCATGATCTCCCCCAGGTCTGGGGGAGATGTCCGCGCAGCGACAGAGGGGGACGTGATCACTCCCGTCACTTTTCCCACCCGCTCTTGTTGTAACAGTAAAATTACGGCCCACCGCCAATTTGCCTTTGCGGTTGCCGAATATTTCATTATGGCTATACTATTGCGGAGGCGTCCCATTCAGGCCAGAGGGACGCTGCCAATCGACAAGCCAATAGGAGAATCCGTTGTTGACGACCCGCCCCTCCAGCACCGTGTTTGATCCGCGTGAGGCGCTGCGGCTGGTAAGCCGCACCTTTTCCCTCTCTATCGAGCGTCTGCCCGGTTTGCTGGGCGACGCCACCATGTTCGCCTATCTCGTCTTTCGTGTCTCCGATTTTCTCGAAGACAACGTGTCGATGCCCCCGGAGCGCAAAGTCGAGATGCTCAACCTGTGGGTGCAGATTCTCGACGGCGAAGTCGACGTTCACGAGCTGACCGCCCGCCTCCAGGATACCGATCCCGACGACCCCGAAGCCGAGGTCGCGCGGCAGGCCGACGCCGTCCTGAGCGCCATCCGCGGGCTGCCCGAAGACATCCGCGAGATCATCCTCGACGAAGCCCGCGAGTCGGCGATAGGGATGGCCCGCTGGCAGGCGCGCGGCCCCGTCGTTCGTGACGAAGAAGACCTCGACGACTACATGTTCGAAGTCGCCGGGCGGGTGGGCCATATGCTCACCCACCTGTTCGCCTGGCACTACAAACCCCTCCGTGACATGACCGAAGAAATGATGCCCCTCGCCTGCGAGTTCGGGCTGGCGCTGCAAACGGTCAACGTGATCCGGGGGATGCGCAAGGATTTCGAACGCGGCTGGATATTCGTGCCGGAGAGCTTCTGCCGCGAAGTCGGCATCAACCCGCCCGACCTGTTCAGGCCGGAAAACCTCGAACCGGCGATGGAGGTCGTCAACCGGCTGGCGAACAAAGCCGAAGGCCACCTGCGCAACGGGCTGATCTACATCAAGCGGATTCCCCGCCGCTATCACTGGGTGCGCGTCGCCTGCCTGTGGCCGCTGTTCTTCGCCGTCCGCACGCTGGCGATCAGCCGCAGCAACCGCCAGGTGCTCGAATCGGAAGCCAAGATCACCCGCGACGAGGTCAAGCGGATCGTCATGGAAACCCAGGCGATGGGCTGGTCGAACCAGTGGCTTGATCTATACTATGAGCATCTGAGCCGTTTCGAAGCGTAGACTTTCCCCATTCGACAATTCAATAGCGCTGGTACGCTTGCCAGGCAAAACTGCCCGGTTAAGTTGTCCCCTGCCCGGCCTCTACGAAGGTGGTTCAGACATGGTCGCCGAGTTTGGCGATATCGAGGTTTACACGCCGTAGACAGCAGCCCGATCCCCGTCAGTCTTTGTGATTCCCGTTCGCGGGCAGCCAGATCGTGAACTCCGCGCCCTTGCCCGGTATCCCCTCGCTCCTGATCTCGATCTTCCCCCGGTGCTGCTCGACGATCTCGCAGGCAATCGAAAGCCCCAGCCCGGTGCCCGGCGCGCCCGACGCATACGCCGCCGATCCCCGGAAGAAGCGCTCGAAGAGATGCGGCATTTCCAGCGGCGGGATGCCCGGCCCGGTGTCGATCACGCTGATCCCCGACCAGGCCCGGTCTTCCTCGTGCCGCACCCTGGTCGTCACTTCGACCAGTCCCCCTTCCGGCGTGTAGTTCAGCGCATTGGTCAGCAGCACACTCAGCGCCTCGCCGATCATCGACGGGTCGGCGCGCACCTGCTCCAACTCGTCGGCAGGCGTGAACTCCATCGTCAGGCCGCGTTCTTCGGCCAGCGAGCGCCGGTCTTCGACGTACTGCCGGGCCAGTTCGTTGAGATCGGCGTGTTTCGGGCTGAAGATCAACCGGTTCTGATCCAGCCGGGAGAGGAACAGCAGCCCCTCAACGATGTGCTCCAGGCGCAGCGTCTCCCGGTTGAGCGTCTCCAAATACTGTTTTGACTTGCCGGGATTCATGCTCATCAACTGGTGGTGGAGCTTCAAATTGGTGATCGGCGTCCGCAGTTCGTGGGAGACGTTCGAGACGAACTCGTCCTTGACCTGCGACAGCGCGGTCAGTTCGCGATTCGCCTCTTCCAGTTCTACCGTGCGCTCGGCGACTGCCTGCTCGAGCTGTTCGCTGTACTGCTCCAACTGGTGATACAGCGTCGCGTTCTGAATGGCGACCGCCAGTTGATCGGCGATGGTCTGGACGGTATGGACATCCATCTGGGTGAAGGCGTTGGCGATAGCGCTTTGTACGTCCAGCACACCGACCACGATATCGCGCAGCATGATCGGCACGGCCAGCTCAGACCGTGTCGATAGATCGCCCTTGATGCACGGAACATAACGCGGGTCGATTGTCACGTCGGGCACCAGCAGCGGCTCACCCGCATTGGCTACCCAGCCGGTGATCCCTTTCTCCCCGATTCTGGCCGTGAACCCGTCCAGCGGAGACTCTTTGCCCTGGTGGAACGACGCCTGGCAGACGATCTCGTCATCTTCGACCAGCAGCACCCCGGCGGTCGAGTAGCCAAAGGTCTTGCACATCAGCCGCACCGCCTCCTGGAGCAGGTCGTCGAGGTCGAGGATCGAAGTCGCCCGCCGCCCGATCTGGCTGACCAGTTCGAGGCGCGAGGCGCGTTCCTGGATCAACCGGTGGAGGCGGGCATTATGGATCGCCACCGCGGCCTGGTCAGCGAACAGGGTCAGCAGGCGGAGTTCGTGCTTTGTAAACGGCACCGACCGGTCGCCCTGCCGGGCCGCGTTGACCACCCCCAGGAATTCGTCCGCCCAGTGGATCGGCGCGGCCATCACCGAGCGCGGGGCTTTTCCAACGCCCTGCTTCGCCGCCCCCTTCCAGGCCAGGTAATCGTCGACCATCATCGGCTCGCCGGTGTCCCATGCCTTGCCCGACAGCCCTTCGCCGCGCTCCCGCTTCACGCCGAGCAGTTCCGGCTCGCCCAGGCTGACCACCCGCTCCAGCTTGTCGCTGGCCGGGTCGTAGAAATAGATGCCCCCCACGTCGGCGTCGAGCAGCCGGAGCGCGCTTTCGGTGATCGACCTGAGCAGCGTGTCGAGGTCGAGTTCCCCGGTGATGTTCAACGTCACCTGGCGCAGTTCCTCTAATTCCGCTGCCGAGCGCTCCGCTTTGATACGCATCCGCGCCTGCTGGATGGTCACCGCAAGCTGGTTCGCCAGGTCCTGGATCAGATCGTGGTGTTCGGGCAAAAAGCAGCCCGGTTCACCGGCCCCCACACTCAGCACGCCGATCAGGTGTCCCTGGTACAACAGCGGCGCACTGGCGCATGCCCTGATGCCTTCTCCGCAGAAGACGACCCCGGCCCGTTCTGCTTCCGGCAGCGCGTCCACGTCGTCGATGATGATGATTTTGCCATTGTGCAGCCGGTCGATGGCTTTCCGGTTGAGTTCGGTGGGTGGAATTTCGGGGCGGCGTTTGCCCTTCGCCGCCGACTGTACGGCGAGCGGCCTCAGCATCGAGGTGTTCTCGTCGAAAATCTGGACAACCGTCCGGCTGCTCGGCATCAGGCTGAATATTCTGCGCAGCGCGGCCTGGGCGATCTCCTCCGCCGACCGGGCGACGATGATCCCCCGGTCGATCTCGCGCAGGGTGCGCAGGTGCGCCGCGTGTCGTTCGAGCATCCGCTCGGTTTCTTTGCGCAGGCTGATATCGCGAACGTAGGCGACGATGCGCGGTTCCTCGTCAATCATGCATACCATGAGGCTGACTTCCACCGGGAATTCGCTGCCGTCTTTTCGCACCCCGCGTGATTCGGTGAAGACGCTTCCCCCCTCTTTGAGCTGCCCGGTGATGCGGTCCTTTGCCGAAAGGTGGCTCTCGGCGACGAGATCGGAGACGGTCAGGTTGGGAAGCTCGTCGTGCTTGTAGCCGTACATCTGGCAGGCTGCCTGGTTGCATTCGAGGATGTGTCCGTCGAAGGTCTCGATGAATATCCCGTCCGTCGACCCTTCGAACAGTGACCGGTATTTGGCTTCGCTTTTCTTGAGGATGTCCTCAGTGTGCTTGATTTCGGTGATATCGGCGGCGACAACCAGTTCGCCGGCTTTCCCGGCAGCGCCGACTATCGGCGAACGGCTGCTGCGAACATAGCGCCGCTCACCGCTCCTGGTGACGACCCACTGCTCGACGATAGGTGTCGCCTCGCCGTCCGGGGAAAGCAGCTCCGAGAGGTCGGATATGGAGATTTCCCCGGAGGTGACGCCAATCATTGAACAGAGCCGCTCGCTGGCATGAACAATCGCGCCGTCCTCGATAATTGCGATTCCGGCTTGCG
>DAOUES010000295.1:0-2791 GCA_034430335.1 Anaerolineae bacterium | reverse complement strand
GTATGAACGGGGCTATTCGAGCGGTTGTGCGCGCCGGCACCTATTATGGTCTTGAGGTTTATGGCATCCGCCAAGCCTATCGCGGTCTGGTGAATGGCGATATTGAACGTTTAGATACACGAGATGTGGCCGGGATCATTCAGGCTGGCGGAACGATCCTTCAGACGGCTCGTTTGCCGGAGTTCAAGGAAGAATCCTACCAGCGCAAGGCGATCCGCCGCCTGAACGAACACGGCATCGACGCGCTGGTCGTCATCGGGGGAGACGGCAGTCTAACAGGCGCGCTGGCCCTGCACCGGCGTGGGGTCAAAGTGATCGGCATCCCCGGCAGTATCGACAATGACATCTGGGGCACGGCCTCGTCATTAGGTGTTGACACCGCCCTTGATACGACCATCGAGGCCATCGACCGCCTGCGTGATACCGCTTCCTCGCATGAGCGTGTTTTCCTCGTCGAGGTGATGGGCAACAAGTGCGGGTATCTCGCTATGGTTTCCGGGCTGGTCACCGGTGCCGAGTTTATGATCATCCCCGAAGAAGAGGTTACGCTTGAACAAGTTGATACGGTAGTTGAAGATGCGTATATGAAGGGTAAGTCCCATGCGATGATCATTGTCGCGGAGGGGGCAAATCTCAAATGCCGACAGATTTCCGAAAGTCTATCCGCCCATGATATTGGTTTCGAGGTTCGGACAACGATCCTTGGTCATGTCGTTCGCGGAGGACGCCCAACAACCTTCGACCGGCTGCTGGCAACTCGTTTTGGCGTTGCCGCCATTGACGCGCTGCGGGAAGGGAAATCCGGAGTCATGACCGCGTTAGAGGGCACGTCAATCACGCTGCTCAACCTGGAAGAAGTCATTGGAAAACAGCGGCCAATCAACCCCGGTTATATGAAGTTACAGAAGATTTTAACTCGCTAATACGTTGCAAGCGTACTATGCTTTTACCTGAAAACGTTTGGAAATTACCCTATCTAGATTGAGATTTCCGGGTAAAATAGGGGCGATTTTCCAGGTATAGCAATTCGCTCGTCATTGGGCGCGCATTTTTGTTACATATCTCAACTACTTTCGAGGAGAGGACTAATGAAAATAGGCATCTTGACCGGTGGTGGCGATGTTCCCGGCTTGAATCCCTGCATCAAGGCTTTGGTTGATCGAGCCGACGAGGAAGGACACGAGGCGCTGGGTATTCGTCGTGGCTGGGCGGGGCTTCTGAATTATCATCCTGATGAGCCGATAGACTCCGAAAACAACCAGAAGTGTGTCGAAGTATTGGACAAGTATAAAGTCCGCCGCATCGCCCGGACAGGTGGTACGTGGCTCCACACTTCGCGCACCAAGCCAAGCAACGTGAAGGCCGAGGCTGTCCCGGAGTTCCTCCGTGACGGTGACTGGTCCGAAGATCAGCCGAACAAGGACTACACCGATCACGTCATGAAGGTGATCCATTCAGTTGGCCTGGATGTCGTCATCTCGATTGGCGGCGACGATACGTTGAGCTACGCCGAACGGCTCCACCGCGAAGGCGTCCGGGTGATGGGCATTCCCAAGACGATGGACAACGACGTTTTCGGCACCGACTACTGCATCGGGTTCAGCACCGCCGTAACCCGCAGTGTCAACTTTATCAACAATCTGCGCACCAGCACGGGTTCACACGAGCGCATTGCCATTGTCGAGTTGTTCGGACGCAACTCCGGCGAAACCTCGCTGATCGCCGCTTACCTGGCCGGTGTCGACCGCGCGGTCATTTCCGAAGTCCCATTCGACATTAACAAGCTCACCAAATACCTGGTCGAAGACAAGGCCAACAACCCCAGCAACTACGCGATGCTGACCATCTCGGAAGGCGCGCGGATGGAAGGCGGCGAGATCGTCGAGAGCGGCGAAGAGGATGCCTATGGTCACAAAAAGCTGGGCGGCATTGGCCTGACCGCCGGCGAGATGATCAAGGATATTTCCGGCGAGGGGATCATCTACCAGCAGGTCGCCTACCTGATGCGCTCCGGCGCGCCCGACTCGCTCGACCTGATGGTCGCCTTCAACTATGCCCATATGGCGATGGACATGGTGCTCAAGGGACAGAGCGGGCGTATGGTCGCCCTGCGTGGCGGTGTGTACACCGACATTCCGATCAGTATGATCATGCAGGGCCGCAAGGTCGTCGATGTGGGCGAGCTGTACGACATCGAGCGCTACAAGCCCAAAGTACGGCATGTCGCCGGGATGCCGATGTTCCTGAGCTAGCCCCGGCTCGAAACCCGGATTTCCTCGAACGCCCCGATCAGGGGCGTTCGTTCTCTACCGGCAGTGTTACAATGAGCACCTATCCGCAAATTCGCTTTGCTCGTTTCGGATAGGTGCAAAACACGAACTCACCGGGGCTATTCCTGGATTGATTGTAAGCACATCGTCCGATCATTATTCGTTGGGAGCCGCCTGATGATCCCTCTCAAGCTGGAACTGCTGAACTTTCTGGCCTACCGTGAACCGGAAACGCTCGACCTGACCGGCCTGCACCTCGCCTGCCTTACCGGAGCGAACGGCGCGGGTAAATCGTCGCTGCTCGATGCGATCACCTGGGCGCTGTGGGGCAAGGCCCGCACCCGCCGCGACGACGACCTGATTCATGGCGACGAGATCGAGATGCGAGTCAGGCTGACCTTTGAACTGACCGGCAACCGATACCGGGTTTCACGCTACCGGTCGAGAAAGGGGCGGGGAATCAGCGCCCTGGACTTCGAAGTCGAGGATAGCGGCGACTGGCGGTCGATATCGGAGAACAC
>DAOUES010000294.1:0-17880 GCA_034430335.1 Anaerolineae bacterium | reverse complement strand
TGTGTGTTAGCCTTGACGCAGGCGCTCGAATGCGGCCTGCTGGAGGATGAGGGTGTATTGGAACACGCCGCCGAGTTCCTTGAGGTCGACGAAGCCGGCCCTGAAGAAAGCCTGTGGATTGGGAAAACCCTGTATCATCCTGAAGGCATCGTCGAGGCGACGCTGTTTGCCGCTAAAACCAAGTTGCAGGAAATGGGATATATGGCGTCCATCGAAAAGGCTGCCTGATTGGGTTGGCCTGCCGGTACGCTTTTATCCCGTAGAGAAGTCGAATGAAGACTACCGTTACCGTTGTTGTCCTTGACGGCGACCGGGTTTTGCTGCATCGCCGCCGCGATTATGGAATCATCTGGGCCTTGCCCGGCGGCGGGATCGATCCGGGGGAGTCGATGGAAATCGCCGCTGCCAGGGAAGTGCTCGAAGAAACCGGGTACGAAGTCGCCATCGACCGCTTCACCGGGCAGTATCATCTCCCCCAGGTGCCGGTCGGTGGACAGATGATCCATGTCTATACAGCGCACGTCACCGGTGGAGAACCCATCGAGTCTGGCCCTGAAACGTTGGCCGTCGGCTGGTATCCGCTGGACAAACTGCCCTTTACGTTGTACAAGGACGCCCGGCGGTTTATATCCGACGCCGTTGACAATCCGCCGGTAGATGAGGTGCATACGATCTCTCTGCCACTGCCTGAACGTTTGCTGGGGCATATAGCGCTGGCTTACGGCGCTCTCTTCGAGCGTGTTTACAACGGCGGGCAGCCCAAATCCTGAGGTGTTACCGGTGTTCCGGTCCTGGTGAGTGCCGGGTCGCATTTTGCTGCCCGGCACTTGCTTCTTGACTACTGCCTGATAGTAGGAGTTTCGTAATGAGCAGCGATCCACGTCCACCCCTGAATGAATTTCTGAACTGGCCTCCCGAAAAAGTGAGTCCGTTGATCCAGGACAAGACGGTCGTATTCTCTCCGGGGGGGTCTTCCCGGTGGTATTTTCTTGAA
Organism: Anaerolineae bacterium; assembly: GCA_034430335.1. Taxonomy (GTDB): domain Bacteria; phylum Chloroflexota; class Anaerolineae; order Aggregatilineales; family UBA3940; genus JAFGOY01. Next base: position 16,886 of record DAOUES010000294.1, on the reverse strand, counting down.
TACGGTGAGTTCTCCGCCGGGTACGACCGCGCGGAGCAGTTCGCCGATTACAGCCTGAAGGGGCTGCATCGAACGGTCGAAATCGCCGATCTGATGTTTCAGGACGGCCTGCGGACGCTCTTTGTCGTCGGGGTGATGCCGGGGCAGCGGCTGCGCTCGGCGCGTTACAGTGCCAACCTGGGGCAGTCTCTACGGATGATCGCCGGGGAGGAAGCGCGGAAGCTCTATGCCGATCACCAGATCGGGGTGATGTTCCGGGGTGCCTGGAAGCAGGTGTTCGAACAGTTGGAAATCGTCGATATGTACGAGACGTGTAAGCGGCTGGAACTGCAATCTACCGCCGAAAACGATCGCTGGATGATCTGGCTTTCGGACGAAGAGCCGCTGCCGCCGGGGATCGCGCCGTTCCTGGTCGAACGGTTTCAAGAAAGCGGCCAGATACCGGATCGGGCCGAACTCAGCCGGGCGTATTATGGCCGCCCGTTGGAGCAGGTCGATATTTTCATCAGCCACAACAAGCCGACTCTGCATCACCAGCTTCCGGCTCTGCTGACCGTCGGCGATGTGTATTACATGGCCGTTCCGAATTACTACCTGAACAAAACTCACTGGCGCAGCATTCTCTACGATCACCTGTTTGCGCGGCGGAGCAATCACCGCGATTATTCGGAATACGACGCGGAAGCGGTCGCCGAACTGCGCAGCTATATCGACCGCAACCAACAGGTGATCCTCGGCGTAGGCGACTTCCACGAACCGACGAGCACCTGGCGGCCCCGCCTTTCGCCGCCGGAGTAACCAAGCTGCGGTCGGATCAATCGAACTGAGCGTCTATGCCCGCCCCCGCGCTTCGTGGGGGCGGTTGTCTGAGTGGCTGGTTCGACCTATAGTTAAAATCCATTGGCGAAATGTACCTTTCGGTGGATTGAATTGCCGCCGTTTTATGGGATACTTCGAACATCGAAAGTGTGATTTGTTTACGAGCTTTACAGGGTCAATCGGATGAGAAAAACGAGAGAACTGGAAATCAGCACGACCGATCTTGCCACTCAACCGTTCTTTTACGAGATTCGCGTCAAGGGGCGGCTCTCCGGCGATCAATGGACGGCCTGGTTCGATAATGTAACGGTATCGACGGCCAAAGGCGAGTCGATTCTGCGGGGCACGCTCCCCGATCACGCCGCGCTGTATGGGCTGCTCTCCCGCCTGCGCGACCTGGCGGTGCCGCTGCTGGCCGTCAACGTGCTCGACGCCGAAGCCCGGCGAAAGCTGCACATGCAGAGCAAACGCTACAACCTGATGATCAACCTGGTCTTGATCCTCGTTTACCTGCTGCTGCTCGGCGGACTGTCTGCCGTGACGGTCTTCCTGACCGAAGGCCACATTATGCATACCGCGCTGGCATTGTCGGTGCTGTTTGCCGTCGTGGGGGCGCTGTCCTATGCCTTTTCGCTGTGGAGCGGCCAGAAAGCCTGGAACTGGATCACCTACGGCATGTGGCCCGGTTCGCTGATTACCTTCTTCATCTACACGGCAGAAACCCACCTGCTGCACCCGGCGCTGTCGATTGCCATGCTGCTGTTCCTCACCGCCGGTGGGCTGATCTACCTGGTTTACTATTTCCGGAGCCGCGCCCAGAAAATCGACGAGGTGATCGTCGAGTGGGAGGCGCTCGGCGACGACTCCAGAGATGGATGATCGAACCACTGCCGTACACGTCGAAGCACTTCTCGTCGAGAAGTGCTTTTCGCTTTTTATGGGGGCTGCTGGGGATCGCCCCCAACTGCCCCTTCGGGGGAAGTGGCCGACCGCAGGTCGGTCGAAGGGGGTCGGGGGAGATGGCGAACTGAGGTTCGTGGGCGAACCGAAGTTCGTCAGAGAGGGTGCTTCTTCACGCACAAAAAACGCCCCGCCATCCCCGATGTACCCCCCGATGTACCTTTGGGTGGATGTTGTTACACCCACCCAGCCGCCATACTGGTGATGTAATCTGTAACTGGTTTTAATGGAGGACAAACGAGAATGAACAGCATGGTATTGATCACCGGTGGAACAGGGGGCGTAGGAAAAGCCTTCGCCGCCGAATGCGCGTCGCGGGGCTGGAACCTGTTCCTGACCGATCTGAACGTGGAAGCGCTCGAAACCGCCGCTGCTGGTTTGAAACGCATGTATGGCGTCGAGGTATTGACTTATCCCGCCGACCTGACCGGCGAGGATGACCGCGAGGCGCTCTGGCGGCATATCGACCAGCTTGGCCTGCGCTTCCACTTCCTGATCAACGTGGCCGGGATCGACTTCGAGGGCCTGTTCAACGAGCGGAAGGTCGGCGAGATTCGCACCCTGCTGCGCCTGAACGTCGAGGCGACAGTTGAGATGACGCGCCGCGCCTTGCAGCTTCGTGACCCGATCCAGCCGTTTCGGATCGTCAATGTATGCAGTCTGGCCGCTTTCTACCCGATGCCGGTCAAGGCGATCTACGCCTCGTCGAAACGCTTCCTGCTCGACTGGTCGCTCGCGCTGAACCAGGAACTCCGCTCGACCGGCGTGACGGTCACCGCGTTGTGCCCGGCTGGGATGCCGTCCAATCCCGAGGTCACCCGCGCGATAGACGCCCAGGGCTTGATGGGCCGCCTCACGACGGTCAACGTCGGGGATGTCGCCGCCCGGACTATCGACCGGGCGCTTGCCGGGCGGACGATCTATATACCGGGGGTGATCAACCAGTTGCTGCGCATCCTCGGTGGGATGTTCCCGCCGCAGCTTGTCGCTTACGCGATCGACCGGCGCTGGCGGAAATCGTACCAGAAGGCGCACGGCGGCGGGCAGGCATTGGCCCACCCGGCGGCGTCGAAATAGCAGAGTGATTATGTTGGTATAGTAGATCGATAGGTGGAGAATCTCTAATGGAACTGAACAACAACCCTGTCAACAAAACGATTGTCATCACCGGGGCGACTTCCGGGATTGGCCGCGCCGCTCTCCGTGCGCTTGCTGCACGCGGGGCCGCCGTGATCGGGGTGGGGCGTTCGCCGGAGCGCTGCCAGCAGGCGAAGCAGGCGGTGCTGGCCGAATTCCCCGGCGCACGGATCGAATTTGCCATCGCCGATCTGTCGTCACAGCAGCAGGTGCGCGGTCTGGCTGTAGATATTTACCGGCTGGTCGCGGAGATCGGCGGCGGGAAGATCGACGCGCTGATCAACAACGCCGGGACGGTATCGAGCTGGTACGTCGCCACCGCCGACGGCTACGAATTGCAGTTCGCCGTCAATCACCTCGCCCCCTTCCTGCTGACTCATGAACTGCTGCCCCTGCTGGAGAAAGCGCCGTCGGGCCGCGTGGTGACCGTCAGTTCGGGGTCGCACTACAAATCAGAGATGCACTGGGACGACGTGATGTATCGCCAGGGGTACGGCTGCCTCAAAGCCTACAAACAGTCGAAGCTGGCGAACATCCTCTTTACGGCGGAATTCAACCGCCGTCTGGGTTATGGATCGAATGTCCATGCCTACGCCGCCGATCCGGGGTTGATCAGCACCGAGATCGGTTTGAAGGGCACCAGCGGCATCGAGAAATGGGTGTGGCGCAAGCGGATGAAAGACGGGGCCAGCCCGGAGCAGGGCGCGGAGACGCTTGTTTTCCTGGCGGCTGATCCCTCGGTCAATGGCTCCGGTGACATCTACTGGAAGAACTGCCAGCCCCAAACGCCGAGCGCCTACGCCCTGCGTGAAGACGAGGCCGCCCGGCTGTGGGCGCTTTCCGAGCGCCTGTGTGGGATCGGGATTTAAGAAACCATCATAAGAAAAGATATGCCGTCCCCCTTTGCTAAGGGTGGGGCAATTGGCAACTGATTGCCATTGCTTAAGCGAATTTGGTTACTGCCAGATTCGCCGACAGGCTTCTCGCGTTGCGAGAAGCAGGGGGGTGATCTACGCTAACGCGAAAACTGGGCAGCAAACAGCGGATTCATGACAGTCGTGGATGGACTATCCCAGTTCTTCTTTGATCACCATTGCCAGTTCGGGGCCGATGGTGTGCGTCGATGCGATATCATCGACAGTCGCCCGGCGGATGGCGTCGAGCGACCCGAACTTCGCCAGCAGCGCCTTTCGCCGCGTCGGGCCGACTCCGGGGATCGAATCGAGGATCGAGGCGACGCCCATCCTGGCCCGCCGTTTGCGGTGATGGGTGATCGCAAAGCGGTGGGCTTCGTCACGGACGCGCTGGAGCAGGTAAAGCCCCTGCGACCGGCGGGGCAGCAGGATCGGTTTTTTCCGGCCCGGCACGAACACCTCTTCTTGCTGCTTGGCTAATCCGATCACCGGCACCTGTCCGAGCAGTCCATAGGATTCCAGCACCTCGATGGCGACGCCAAGCTGACCCTTCCCCCCGTCGACCATCAGCAGATCGGGCAGCAGGCCCCAGGTGTGATCTTTCTTCTGGCCCGGCTTGTGATCCTCGCCCTGCGATTCCTGCCAGCGCCGGAAGCGCCGGTCGAGCACCTCGCGCATCGAGGCGTAATCGTCGCCGTGCCCCTGCACGGAGCGGATATTGTAACGGCGGTATTCGCTCTTACGGGCGACGCCCTGCACGAATACCACCCGGCTGGCCGATATCGCCGTGCCCTGCGTGTTGCTGATGTCGTAGCACTCGATCCGGGCGGGCGGCCCGGCGAGGTTCAGCGCCTCCTGCACCTCGTGGAGCGCGATCTCCTGTTTGGTCGTGTCGGCTTCCCACTGGGCGCGGAGCATTGACAGCGTCTCCTCGGCGTTCTCCGATACCAGTTCGACCAGTTCCTTCTTCTGCCCCCGCTTGGGGACGTTCAGCACGACTTTGTTGCCGCGTTTGCAGCGCAGCCAGCTTTCGATCACCTGGGCTTCTTCCAGTTCGTGGGGGAGCAGCACTTCGGGCGGCACCTCGGCGGCTTTGTCGTAAAACTGCTTGATGAAATCGGTCAGCACCGCTCCCTGCGGTTCGTCTTCCTCGGTGCCTTCGAGGACATAGTGCTCGCGCCCGACGATCTTGCCGGAGCGGATGAAGAAAATCTGCACGCAGGCGTCGCCGTTGGCGCGGGCAAAGGCGATCACGTCCTGGTTGGCGCTCGTCGGCGAGACGACCTTCTGCTGCCGGGCGATCTGCTCCATCGCCTGAATCTGGTCGCGCAGGCGGGCGGACTTTTCGTACTCCATATTGTCGGCGGCCTGCCACATCTGGTCGTTCAGGCGGCGGACGATCTCGTTGGATCGCCCCTGGAGGAAGTCCATCAGATTTTGAATCCCGGCGCGGTACTCATCCTGGTCGACCGCCCCGATGCACGGGCCGTTGCAAAGCTTGATGTCGTAATACAGGCAGGCCCGGTCGTCCTCCCCGTTGATCTCCCGGTCGCAGGTGAGGTAGGGGAACGCCTTGCGCAGCACGTCGAGCGTCTGGTGGACGGCGGCGGCGCTGGTATACGGGCCGAAGTAGCGTGCGCCATCTTCGGCCATCCGGCGGGTGACGGTCAGCCTGGGGTAGGGGTCCTGCCAGTGGACTTTGATGTAAGGGTAGCGCTTGTCGTCTTTGAGCCGGATGTTATAGACCGGCTGGTGAGCCTTGATCAGGTTGATCTCGGTCAGCAGGGCGTCCAGTTCGCTGTCGACGACGATCACCTCGATATCGGCGATGTGGGTGACCATCCGGGCGGTTTTGCTGGCCCGGTTGCCGAGGGTGCTGGGCTGAAAATAAGAGCGCACCCGGCTGCGTAGATTGACCGCCTTGCCCACGTAGATCACATCGCCCTGGTCGTTTTTCATCAGGTAGACGCCAGGGCGGGTGGGCAGGGTATCTAAGATTTGCTGAAGGTGCGCGGAGACAGTGGTCATATGTTCAAAGTGTCAACAATTAGCGCCGTTATCACTCAGGTCGGGCTGCCTAGACGATGAACCAGGCGCTGCCGCCATCGACGAAAACGGTCGGGCTGGCGAAGGTTTCGCCGTCGTCGGCAGCGAGCACGAGATTCATTGCATAAAGCTGGTCGTATACTGCACGCCAGGTGGCATCATCGCCAGCCTGCTGGGCTTCCAGTGCCTGAATAAACCAGGGGCGAAAGTTCAACCAGGCGTCGCCCTCGGCGAAATCTGCATAGTACCAGTTGTCGTCCGATCCGGTTGGCGTGAGGGTTCCAAGCCAGGAACTGCCGATGTACAGGTTCCAGGCTTTATCCATGATGCTCACAGTGTTGTTCTCCTGATTCTGATAACAGTCATTTCCTGGTCAATTGTAGATTCGATCTTAACTATTTTCAAACAATCACGGTGAATGATTTCAGGCGCGGTGCGCATAGAAGCTGGGGCAGGGCGCGATCCTGTCGATCAGCAGGTGACGTGCAAAATGGCGTAGATGTCGCCGTCGTCCAGGGTTTCCAGCAGGCGGCAGGCTTCGCCGGTTGGTGCGGCGACAATTTCGACCCCGCGCCGGTTGGCTTCCTGGTGGACCTGCTCCATGATCGGGAGCGCCCCGGAAACCCCCGTCCCGACGATCAGCTTTTCGCCGCCCCAGGGAACAGGCTCGTCGGCGGAAAGCGGCGTGTGGTTGTAGCGGCTGCGGTAGGCTTTCGACGATTTCTTCTTACGTTTCGTGATTTTGCCAGCCGCTATCGAGACATCGTAATCGTAGCGCTGCCCGTCTATTTCAATCAGTCCAAACCTGATCAACTCGGCACGCATCGCTCCGTCTCCCTCGCCGCTGAACCCTTCGTGTTTTGAGTATAACGCGCCGGGAATGGGGAATACATCCCACCCCGGAACTATCGTTGTATCCGCGCCGGATTTGCGGTAATGTCGAACTGTCCGATTGTGCGGCAGCCATCCAATCAATTATCGACGAGGAACTATGATCAAAGTAGGCGACATCGACATTACCATACTCAACGAATCCACGATCCGCTCGGATACCGGCGGGATGTTCGGGCTGGTGCCGAAAACGCTGTGGTCGCGTTACTACCAGCCGGAAGACGATGGCCTGCTGATCGTTCCCCATCACTGTTTGCTGGTCAGGGCTGGCGGAAAGACGATCCTGGTCGATACCGGCAACGGAACGAAGCTCTCCGAACAGCAGTGTGAACGTCTCGGACTCGAACGCCCGGAGGGAACTCTGGTCGAAAACCTGGCCCGGTACGGCGTCGAGCCAGAAATGGTCGACCTAGTGATCAACACCCATCTGCACGGCGATCACTGCGGGGGGAACACCCACTTCGACGAAGACGGGCGGATCGCGCCGGTTTTTCCCAATGCCGAATACCGGGCGCAGCGCCTCGAATACGCCGACGCCGCCTTTCCGAACGAGCGCACGCGCGGCACCTACTTTGCGGAAAACTTCGCCCCGCTCTACGAATCGGGCCGGATGCGGCTGCTCGACGGCGAAACGGAGATCGTCCCCGGCGTTCGCTGCGTGATCACCCCCGGCCACACCCGCGCCCATATGAGCCTGGTCTTCGAGCAGGGCGGGCAGGCAGCCTTCTACCCGGCTGACATGGCGATGCTGGCCGTCCATTTCGAGAAGCTGGCCTGGATGACCGCCTACGATGTCGAGCCGCTGGTGACACTCGAATCCAAGCGATACTGGCAGCAGTGGGTCCGCGAGCATGACGCGCTGTTGATCTTCAATCACGACGGCAAAATACCGACCGGGCGGCTGGCCGAAGATGAAAAAGGCAGGCTGATTGTGGAACCGGCCCTGGTCGGTGGCGGGCTGCACCTGGGGACTGTCAAGAAATAAGTTCGCACCTTCAAAATTCAGCAACAGCCGTTCAGATAATGTTTTGGACAGGTCGTATAGACTTCATGTGTGGAACTGTCCCCTGAGCGCCCTGTACTTCCCCCGGAGTTTAGCCCGGCGCTTCAGCGCCGGGAGATGACCCGATAACCAGCTTGACAAAGCGCCGGGTGTTCAGAACGTTTTCTGAAATGCTATACTTCATGCTGTCTTTGAGCGCCGGTAATTTGACAGACGCCGGAAAAAATCTATACTTCATGTTGTTGCATTGCACAACAATTCACACCAGTTAGGATGGCCTGTGGCAGATAACTTTGGGAACTACGTGACGGTGGCCGAGGCGGCCAGACGATTGAATATCCACCCCGAATCGGTGAGGCGGCTGATCCGCAGCGGGAAGCTTCCGGCGAGCAAATTCGCCAACGCCTGGTTGATCGAGAAAACCACCCTGGAGCAGTTCGCCAGCAACTACGACCCCCGGCCCGGTCGAAAAGCGACTCTGCTGTAGGCAGTGCGCCTTGTTGTGCAAGGCGATGCGCCTTGTTGTGCGAGGCGGTTGCGACATTGCATTGCAAATCGGTTGCGCCGTAGTGGGCGTTATACTACAATCGCCTCAACGTATGGGAAGGGTGCGGCATGTCAGTCATTTCAATTAAGGGAGTGCGGGATATTCTTCTCGTCTCCTTGAACGATGACGCTCCCTGGGACGAAGTAAGCGAGCGCTTTTTTTTAATCATCGAGCAGCGGAATGACTTCTTCCGGGGGGCACGCATTGCAATCAAAGTGGGAGATCGGGCGTTGAATCGCGACGATATCCGTAAGCTGCAAGACAAACTGGCCGAACACGACGTCCACCTGGCTTCGATCCTGGGTGAGGCGGCTGAGACGATCCGGTCGGCGCGCCGGGCGGGAATCGATACCGAACTACCCGAAGGGGCCGCGCCCCTGGAAAAAGACGATGCCGGTGAGCTGCCGCCCCTCGATTCGACCGAGCACGGAACCGGCGGCGTGCTCGTCAAAAACACGCTGCGCTCAGGGCGGGTCGTTCGCCATGTCGGGCACGTGGTCGTGATCGGCGATGTCAACCCCGGCGCACAGATCATCGCCGGGGGCGATGTTCTGGTCTGGGGCAGGCTGCGCGGGACGGTCCATGCCGGGGCGAATGGCGATGAGACGGCCCTGGTTTGTGCGCTCGATATGCGCCCGATGCAGCTTCGCATTGCCAACTATGTGGCAATCGCCGCCGACGACGGGCAGCGCCGCCCGCGCCCGGAATACGCGATGGTGCGTGACGGGCAGATCGTGGCGGAGGAGTGGGGTTCGAATTAACAATCTGTCCAGAAATCGCCTCGGTAGTTTGCAAGGTAAAACAGAGAAAACTGCCGGAAAGATTCTTTTCGTTCGTTGACTATAAACAGGAAATGTTGCTAGGAAGGTCTGCATGGCAGCTAGGGTCATTACAGTTACCTCAGGAAAAGGCGGAGTCGGGAAGACGACCGCGACGGCCAATATCGCCGTTGCGCTGGCTTCCCTGGGAAATAAGGTCGTCTGCATCGATGCCGACATTGGGCTGCGCAATCTCGACGTTGTGATGGGGTTGGAGAACCGGATCGTCTACGACCTGGTCGATATCGTCGAAGGGCGCGCCAAGCTGCGCCAGGCGATGATCAGGGATAAGCGGTTGAAGGAAGAATTGTATTTGATCCCCGCCGCGCAGACCCGCGACAAGACCGCCGTCAGTCCCAGCGATATGGTGCGCGTTTGTGACGAACTGCGCCCGGTCGTCGATTACGTGGTGATCGACTCCCCGGCGGGCATCGAGCGGGGCTTTCGGAATGCCATCGCCCCCGCCGATGTCGTGATTATCGTCACCAACCCGGAAGTCTCGTCGGTTCGTGACGCCGACCGCATCATCGGGTTGATCGAGGCCGAGGGCAAAGGCCCCGGCCACCTGGTGATCAACCGCGTGAAAGCGGAGATGGTCAAAAAGGGCGATATGCTCAGTCCGGAAGACATCATCGACATCCTGGCGATCAAGCTGATCGGCCTGGTGCCGGAGGACGAAACGATCCTCGTTTCGACCAACCGGGGACTGCCCGCCGCGTTGAACAGCGATGAGGAATCACGGGCGGGGGTGGCTTTCCGCAATATCGCGCGGCGGATTACCGGTGAAAATGTGCCCTTCATGCCGATGGAGGAAGAAACCGGCTGGTTGAAACGCCTCGTGGCAAAGATCAGGGGTTCAGAAGAGTCCGCTGCTAAGGGCGCATCCGGCCCGAAGCCAAGCGTGGTCGAACCGCCGAAGAAGGACGCGGAAGGGGAGCGGGCGGCGGCCCGGCTGGTCAAACCGGTGCCGGTGAGCAGCGACAATGCCGATGGCAAGCCGAAGGCCGACGAGAAACCGTCGAACGGCGAACCGGCGGCCAGCGCCCCGTCTCGTTCTGCCGAGAGCAAAGCCGACCCGGATGATGAGAAGCCAGCCGTCGTCAAGACCGAACCCGCCAAAAGCGAGCCGCCTGCATCGCAGGGGGGCGAAAAGCCTGCCGAAAGCAAAGTGGACAAAACGCCTGCCGCCAGCACAGAGAAGAAGGCGATACTGTAACAGCACATCAAATCCGGCGGGTCTGTGCGAGAGGAGAACAAACCTATGGCAAGCTTGATTGACCGGTTGTTTGGGGGGCGAGAACCATCTAGCAGTGATGTTGCCAAAGAGCGGCTCCGCTTGGTGCTGGTTCACGATAGAAGCAACCTGACTCCTGAGCTGGTCGAGGCGATGAAAGACGAAATCCTGGAGGTGATCGCTCGCTACGTTGAATTTGATCGTGAAGCGGTGAATATCAACCTGACCAGTGTGGATCGTGACAGCATTCTGATCGCCGAGATACCGATTATCCCCGACGCCCGGCGGCGTGGTGTGCCCACCAATTAAGGCGGTGGGGTAGATCGGGGTCGTAAAATTCAATAGAGCTTTTCTTTGCCTATCCGAAAATGCGCTTGCTTCATTTCGGATAGGTTTTTATTTGAGGTATACGTCCCCGGCGTCGGCCCGGATGTGAATCTCGACCGTCGCCGCCGCCGTGTCGTAATCGAGCGAGGTAAACGTCTGTCGGTCTTCGGCCAGCAGTCTTTCGTTTTGAATGTCGATGTGGGCCAGTATGCCGCTTTCGATGGTGACGTGTGCGCCGACGCCGCCGGGAATGGTGACTTCGATCAGGCCCGCCGTCGTCTTGAGGTCGATCTGCGCGTAGCCGCGTTTGGGGCAGGTGATCCTCAGGTGTCCCCAGGAGGTCGAGGCGGTCACTTTTTCCAGCCGGAGCTGGCTCAGGTCAAGCGTCAGTTCACCCAGCGAACTGCGGGCATAGATATCCCACAAGATGTTCGAGGCGAGATTGGCCCGCCACCGGGTGATGTTGGGCACGAGTACGTTGTTGTGGAGCCGCAGCCGGGCGATCCCTTCCTCGACGACGAAGTCGGGTTTGCCGAGCGGCCCGTGCGTCACCGAGGCGATCCGGCTTTTCGTGCCGCCGCCGATGTCCAGATCGGCAGGCCCGGCGGAAACGTCGAGATAGCCGCGTACCACCTGCCCGCGCGCCGAGAACGAGCGCGGAGTCGGCCCGACCACCAGGTCACCGCCCAGGACGATATTGATCCCCAGCGCCGCCAGCCCAAACCCGATCAGCGCGCCGGGGGGCGCAAAAGCTGAATCGGGGACGTACAGCAGGATCACCCCGCCTAAGATCAGCGTGGTGCCGATGTATGCAAGTATCTGGAGTATCAGGCGGTTGAGTGCTTTACCTTTCATCGACTCTCGCTGTGCTCAGGCTTGGATGGTTTCGTTCCCCCGAACAGTATAGGCGATTCTCCACGTGAGGGCCAATAGAAAAAAGTGGATGCCGCTGATCTGGCATCCACTCTGCACTTTTTCTGTCAGTCCGTGAGGATCAGGCCCCTTCGGGCTGCTCCTCGACCTCCGGCGTTGGCTCGACCAGCGGTGGGTATTCCAGGAACCCGATTATGCTGTCGAGGCTGTACGTATCGACCAGGTACACTTCCTGGCTCAGGTCGACCTCTTCGGTGAGGCGAACATAGTACCCGGTGCCGGTCGGGTTCTCCGAACCGACATAGATGGTGTGTTCACCGCCGGAAGTCACCCTGAAAGTGATCGTATAGTGAGCCTCGTCCAGCCCGAAGGGGGCCAGCGCCTCGATCTCGCTCAGGACGCGGCTCGATTGCAGGCTGGGCAGGCTGAACAGCGAACCGGTGATCAGGCTGCTGTCGACGACCAGCGCCGGGTCGGGTTCGGTGGGCATCTCGTCGATCACCCAGTCGGCGCTGTCTTCGCCGATACTCGCCGCGAAGGTTTGCCCGGTTTCGTTGTCCGTCACCGAGAACGCTTCGACGACGCTGAACACCGCGTCGGGGAACAGGTCGACGGTCTCCGCCTCGGCGGTCGCGTCGACTTCGGGTTCTTCTTCCCTTTTGCCAAGCAGGACAAAGGTGATGATCAATGCGGCGGCCACGCCCAGCAGGACCAGCCCGCTGATCAGACGATTGCGTGTTTGCATACTCGTCTTCTCCTTCTACCGCCTGCTGCGGCGAGTGATCCAGACGCCAAACCCGGCGACTATGAATGCAATCGGCATCAGGCAGGCCGTGCCGATCTGCACCAGCCTGAGTTGTATTGGCCCAAACTGGGTATCAAACCGGCGATCTTCGAAGTTCACCGGCGGCAGCTCGATGCTGTCTTCTGATTCGGTCAGCCACTCGACGGCCTTGACGAAGAACTGGGAGTTGTCGAAATTCGAGTATTCGAGCGCACTGTTTGAAATGAAGTCCGCGTCGCCGACGACAACCAGGCGTGCCCCGCTGTCGAGGTCCTCCGCGCTGGCGGCCAGCGTAACCGGCCCGGCGATATCGGCCTCGTCGAAATCGTAGTAACCGACGGTGTACGGGTCGGTCGTCTCACCCCAGGAGAGCGTCGCGTCCGGGTTGTTGGGGTCCGAGGAGGTGAAGGCCAGCGCGGTCAGGCTCAGGTTGGTTGCGGAGGTGTCGAGCCGGGTGATGCTTCGCGCGTCGGGGAAGAAGGTGTACTGGTTGAGGATCGACGCCGTGATCGGCGAGTACTCGTCGTATGTATAGACGATTGGCGTGAATTCGTCGAACTGTTGGGCCGTCCCCAGGTCGATGACGATGTCGTCGTTCAACCGGATTTTCCAGGCGCTTTCCAGGTACTGGAGCAGCGGATCGACGGCGGAATGCCCCGATATCATATAGTCGAGCGTCCCCTCGTCGACGTTCCATACGTCGATGATGTTATCGCGGCCTACCGAAACCAGCCTGCTCCCATCGGGGGAGAAAGCCAGGTCCCAGATGATGTCGGTGTGCCCGGAAAGGACGGTGTCCTCGTCCGGCGGTGCGCTGGCGTCAGCTTGCAGGTGGACGGTTGCATCGACCAGGGCGTAGGCTGTCGTGCCATCCCCGGCGATGGCAATCGCCGATATCCCTGTGTCGGCGTAGCGCGGTGTGGCGCTGCCTTCGCCGCTCTCGATGTCGAGGCTGCCGACCGTCCCATCGACGGCGGCGCTTTTCAACGTCTGGCCGTCGGGTGTGAAGGCCATACTGAACACAAAGTTCGAGTGCAGCGGCTGCGAGATTTCTGCTTCGCCGGTCTCGGTATTCCACACGTAGATCGGCCCGGTTTCGTTCGAGCCGCCTCCGGCGGCGATATGGTCACTATTGGGCGAGAAGGCCAGCGCCATCAACGGCACCGGCACGGCCAGCGGGGAATAGCTCATCGACTGGTAGGTGTCGGCATCCCAGACATTCACTGCCTGGTTTTCGCCCACGCTGGCGATCAGGCTCCCGTCGGGCGAAAAGGCTGCCCGGCGCACCGCGCTGGTCTGGCCTTCCAGGATGGCCAGTTGCTCGCCGCTCTCCACGTCCCAGACGCGGACGGTGTTGTCGATGCTGGCCGAGACGATCCGGCGGCCATCGGGCGAGAAGGCAACATCGGTCAGTCCGGCAGTATGTCCCCGGATGACGCCGATCTCGTCGCCGTTGGCAGCATCCCACAGGCGGATGGTGCCGTCGGCACCGCCGGTGGCGATGCTGTCGCCATCCGGGCTGAAAGCGACGCCCATCACGCCGTTGCCCAGCGTTCCCCCACCCGTGCCGGGTTCGCTGAGGATCATCGCCGCGCCGCCTTCGTCCAGGTACGCGGAAAGGATCGCTATTTCGGTATCGGTAAACGTCGCGGTCGGCCCGGCGATCAGAACCATGTCGGCGTCAGCCGGGATTTCGCCGGTTTCCAACAGGTTGATCTCTTCGGTGATGATGTTGAAGTTTTCCAGGTGCTGGTTGATTGTGGAATAGCCGATGGTGTCATAGCCGGTAAAACTGCGTTCGCCGTGCCCGGTGATGGCGTAGAGATGGCGTTCATTGCCGAGCAGCACGCGGGCCAGCGCGCCGGTCAGCTCATTCTCTGTGACGCTGTTGGCGCGGGATGTCTGTTCACCCTGCTCGAAGATGATGGTGCCCGAACTCTCGACCTCGTATTTACCGGCCAGGGCCGGGTCAGCATCCGGGTCGACGAAGTCGACGGTCAACTGGCCGTCGCTGTTACGTTCGTACTGGCCGAGCCGCAGTTCGGCTTCCTCTTTGTTGTAGTCGGACGGGGTGTAGAAAGCCAGCACCTGCACCGGCTCGTCCAGTTCGGCGAGGAGCTGCGTCGTCGTATCGGAGAGCGTGTATTTTTGAGTTTCGCTCACGTCCCAGGGTTCGATATTGGCCTGCTTGAGCAGCAGGTACAGGGCGACCATCACCGCGAGGAAGAAAATAGTCATGAAGGTGGTGGTCAGACCGAACAAGCCCTGCCGCCCGGTGATCGCGCTCACGAACGCGCGGGCGTCGACCAGGACGAAACCGGCGATACCGGCGATGCCCACGCCCAGCAAAATCCAGCTTACGGTGCTGAACTTTCCTTCGGCAATTAAGGCGACCACGGTCGCCAGCAGGGCCAGCAGGCCGATGCCGAGGGATATCCAGCGGAGTACATTACGGTCGATTTGGATGTTGTTTTGCTCGTTCACGAGCTCCACCTCCTCGTGTTGAGCATTTGCGTTGCCAGGAAAAGAAACACGGCGATTATGCCGATGAAATATCCTATGTCAATGGGGTCGATGATCGCCCTGCTGATCAGGTTCTGGTAATGGCTGACCAGCGATATTTCGGACAGCACCGGGGTGATCTTTGGGCTGGTGATGATGTAGGTGAGCTGTTGGGCCAGCCACAGGACAAGCAGTGTGCCCATCGTGACGAAAAACGCGACA
Source organism: Anaerolineae bacterium (assembly GCA_034430335.1). Taxonomy (GTDB): domain Bacteria; phylum Chloroflexota; class Anaerolineae; order Aggregatilineales; family UBA3940; genus JAFGOY01. The sequence goes on along the minus strand of DAOUES010000294.1, from coordinate 1,809 downwards.
AGCTGGTACTGGGTTAGCGACGAGGCGAATATACCCAGTGCCAGAGTCATTCCAGCCATCAGCCACAGCCCCAGGTACCCGGTGATGACCAGCCCTGGGTCGGGGTTCCCGCGGGAAAACAGGATCAGCGGGAAGACGAGTGAGATCAGCATGAACACGCTGAAGACGGCCCACACGGCCAGCCACTTGGCGAATATCACTTCCCAATCGCGCACCGGGGCGGTATAGAGCAGTTCGTTGGTGCCGTTCCGGTACTCTTCGGCGACGAGGCGCATGGTCAGCGCCGGGGCCATGAAGATCATCAGGAAGACCATCGGGCTGAACATGCCGAGCATATCCGGTTCGTACTGCCCGGTGTTTATCGCACCCAGCGAAAGCGCGAAGAACCCTCCGGCCAGAAACAGCCAGACCGCCCCGATCAGATAGACAATCGGCGAGGCGAAGAACAGGTTGAACTCGTGGCTGAAGACAATCCCGATTGACCGGAGTGAGCGACCGATTACTCTAAAAAACTGCATCGCTTTAACCCTCCTCCTCGTTAGCCTGGTGATCGTTGGTAGTCAGTTCGAGGAATATTTCCTCCAGCGACATATCCAACGGGCGCAGTTCAAGCAAATCCCACGACCTGCCGACGATGGCAGCGGCGACTGCCGGGCGCGTGTCCTGATCTTCCCCGGACAGCACTTCGACGCCGTTGTCGATGGGGCGGGCTTTGAGTATGCCGGGCAGCCCGCCGATCACTTCGGCGACGGCTTCCGGTTTGGCGTTTCCGACCTTCACCTGGAAGCGGTGCGAGCCTTGCAGCCGGGCCGATAGCGCATCGGGCCGGTCTTCGGCTACGATCTGGCCGTTGTGGATGATCAGCACCCGTGAGCAGACCTGCTCGACTTCCGAGAGAATGTGGGTGCTGAGTAGAACAGTGTGTTTCTGCCCAACCTGCTTGATCAACTCGCGGAACTCGCGAACCTGTCCGGGGTCAAGCCCGATGGTCGGCTCGTCGAGAACCAGCACTTCCGGCTCGTGAACCATCGCCTGCGCCAGCCCGATCCGCTGGCGCATCCCCTTCGAGAGGCTGCTGATCAAGCTGTCGGAGCGGTCGATCATGCCGACCTGGTCCAGCACCTCATCGACGCGGTTGGCGCGGATGGGGTTGCGCATATTGTAGAGTCTGGCAACATAATCGACGTACTGCCAGACGGTCATTTCCTTGTACAGCGGCACCGATTCCGGCAGATAGCCCACCCTTTGACGTGCTTCAAGCGGCTGGTCGAGAACGTCGTATCCGGCAATGGTAACCGTGCCCTCGTTGGGGGGCATGAAACCGGTCAGGATACGCATCGTCGTGGTTTTCCCGGCACCGTTAGGGCCGAGAAAACCGACCACTTCGCCCACGTCAATGTAAAAGGACAGGCTGTCGATGGCTTTGAAGTTACCGTAGTACTTCGTCAGTCCTTCAACCTGTATCATACTGCTTCTCCCTCTAGTCTGCGCACCGTAAAAGTGTTGGTTGTTAGTGCGTGAAGGATAACTCTGTGGATAAACGAACGGTCAAGAGAAAGCATCCCTTACCTCGCAAAGAAAAGGCGTCATCTCACGTTGCTACTTCAAGAGATACACGCCATCTCAACGCCGGGTGATGATACACCTGTACCGGTTCGATTGTCAAGGAGGCGCAGTGTTTCGGGTGCATTTCACTTCAGTGCGGAAATGAGATAGGCTAAGGCATCCTGAAGCAGAAAGTGATGCCAGATGCCAAACAAACGGGAAGAGCTGGAAGAACAAATCCTCGAACAAACGCGCGAAGCGGTG
>DAOUES010000293.1:0-2275 GCA_034430335.1 Anaerolineae bacterium | reverse complement strand
TCGCCCGGCCCTTTTCCCGGTGGGCCATGACCGTCCTTCCAATGTAGAACGCGATGCCCAGGATACAGGCCCCGATCAGCCAAATGTAGTATTCAGAGACCAGCTTCACCAGCGTCGTCATTGATCTAGGGAGCCTCCTGGTATAATAGGTTTCGTTGATGGTTGACAAAACCATCAACAAGAGTAAAGTATCTTCGCCCCGTACTTATGGAGAGGTCGGAGCCCGTTGACAAAGACGGGAGACGCACAGGGTTTTCGTTCCGTTCCGGCCTCACCGACGGGGACACTCATTATCAGGAGGGACCAGTCATGAGCCGAAAACGGCGTACTCACCTACGAGGTAACCGAGGGCAAGCCTTTGCCGACCAGATTCGAGGTATTCCGTTGGACCGCGTCCTGTGCGTTTCCCTAGACATTCACAAGTACTTTCACGTGGTGATGCTTCACAACGCGCTGGGCGAGATCGTGACGCCCACCTTCGAGATCGACATCTTTCAAACCGGCTTTGACCAGTTGTGTCAAGCGATAGACGAAGCCTCCGTTCGGATCAAGGCCCAGGTGGTCTTGACGGGCATGGAGCCGACCAGTCACTACTTTGAGAACCTGGCGCGACACCTGCGCCAACGACCACAGCCAGTGACGTTGATCAACAGCTACGCCGTCAAGAAGAATCGGGACCAACAGATGATGCACCACGAGAAGGATGACGAGATTGACACGGCGTCCATCGGCGACCTTCTGCGGCGCGGAGAAGGCACGCCTTTCAAGCCTGCCAGCGGGGTCTATCTGCAACTGCAGCACCTGGACCGTGTTCGACTCAGCAAGATCAAGATACGCACCATGTTGCAGAACCAGGTGCTGGGCCACCTGGACCGGATCTTCCCTGGCTTGGTCATCATCGCCGAAGAGGCCAAAACCCGCCACATGCCCCTGTTCGCCACCGATTTCTGGAAGTGTCAGGCGATGCAGCATCTGATCCGAGTGTGTCCTGACCCACGCAGGCTGGCGGCCATGTCCCCGCAAGACTTGATAGATGCTTTCCACGCCCACCACTATGCCATGGGCCCGATCACCGCGGCCAAGATCATCGCCTACGCTCAGAAAGTGCTGCTGCCCGATGCCGAGCTGATTGCCATCCGTCGTGAACTGTTGGCCCACGATTTGGCCTTGCTGGAAGAAGTCGAAGGCCACATCGCTCAACTCGAAGACCGTCTGCGCACCTTGCTGGCTGAAACGCCCTACCAGATATGGGTCAAACTCAAAGGCCTCAGCGACATCCAGGTAGCCAGCCTGGCAGCGGCCATCGGCGACCCGGCCAACTACTCCTACGCCGCTCAAGTCTTCCGTCGTAGCGGCTTGGTCAGTGGACGCAATGACTCGGGCATCCGTCAGCGCAAAGGCAAAGGCAAACGGGTCACCAAGGTCGGCGACGTTTATCTACGCCGCGCTTTGATGAATGCCCTGGCCACCTTGATCCTGCACCAACCCGTCTTGCAGCAGTATTTCAACAAGCTCAAGAAATCCAAGCCTGCCGGAGTCGCCCGCGTGGCCACAGCCCGTCGTGCCACCGGTGTCCTGTGGGCCACCCTGCGTGACCAACAGGCCAAGACACTGATTCTCAAGAAAGGTGCTGCCATGTAGACAACCACCATCACTGGCACGTCGCGGACCCAACTCTGCAGGCGTGATCTTGACCTCTGAACCGTTGCCCTGGGCAACGCGCCAGGCGGACCGGGGGCCGGCCGCTATCCTCCTTGAGGCTAACCAGACCCTCGTAAGTGAGCTTGGACCGCCCCCGACCCGTGGCGCTGAAACCCTGGATAACGTAAGGTGAGCCCCTGCCTCTGGCACGCTCGAATACCAGGATAGGGATAACAGTGCCCGCTGTTTCTTAACTGTCGCTGGCCAGTTGCCCCTGGCTGCTGTTTGGTTGTTAAGGATTGCGCGTGCAGTGCATAGTTCGGTCGGCAACTCGAAAAAATCACGTTTTTTGAAGCTATGCTCGCACGCCTACTCGCCGTTCGCCAAAGAAGGATTTGACAAAATAATAGTAAGCTCACTCGTTCCAGGGAGCAAACTTCTGGATGCGGTGATTGTGGCTATCGGCCACATACACACTCCCATCCGGCCCTACTCCGATCCCCATCGGCCGCCGAAACTCGCCTTCCCCTCCTCCCTCTCTACCCCAACCTCCTATCAACTCTCCCCCTTTTCCATACACCAGCACCCGATGACGCGGCAGGTCTGTCAAATACACCCACTCCCCACTCACTGC
>DAOUES010000292.1:0-6674 GCA_034430335.1 Anaerolineae bacterium | reverse complement strand
GCTAGTGCTCCCGCTTCCGCCCGGTATGATCTTCAACGAGATGGAAGTCCCCAAGAACCACCAGAAGAAGGCGAGGGAAAGCGCCTGATGGCAGTTGTTTTGCAACTGCCTTTTTGGGCATGAAGGAGCACCCCCTCTGGCCGACTGTGTCGCCCATCGTTAATCAGACTTCGTCTGATTACTGGGAGTTTTGACTGCGTCAAAACATCCATCCCCCGATAACGAAACTCTGGTTCGCCATCTCCCCCGACCCCCTTCGACCGACCTACGGTCGGCCACTTCCCCCTTTCAGGGGGCAGATATGGGGGCAGTTGGGGGCGATCAGTTGGCTTTGGTTGATACGGTCTGTTTACCGAATTGCCAAATCACCCGGCCTGATATTTAATGAGCCTATCGAATTATCCAGGGCATAGCGCAGGAGATGGGTGGAATGACAATCTTGGAGATTCCCTACGTATCACAGAAAGACCCCCGAACCGCCGGGTACTCGATCAACGACTGCGGCCCGGCGTGCGTGGTGATGATGGCGAAGGCGCTTGGAAAAAACATCACCACCGACCAGGTATACCGGGATACAGGTATTACCGATAAGGGTGGGCTGTGGGTGTGGCAGGTTCAGCGCGCAGGCGATATCTACGGCCTGAACCTGAAACGCCACGACAAGACCAGCGACGCCGGGCTGACCAACCTGAGACAGTGGATCGACGAAGGCCGCCCGGCGCTGGTGCTGGTCGACTACGCCCCGATCATGCGGGCCGGGCTGCACGAAAGCAGCATCCAGGGCGGTCACTACGTCGTCGTGGTGGGCTACGACGACAGCTATGTCTACGTCCACGATCCCTACTGGAACCGCGAAGGCGGCGCGTACCGCAAATGGCCGATCCAGGTATTCAACGAGGCGTGGTACCAGCACGGGACGATGTACAACCGGCTCGCATTGGTGCCTGCGCAGGCCATCGCCCAGAGTAAAGAACCGGACTACGCGATCCCGGCGGATATCAAGAAGCGGATGCGCGCCAGGGCGATCTACGAGGGAGTCCCCGCGCCAACCGTCAAGAACGACGACGATTACCAGACAATGCTGGCCTGGTTGGGCGACTGGGGCACAGTAGCCACCAAGTACACGATCCAGGCCGGGGACACGCTGGGCGAGATCGCCGACGAGTTTTATGGCAACTCCGGGTTGTACACGGTGATCGCCGTGTGGAACGGGATCGCCAATGTCGGGCGGATTTACGTCGGGCAGAACCTCGAGATTCCGCTGCCGCATCCCGCCGGTGAGGGCGAGGAGACCGAAAAGCCGGTTTATCGCTTCACCCACCAGCAGTTGATCAACGCCTTTGCGCGGTCGTTCCAGAAGGTCGGCGAGGGCGACAAATACTGGGATTATATCGAGGCGGCAGGGCTGGCCTACATCGTGCAGGATCGGAGCACACGCTACACCGGGCCGGACATCAACACGCTGCCCGGCATCCCGGACAACGTCAAAAAGATGATGCTGGAGGAGTTGGGAGTCGAGTAAGCAACTCTAATGAACCAGTTCGGTAATGTCCCCCTCTGTCGCTGCGCGACATCTCCCCCAGACCTGGGGGCGATCAGGGTTGGGATTATCAGCCTCCGGCTGAAAAATAGGACGTTTCACCTGCGGTGAAAGTCCCTTCGCCACCTTCGGTTGGCTTTGCTTGATGCGGTTTGTTTACTGGATTATTTTATAAGCACAATATCAACGGTGGGCACCCGTCACGGGTGCCCATTTTGCCCTCACCCTAAAGTCCCTCGTGTGAATTGGTCAACCAATTCACTTAGCAATATGGGCAACTAGTTGCCCATATTGCTACCCTCTTGCATGGAGAGGAACTTGATCCTGCCTATGGCAATGCAGGCTGTCAGCATCTCACGGGTGCCCATTCTGATTCCAATCACTCGCCATCGACAATCAGATCACCAAGCCAGACGGGGTTGTGTTCGGCGAGCGGGCGGAAACAGGAAGCCCAGTCGGCGGCGTTGGCGGTCGTGCCGCCGGGGAGCCAGCTTTCGGGCGGCTGCGCCCCCTGCCGGATGAAACCGGCCATGAAGGGCAGGACGATCAGGGCAGCGGCGGCGGCGATCAGGTAGACAGACCAGACGGGGTTGGTCGCCAGCGGGCGGAAATAGGAAGCCCAGTCGGCGGCGTTGGTGGTCGTGCCGCCGGGGAGCCAGCTTTCGGGCGGCTGTGCCCCCTGCCGGATGAAACCGGCCATGAAGGGCAGCATGACGATCAGGGCAGCGCCGGGAACAGGTCGGCGATTCCCAGGTGACCGGCCAGCCCGTGCAGCACGCGCAGCGGGAACTGCATCACGATCAGCCCGCCCAGGAACGCCGCGCGGCGGTCGGCGATGAGATCGCGGTCGGCGATGAGATCGCGGTCGGAAGCAAGGTCGAGGCAGAGACGGTAACCCATGTACCCGGTGAGCGCATAGGTGATCAGCCAGAGCAGGTTGTAGGCGGGCACCGGGGCGGCGATCAACTCGAAGGGGAAAGCGAGCAGCGTGTGGACGAGCGCCGCCGGTCGGAGCGGCGACGTGTAGCCGGTCGGATAGGCCAGCAGGGCGAAATGGGCCGGGCTGCGGCCTGCGAGCAGCGCATCTTTGCCCTGCCAGTAAAGCCAGGTCAGTTGAAACTGATCGCCGAAGGTGTAGCCCGGCAGGTGATCGGCGAGATGGGCAACCAGGGGCCAGGTCAGCAGGATGGCGAGAACGAGATACAGCAGGAAGATCGCCCATTCGGTAAGGCGATCACGGGTGCGCTCAGGGCGTGCGACCCACCATTCGGCAGGGGTCCGCCTTTTGGCGGGGCGTTTGATCAATGCGGCCATTGTCGATCCTCTCAAGGCTGGTAACGGAGACTATTTTAATGCCGGATTGTGGATTGGGGAAAGGTGTACCGGGAACCGGTATCAACCTGCCTTTTCAACCGGTGTAATATTCGATTGCGCGACTCGCCCCCTAAATGAGATAATACGGGTATATACGTTAATGACCGGTAATCAACCTCCAGACGCAACATGATACACTACGTGGATGACAACATTAACAAGATAAACACGACCATTCTGCTGGTCGACGACGACCTCGCCATATTGGATGGGGTAACCGATCTGCTCAATATCTACGGCTACCAGGTAATCGCAGTCGAGAACGGCCACCAGGCGCTTGAGGTGATGCAAAGCACCCCTCCCGACCTGGTGATCTCGGATATCAGTATGCCGAGTATGGATGGCTACGCGCTGTTCGAAGCGGTGCGCAGCAAACCGGAATGGGTGCCGATCCCCTTTATCTTTCTGACCGCACGCGGCCAGATCTCTGATATCCGGCGCGGGCGAAAGCTGGGTGCCGACGGCTACCTGACCAAACCCTTTGACCCGGAAGAACTGTTGAGCGCCATACAGGGACAGATCAAGCGCACGCAGGATATCAAGGTCGCAACACATGCCGATGTGGAAGCGATGAAACAGCGGCTGATCGCCGTGTTCAGCCACGAACTGCGCACCCCGCTCACCTACATTTATGGGTACGTCAACCTGCTGCGTGATCAGTACCCCGAATTGAGCCACAACGCCGTCGACGAGATGCTGAACGGAATCCAGGCGGGGGCCGAGCGGCTCTACCGGTTGGTCGAGGACCTGATGCTGATGGTTCGCATCGACAGCGGGGTGGTCGAAGTGGAAATTGCGCTGGGGCAGGTTATCCTGCCGCTGGAGAAAATCTTCGAGGATATCGGCCACGAGTTCGGATACAAGGCCAGGCAGCGCAACGTGACACTCGTTTACCATGTTCCCGACGACCTGAAGCGGCTGCCGGTTTCACTTTATATCCGCGATGTCCTGAAACGGCTGATCGATAATGCGATCAAGTTTTCCAAGCAGGAGGGCGGGAACGTTTACGTGAGTTTATCCCATGCCGACGGGAAGCTGAATATCGCAGTAGCCGACGACGGGATCGGGATCGAGCCATCGCAGCAGGATATCATATTCGAGAGTTTCCAGCAGGCGAACCGTGACACGCTGGAACAGCAGGGCCTCGGACTGGGCCTGACCCTTTCCCGCGCGCTGGTGCGTCTGCACGGCGGCGAGATAGCGCTCGAAAGCACGTCAGGGGTTGGAAGCACATTCACCCTCATTCTCCCCACCGACCGAATGAACAACAGGTAATACCATATGCAGCTTGACCCACACGCGATGCCAAAAGTGCTCCAGCTCTACCTGGAGCTTAACCAGTACCCGATCCTCCAGCGCCGGATACGGCAGTTGATGCGCCTGGAACTTTTCCAACGCGGGGTGGTCAGCCCGGAGCTTTTCGAGGCCGAAGTCCGCGAAAAGGCGATCCAATCCCAGCGGCGGGAAGGGATGGATCACCCGGAAGCCGAAGAACCCCCTGACACCTGGCAGCTTCGCGTCGAGAAAATCCGCGACGACCTGACCGATTTCTACTTTGCCTACAACCTGCACCACGACCTGTTCAAAGACCTGGTCGAGGAAGTGGTCACCGAGCGCGCGCCCGACCGCGAATTCGTCCTGTCGTTCAACCCGGAGATGGCCCCCTGGGCGCTGCTGTTCGCCCAGGCGGAAGAGTACGAACGCACCCCGCCGGAAAAGCGGGCATCGGTCGAGCACCACCTGCGCGAGATCATCGTCGTGCTGATCAAGGCGATGATTTCCGACCAGCTTGGCTTCGTGCGGGTGGCGCGTGAATACTTCGACGTGGAAGACTTGAAAGAGATTCGCAAACACCGCTTTGGCCGGGGGAAGATCGGCGGCAAATCGGCGGGGATGCTGCTTGCCTACAAGGTTTTGCAGAACAAAGCACCGGAATACGGCATCGACGCCAGCGATATTCGCATACCCGAATCATGGTATATCGGTTCGGACGTGTACTACGATTTCCACGCGAACAACGAACTGTTCCAGCACATGAACCAGAAGTACAAGCGCCACGAGGACATGCTGGCGGACTACCCGAAGATATACAGGGAGTACCTGAGCTGCCAGCTCCCGGATTATATCCTCTGGCATCTTGCCGACCTGCTGGAAACGCTCGGCCCGGTGCCGCTGATCGTGCGGTCATCGAGCCTGCTTGAAGACAACATCGACACGTCGTTCGCCGGGAAATACGATTCGTTCTTCCTGCCCAACCAGGGGACACCGGAGGAGAATCTACACGACCTGCACGAAGCCGTGATCAAGGTTTACTCCAGCGTGATCCGCCCCGACGTGCTGATCTACCGCGACCGGATGGGGCTGGTCGACTACGACGAGCGGATGGCGGTGCTGATCCAGAAGGTCGAGGGCAGACAGAACGGTCGCTACTTCTTCCCCGACCTGGCCGGGGTGGGATTCAGCTACAACCCCTACGCCTGGAGCGAACGCATCCGGCGCGAGGACGGCCTGCTGCGGCTGGTGGTCGGGCTGGGGACGCGGGCCGTCAACCGGGTAGGCAGCGATTACCCGCGCATGGTGGCCCTCAGCCATCCCACGCTGCGCCCTGAATGGGGCAGTCAGATGCTCCGGCGCTATTCGCAGCATATGATCGACGTGATCGACCTGGAAGAAAACCAGTTCGTGACCGTCCCGATCACCGACGTGATCGACGTGCGCTACCCGGCGCTCAACGCGCTGGTATCGATTGACCATGACGGGTATGTCAAGCCGCTGGTCAGCCGACCGCTCAACCTCGACCCCGCCGAGATGGTGGTCACCTTCGACAACCTGCTGGCCCAGGATCAATTCACCGGGATGCTGCGCGATTCGCTCCACATCCTCCAGGAAGCCTACGAGCACCCGGTCGACGTGGAGTTCGCCGGGGAGGTGATCGAAACCTACCCGAAGCCGGTAGTGAGGCTGGCGCTGCTGCAATGCCGGGGGTTGAGCAGCCAGGACGAAGGGGAGACGGTCGAAATCCCCGACGACCTGCCGGAAGAGGACATCGTGTTCAGCGCCAACCAGCAGATTCCGCGCGGCTGCGTCGAGGGGATCGACACCATCATCTTCATCGATCCGCGCTCCTATGCCCGCATTCCTGATCCGCACACGCGGGTAGAGATCGGGCGGGTGGTCGGGCGGCTCAATTACATGTTAAATGAAGCGACCTTCATCCTGATGGGGCCGGGCCGCTGGGGAACGTCGAATATCCAGTTGGGAGTCAAGGTGACCTACGCCGACATCTTCAACACGAAGGTGCTGATCGAGATCGCCTATGCCGCAGAAGGATCGGTGCCGGAAGTATCCTATGGCACGCACTTCTTCCAGGATCTCGTCGAGGCGAACATCTACCCGCTGCCGCTTTACCCGGATGACGAGAACGTGATTTTCAACCAGTCGTTTTTCGATTCGACGCCGAACAAACTCTCGGCCATCCTGCCCGACGAATCCCGCTACGCCCACTACGTGAAGGTGATCGACATCCCGGCGGTGAGCAATGGGCGGACGATGACGATCATCATGAACAGCGAGGAGCAGAGGGCGGTGGCCTTTTTGACAGATTGAGCGGGGGTTGGACACTTTCCCGGCGCTGAAGAATTTAATTCGGTAAAACGGCCCCCTCTGTCTCCTTCGGAGACATCTCCCCCAACCTGGGGGCGATCAGGGTTGGCTTTGTTTGTTACGATTAGCTTTTTACAGCACTACCCAACATTGGAGA
>DAOUES010000291.1:0-11051 GCA_034430335.1 Anaerolineae bacterium | reverse complement strand
TGGGTGCGCCGGGCGGGGGTCACCGCCGTAGGCCGCCTCCCGATGAAGCACGCCGAGTACGCCGCCCGCTGTCTCGCCCTTGCCGAACCGCTTCTCTTCGACGGGGAAACCGAGGTCAAGAAGATGGTCAGCTTTGCCTATCGACTCATCGCGCGCGGCGATGCCGGGGTCATCGTCGACTTTCTCGACCGGAACGTCCCGCCGGAGAATCCCGCCGCCGCCTGGGTGCTGTGCGATACGATCCGCAGCATGGCAACCGCGCTCCTGCCCGATTTCGTTTCGCTGATTCCCAACTACGAGCGCTGGGCCGCCGATCCCGATCTCGGCAGCAAAGATCGCAAATCGGTCGAAAGCGCCCTGGCGAAACTGCGGCAATACGACGTTTAGCCCGGCATTTCAACGCCGGGATTTACAGGACAATACCCATGACCCTACCACCCAACGCACTGGCCGATCTCCAATCTACCTTTGCCGACCGCCTGCTCCTCGACGAGCCGCTGGCCCGCCACACCTCGGCCCGGATCGGCGGCCCCGCCGACGCTTTCCTTGCCGCTGACTCAATCGACGATCTGCGCGCCGCCGCCCGGATCGCCTGGGCGCACGATGTTCCCCTGTTCATTCTCGGCGGAGGCTCGAACATCCTGATCTCGGATCGGGGTGTTCGCGGGATCGTCGCCGCCAACCGCACGGGTGAAATCACCTTCGACAGGACGACCGTCACCGCCGATTCCGGCATCGGGACGATCCTGCTCGTTCGCCGCTGCATCAAGCGCGGCCTGGCCGGGCTGGAATGGGCAGTTGGCGTGCCGGGAACGCTCGGCGGGGCGGTGATCGGCAATGCGGGCGCACATGGCGGCGATATGTCGAAATCGGTCAGTCGTGTGTTTGCTGTCACCCCCGCCGGTGATGTCTGGCTTTCCGCCGCCGATCTCGAATACGAGTACCGCTCCTCGATCTTCAAACGCGAGCCGCGCCCGGTGGTGATCCTCCGCGTCGAGATGGTTCTATGCGAAGACGACCGGGAGGCGATCCAGGCCCGCGCCGACGAATACAACGCGCGGCGCAAGCGCAACCAGCCGCCCGGCGCGACCATCGGCAGCATGTTCAAGAATCCCCCCGGCGAGTATGCCGGGCGGCTGATCGAAGCCGCCGGGTTGAAAGGTGTCCGCATCGGCGGCGCGCAGATCAGCGAGAAGCACGCGAATTTTTTCCTCAACGTCGAAGAAGCCACCGCCGACGATGTCAAGGCCCTGGTCGACCTGGCCCGCCGCGAAGTGCTGGCGCAGTCCGGCGTATCGCTCGAACTGGAAGTCGAACTGGTCGGGGAATGGTAGCGGACAGCCCATAAAAGCGAACAGCCCCTTGCGGGGCTGTTCAATCGATCTGTTTGTTCGGGTCAGGGATCACATTTTGCTAATAACGTTGCTGTACATATTCCCGATGCCTGGACCTAAAACGGTCACCAGCACTACCACGACAATTGCCACCAACATTATTACCAGTGCATATTCCACCAGACCCTGACCCTCTTCTCTAGGAATGAAAAGCATAAGGCCTCTCTTTCTGCAAAGGGCTTACCACCCCCTGTGCAACGGTCCGGCTAGTTTCAGTATACAATAAAAGCCTGCCCGATGTCGAATGGTACACATTGCCTATTGGTGGTATTTTGGGGCTGGAATGCCGGTTTTTCACAAATAATTCATGAAGATAGCGATTGTACATCGACATCACCGGCATGCTGAATTCCCGCCTGGTCACCGATCCGGGTTTCCGGTGATTCGCTTCGCGCTACCGCGCCAGCCGGTCGATCAGTGAAAGCAGCTCCGGCAGCGCTATGGGCTTGGCTAAAAAGAAGTCGATGCCGATCTCCTGCGCTACCAACTGCCCCTGTCCCGACCCGGTGAGCATCACCACCTGGGTTTCCTTCAACGTCGGCACGATTTCGCGCAGCAGGTCGATGCTGCGCTCCCTACCGATGAATAGATCACATAGGAAAACCGCGTAATGGTTATTTTCGAGGTGATGGCGTGCCTCGCTGATGGTAGTGACCCCGTCTACTTCATAGCCGCTCAAGCCCAGCGCTTCACGATAGAGTTCCACCAGGTCGTTGTCATCTTCCATCACCAGTATTCGTTTACCGGTCAAAATTGATACCTGTTTTAGCATACTGGTCCACTGACACTAAATAAAACACAATTCGGTAGATCGAGTATATATCAGATTTTTGATTACAATGTGATTCTTAATGAATTATTCAGGATATCTACATATTTCTTTTACCTGTGCCCACCGGCCAGGAGTCGGGCTTTCACCAATCACCGGAATCCGGTATGATGGACCCGAACCATAAAGTGCCTGGAATTGGGCATTGAAACGGAGCGAAACAATCGATGGAACGACAATCAAAACCAGGTCGGGGCTGTGCCAGGCGCGGCGCACGGATCGCCGGGATCATCGCGGGGATCGTCGTCGTCCTGCTGATCTTCACCACCGTGCGCGCCAGCATTCTCGATGCGCGCGCCTACGATACCGTCCCCGAAAGCAGCCTGCTCGTCGACATCGGTGGCAGGAATATCCACATGGTGGCGATGGGCCGGGAGAACAGCGGCCCGGCGGTAGTCTTGCTGCCCTGCCTGGGCTGCGGATCGGGCGTATGGCGGGTCGTCCAGTCCGATCTGGCCGAAACCGTGCGTGTCTATGCCTACGATCCCGCCGGGTTCGGCTGGAGCGATCCGCCCCCGGAGACGCTCACCATGTCGCAGTCTGCCGACGATCTACATGCGGCGCTCACCGCCCTGGGTGAAGAAGAAGTGATCCTCGTGCCTTTTTCGGGCAGCGGCCTGACCGCCCGCTTCTTCCTCGACCGCTACGCCGAACCGCGCGTGCCGGGCATCGTCTCGGTCGAGATGGAGACTTTTGGCCCGAACGGGGAATCGGTTTTTGGCGAGTACCGCTCCCTCCCCGAATCGATCCAGCGGGGGGCGATCACGCTGGGGCTGGGCCGCGTGCTGATCGAGGCGGCATCGGTTTCCGGCGCGCGCCGGTTCTACGTGGAGCACGCCGATATCCTGGTCGACCCGGAAGGCGGAGACCTGCTGCTCGCCACCCTGCCCACGCGCCGCGCGCTCAACGCAGCCGTCGACGTGGAAGCGACCTACGCCGAATCGAGCGTGGCTGCCGCCGAAATCAGCCTGCCAGCCGATATCCCGATCGATGCGCTCGATGCCGATTGGTCGAACAAGCGGCCCGGGGCGGGCAGCAAAGCCGAAGCCGATTTCCTCGCCGGGGAAGCCTTCCGTGCGGAAATCTGGCGCTCGCTGGCCGAAGCCTCCCCCGGTGGACGCTATATCGAGGTGACAGACAGCTCCCACATGATCCCGATGGATCAGCCCGAAGTGGTGGTCGATGCGATCCTGGCGATGGTCGAACTGGTCGAGGGGAAGTAGCTACATCACCCAGAACACCAACCCGGCGACCGCACCCCCGACAATCGAACTGATAAAGTTCACCAGGTCGTTGTTCAGCCAGCGCCAGCCGCGTGCCTGATCCGTCTGCGTGCCGCAGGTGTGGAGACACTTCTCGGTTTCTTTCTCACAGATCGGGCAGAAATAGATCGACTGGACGGTGGCCCCAAGCAAACTGTCGAACAGCGAACCGGCCAGCCCGCCGATCCCCGCCGCGAGGATCAGCCCAGGCACAGCCAGGGCCGGTTCACCCGCCATTTCGAACCCAACCCCGCCGAAAATCCCGTCGATTGCCAGGAACAAAATCAGCGACAGGCCGATGGCAATCGCCCCGCCGAGGGTGGCAAGCGTGCCCAGCAGGGTCACGCCGCCCGAGGTTCCCGGCTCGACCGGCTCGAAAGTGGTGATCAGGCGGGGAGGTTTTGTGCTCAAAACGCCGATTTCGGTCGCCCAGGTATCGGCGTTGACGGTCGCCATGATTCCGGCGAAGGCGGCGAGGATCAGCGGATCGGGCACGAAAACATAGGCCAGCGCGATCAGCGCCCCGGCCCCGCCGTTGGCCGCCGCCTGCCCGAAATCGCGCCTGCCGCCTTTGTCGAATTTTTCGGCGGCGATCTGCTCTTTTTCGCGTTCTTTGTAGTGCGAAAGGAGCGTGCTGAGTACAAAAAAGGCGATCAGGGTCATGCCCCAGACCCAGCCGCCGAAGCCGAAAATCGCCGTGCCGACGAGCATCGCACCGGCCACGCCGCTTTTTGAGAGCGAGTTCCGTTTGTAGGCAAGCAGGGCAATCAGGCCGGAAAGGATGACGCCGACGAGTAGTTGAATCGGTAGATTTTGCACGTCCACCACCTGGAGTGAGATTGAAAAAGGTCAATGGTGGTGATTATAACATTATTGGCGTTTTGTAACGTGGATTTTGGGGCTGGGTGTCAAACTATTTACACTGCCAGATCGAAGGGAAGATCGCTGATATCACGAAGCCTTCGACCGTTTATCAATATGGTTAACATGTCAAGCTGATCGACATTATCAATACGTCTGAGTGCCTGCTCCAATTCAGGCAGCGCAAAATGATAAACGCAGTCTAGATCGCCGGTTCCCAGCGCAAGTGTTGATAACCGTGTTGGCAAGGGTTCGGCAGTAACCACTACTATATGAGGAAGATGGCCCTTTCTGTTTCGCACAAGATTCAGGGCTTCTGTTCGAGTATTTTGTGAACGATCACTCCGAATAGTCCATTTACACGAGATGCTCGCATGTAGTATAGGGAACGAAAAATCGAAATTTGCCTGGCGAAAAGGCGTATGCCGGGCAATCGACATACTATCATCGACAATCACATGAAAACGATTTATCTCGCTATCTGATACCGGCTGTCGACCAATAACTACATCGGGTTTAACAATGTAATCACTGCCAAGAGATGTTTTGAGATTAATATCCTCACCAACGAGTTGTTCAAGATGCGTTAAATGTTGATACTGGTCGAAGTTGGAAATCTCTGTATGCGTAGTTTCATAGAACCAATCACCAGGACGAAGATGTTTTATTAACCCAAATGCTTCTTCAATGAACTCCCTTGTGACTTTTTCAAAAAGACTGCCGGTCGTCTGGCCGGCGACTTCTCCAATTACGGGATCGCATCCAATAAGCTGAAGTATTTCCCAGGCTATTGAGACACTGCTGCGGTTGCTTCCATCGGCGAAGTTGGGATAACCATCATCATCTTTGATCCGAATGATTTCGTTACAAATCCGTTGGTGATACTGGTGGCGTAGTTCGGCAATGCTCATGGTGTTACTCCAGAATAAATCACGACTTGTAGAAACCAATCACCAGTTCTCGATGCATACGCTGTTGTATTTGAGAATCGCGATCCACCTTCATGCCGGCAGGCAGCATTCGACGATTTCGGTCTAAGTTTCTGACACCAATAACGGGCTTATCAAACCCAATATTGCATCCAATCTCTGCCAGGCAATTCCCGGTTTCGGTATCAATCCCTTTTATCACCGATGTACCCACCACAAGAATAACGGGACGTTTGAACTTTATAACGCGATACATTTCCGAAATCGTGCGGGTCATTTCTGAATAATACCGATGAACAACCTGACCCTTTTTCGCGTCTCGAGCGGAAATTCGGTCGACAATGGCCTGTGTATATTGCGGTAATCCTACAAATGAAAAATCAGAAACGGATTCACCACCAATGTACTTCGCACGTTTTCTGCTCAAATCGTCTATTTTATATCCCATCCAGACGAGTGAGAATTTATGAGCACGCATGTAATCAATGGCATTTGATGCATAGGGAGGCGAGGTCACGATTAAATCGACCGATTCCGCCGGTAGTGGCAGTTGTTCCACATCACCGAATTGTACTCTTGCTGGACGATCTGATTCCGATGTAAAAACGCATTGGATATTATGACTGGATCGCTTTTCAAAATCATCTATTGGAGACCGCAGTGTTTTTGTGAGCAGGTTTATCCGTTTATTTGTGCTGCCGACATGCTCTTCACCAATCAATACATCACCATACTGTGAATACACAATTTTGGCTCGATGAGGACGGGTATGGGCAAGGTCAAAAGCCATTGAAACGCCGCCCGATTTGGTGATGATAATACTTGAAAAAACAAGGAGAAAGAAGTTGCGAATATCATCGGGCGGCAACTCCTCAATCGCCAATATCAAGGAAAGCAGTTCCACTTGCGTTTCTCTGGCAAACCAGTAATCGATAAATTCGCGCGTTTTAGGATCAAATCTTTCTTTAAGTTTTTGCTCCAACCTGTCATATTGATCTGAGATTGACAGGCGGGCAGACATCGCAATTTCATCCGCAGTAGCCTCAAGAGTTGGCTTATCAAACGAACTCACTTTTACCTTTGAAAGCAGGAGTGCAAGGGGATCAATATCAAAACCAATGCCGTTTCTACCTAACAGTAAGGATTCGACGACTGTGGTACCTGATCCGACCATAGGGTCAAGCACAGTATCTCCGGGTTCTGTCAACTCAAGTATGAGTTTTCTTGGCAACTGCGGTGGAAATTTAGCAGGAAATGAATGGAGATTATGTGAAGCATAGGCACTTGTCTTCTCATGAAAGTCTAGATCACCAGAAAGACTATGAGTTAAACGACTCGGAAGGTCTTCATCTCCGCAAAAACGATACGGTCTGCTTAAAATGGTATCAACAGTCATTGTCTGAGAACCTGTATTCAATAGCTTGCTGGGATGGCCTTCTCTATTATAGCGTTATAGTCTTTTCGCACCGAACAATGCCAGGGCCATGTTCAGAGAACGCTGTGTCTCGATGCATTACAACATTCGCTTACCCAAAAGACACTGCCGCATAACAAGACACGTTCTATGCTAAAGGAGAATTAGCGACACCCAGCCCCAAAAACCACGTTACAAAACCCCGGCATTGTCTGAAAACCAGCCGCGACAGGTAGCCCCAAAAATCGTGTTACAAAACACCCACTCCTGCATTTTCGTCACGTCACAAAATCCGGCCATAGATTGCAATCCTTTTTTACAGAACACCCGTTCTATTATATCAAATCGCCTGACAGGAGTCAAGCCATTTGTCACAATCTGCGATTCGGGGCTGGTTGACCAGTCACGCTATCCGGGTTAGCATGGGGGGACACACATGTTGAATAATGCAGGGAGAGTATGCTAGAAACTATCGAGCAGGCCGTCAAGCCGCATGACCAGTTCCAGGTTGAGGTCAAGCTGGATTATGAGCTGATGGAGGGCAAGCAGACCCGGTACAAGATTGCGACCTTCATGTTCATCCCCCGGTCACTGGGAATCGCGCCGGGAACCTACACCAAAGCCGACTTCTACCGCGAGATCAAGAACTACATCCGCCTGAAAACGCCCCAATTGATCCTGAGGGATTTCACCGAGCTTGAGACTTCACCGCTGAACACGCTCCGCCAGATTTTCGAACAGCCGGAATGGTCGAACGACCCGGCAGCCCGCGATGAGGCGATCGTCAGCCTCAAGTTCCTTGGGGTGCTGCTGCGCACCTCGCTGCGCGAGCATATCAACCTCGTCTACCAGCGAATTGCGGAAGCCAAACCGGACAGCAAAGTCCATGTGCAGGTCGGGAATCTGTTCGAGTCGTATCTGGAGGAGATCGGCCATATTACGGATGCCTTCCGCGCGTTCTATGCTGATCTCAACCTGCCGAATATCGATCAGAACGTCTATGAGGCTTACCGCTTCACCGACGAGGCGATCAGCCTGCTGGTCGAGGACAGCGCGGTCGAACTCTACCAGATTGTCGACGAGAATATCGAGAAGAAAACCGACCGTGAGGCCTTCATGGAGGCACTGGTCGACCGGGTCAGGGCCGAGATGAAACACCGGCGGGCGCACGGCTACGGCATCCTGTTCGAGGACACCGATCAGAGCCGGGAAGAGTATATTTTCAGAACGTCGGTGTTGAAGAAGTATATCGGCAGCATCCTGTATCTATCGACCGACCGGCGGCGGGAAGGCACGGGCCGCGAGCAGGTTTTCTACGCGCTGGCAGCCGGGATCGCGATGCTGTTCGCAACCGGTACCGCGTTCTACTTCCAGAAGCAGCTTGGGAATTTTTCATTCCCGCTGTTGATTGCGCTGGTGGTCGGGTACATGTTCAAGGATCGAATCAAGGAGTTTACGCGGGGTCTTTTTGCCTCGTATCTCCAGGAGCGGACATACGATCACCGGATCACCATCAGGGCGCAGAACAGCAAAAAGAAGTTAGGCGTCCTGCGCGAGAAGATGACCTATGTGAGCGAAGATAGTTTACCCGGAGCCATTCGCAAACGCCGCCAGAGAGACTTCATGACCGAGCTGGATAATGAGAGTCAGGGCGAGACGATCATCCGGCACGACAAAGATATTGTCCTTTACAACGATGCGTTCGAGGCGGTGTTCCCCAACATGCCGACGATCACCGGGATCAACGATATCACCCGCTACGATATTCATCCGTTCCTGGGGAAAATGGGCGACCCGATCCAGACGCGGCTCATCCTGGATTCCGAAGGGATACAGGAGGTCACCTTCAACAAGGTATATCACATCAACCTGCTGTCGCGGTACCGGTCGGTAGCACCGGAGAAGGACAAGGCCTACAGCCGGATTCGGCTGGTGCTGAACCGCGATGGAATCCGCCGGGTGGAGCATCTCTAAAAGCGGGGGGCACCCCTCGTGGGTGCCCGGCGGATCGGGATCGGGATCGAGACGAGTGGGCGACCACAAGGGTCGCCTCTACCGCCGATCTTGTTGTAAAACAGCAGCCAGAAATAGTGACGAGCCGAACAAAAAATCCTAAAACCAAGAATGATAAAACCCTGCCCTGAGAAACGCTTGACGAGGGACGACGGCGGCGTTATTATAGACCGAGCGGTCTAGACTGATCGGTCTACCGGCACTGCGAACCCGACAGCCAACCGTATTGATACCCCTGTAACTTCAAAAAGGACGGTCAATGAGCGAGGCGACAGACAGCGTATCGTATGAGTGGACTCGGCGAGACAGGGCGATCTATGCCCTGTCGCTGGTGCCGTTTTTGATCGGGTTCTTCGGGACGGCGTACCTGCTGGGGACGATCTCGATCATTTTGACCGTGATCCTCTTCGGGCTGTACGGCGTGGTATGCGTGTTCATGGCCTACTGCTGCGTCCCCTGCCCGTACCGGGGGCGATTCTGCCCGGCGCTGTTCGGCGTGTATCCAGGGAATATGCTGTCGCCGGTGCTGTACCCGAAAGCCGAATTCAACGAGAAAGCATACAACTTCAACGCGGCGGCGGGGGAGATCACGACAATCGTCATCCTGGTCTATATGTGCATCGGGCTGGCGATGATCAGGTGGTGGACTGTGCCGATCCTGCTGGCCCTGACCGCGATCCATATCGCGATATTCTATGCCTGCTTCTGCCCCAGGTGCGGCAATCGACGCCTGTGCCCGATGGGGATCAGCGCCTGCAAGGTGTGTGGTCGGCCCAAAGGTTGATTGATTGGCGAAGGCCGCCCTCTACACAACCGGCAGCGTGAACGTAAACATCGATCCCTCGCCCTCTTTCGACCTGACCGATATCTTCCCGCCGTGCGCCTCGATCACCTTCTTGCAGATCGACAGCCCCAGTCCCAGCCCACCGTGCTTTCGCCGCGACGTGCCGTCGACCTGGTAGAAACGCTCGAAGATGTTCTGTAACTGGTCTTCCGGGATGCCGATCCCCGTATCGATCACCGAGATGATCACCCAGGGCGGCTGGCTCTCCGCCGTGATCGTCACCGACCCGTTTTCGGGGGTGAACTTGAACGCATTCGAGAGCAGGTTGTCCATCGCCTGCCGGGTGATCTCCGGGTCGATCATCGTTTGCGGCAGGGTCAGGTCAGGGTCATAAGTCAGGGTGATATTATTGCTGTTTGCCACCGACTGCGCTGCCGTGACGATTGTCATCAGCCAGCCGTTGGTATCGGTTCGCCGCCGGTCAAGCCCGTGCTCCTCGATCTGGTGCAGCGTGATGAAATCTTCGACCAGCCTTTGCAGCCGCCTCGATTGGATGGCGACCACGTTGAGCGTCTGCCGCTGATCGTCGGTCAATGGCCCCAGCTCTGACGATTGGGCCAGCAGCAGATCGACGTAGGCCAGCACGTAGGTCAGCGGGTTGCGGAACTCGTGCGAGATGTTCTGGATCAGCTCGTCTTTTACCCGGTCGACTTCTTGCAGCGCCTCGTAAGCGGCCCGGAGCGCCTCTTCTGCGAGTCGACGTTCAGTCGAGTCGCGGACGATCCCCTGGAACCCGACGATCTCTTCTTTCTCCTTGATCGGCGTGATCGATATCTCGACGTAGCTCTTCGTTTTGTTCTGGCTGCCGATCTCCGCCTCGAAGGTCTTGGATGGTGTCCCGGCCCGCTTGACCTTTTGCAGCTCCCTGTCGAGCCGCTTGCCCGCCTTTTCGGCCATGAATGTTTTGAAGAGCGCGCCTTGAAGCTCCTCTGGGGTGCGGGACAATACGTCGGCCAGCGCCCGGTTGAAATAGACGATCTCACCGTCCAGGTTCAGTTCGACGTAGCCGTCGTCGATAGTCTCGACGATCTCCCGCTGTCGTTCCTCGCTGAATTCCAGCGCTTCCCTGGCTTCGAGCAGGTCGGAGATGTCGGTAAAGACGGCCAGCGTGCCGATCACCTCTTCGCCTTCGAAGCGCGGGCTGCCGCTGACCAGGATCGGGATGCGCTTGCCTGTCCTGTCAACTATTTCGAGTCTGTACCGGCTCGATATTCCCTGCGCGCGCAGATTGTCCGCCGCCTTGACCTTCCGGTGCTGATCGGGAGGAACGACTGCCGTCCAGTGCATCCCGATCATGCTTTCAGGCTTATATCCCAGGATCGCTCCCGCCGCCGGGTTCACGAAGGTGAAGCATCCCTGGATATCCTGGATGGCGACCCCTTCGGTCATCGCCTGGATGATCCCTTCGTTGAACTCCTTCAGGGTTCTCAGTGTTTCCTGTTCCCGCCTGCGGCTGGTGATATCCTGAATCACCACCTGCCGGGCATCTTCGCCTTCGAAGGTCG
>DAOUES010000290.1:0-6379 GCA_034430335.1 Anaerolineae bacterium | reverse complement strand
CTGCGGGACATTTCCCCCACAGGGGGCAAGTGGGTTAACTGGTTTTTGATCCGAGTCTTACAATTCGGGCCGCACCTGCCCCCTTGGGGGAAGTGGCGGGTCGAAGACCCGTCGAAGGGGGTGGATCATCGCCCTATATTCGCTCGGCGACTCTCAACCTTGCACTGCGGGCGCGGGGATTCTCATCGATCTCCGCTTCCCCGGCCATGATCGGTTTGCGGCTGAGTAATCGCAGCGCCGCTTTGTGATCGCAGGTGCAGAAGGGCTGCTCCGGCGGGCAGATGCAGTCCTGGGCTTCATGTCGCATGAACTGCTTGACGATCCGGTCTTCGAGCGAGTGGAAGCTGATCACCGCCAGCCGACCGCCCGGCTTCAACAGGTCGAGCGTCTGGGGCAGCACTTCCTCCAATTCGGTTAATTCATCGTTGACGGCAATTCGGAGCGCCTGAAAGGTGCGCGTCGCCGGGTGGATCGAACTGCCCCGCCGGTCTTTTGATCGCGGCACCGCCCCGGCGACGATCTCGGCCAGCCGGGAGGTCGATTCGATGGGCCGCGCCTGTACGATCATCCGTGCGATGCGCCGCGAGTGGCGTTCCTCGCCGTAGCGGTAGATCAGGTCGGCAAGTTCGGATTCGGGCAGCCGGTTGACCAGGTCGGCGGCGCTGGCCGACTGCCGCCGGTCGTAGCGCATGTCGAGCGGGCCGTCATGCCGGAAGGCGAACCCGCGTTCGGGGTCGTCGATCTGGATCGACGAGAAGCCGAGATCGAGCAGGATCGCGTCGACCGCCGCAAATCCGAGCGCCGGGGCGCGCCGTCCCATCTCCGCGTAGGAACCGTGAACCAGAGTCACCCGGTCTCCGTATTCAGCCAACCGATTCCGCGCCCGCTCGACGGCCTCCGCGTCCCGGTCGAAACCCAGCAGGCAGCCATCCGGGGCGGCGGCGTCGAGCCATGCAGCGGCGTGACCTCCCGCTCCCACCGTCCCGTCGATCAGCGCCGCGCCGGGCTTCGGGGCCAGCGCGTCGAGAACTTCGGTGAGTAAGACCGGCTGGTGGGTGGGTTTGTTCATGGGGATGATGATACATTTTTATCCACAGATTTCACAGATGTCCTGGAAAAGATAAGGTAAAATAAGGTGAGTGTGAATGGAGGGTGCTGGTATGACAGTAGGGAATATGTCGCTTGACGAATTGAAACAAATCATCCGGGAGCAGATCAGGGAGATTGCCCTGATGCCGCAGCAGCCACCGGAGCCGGACTCTGACATGCACCGCTGGTTTCAGGAGCACCGTCTGCCGCATAAACCCGGCCAGAAATCGACCGGGGAACTGCTGCGCGAGGATCGTGACCGATGAGTGCTCCGCGCTATGTGGTCGATACCAGTGTTGTGGTTCAGTACCTGGTTGAAGACGACAATACGCCACAGGTAACGGGACTGTTTGCAGCTTGTTTTGACTCTGAAATTAGCCTGTGGGCGCCTGATTACTGCCTGGTTGAATGCACCAATGTGCTCTGGAAGCGTGTGGTTTTTGACGATCACTCACTGGAGACGACAAACCAGATCGTGGCAAACCTGGATAGGCTGCCGCTGACGACCATACCTGCCATCCGGCTGCTATCTCGCGCTATGCTGATCGGTACAGCACAGCGCCTTGCGATTTACGACTGTCTGTTTATCGCCCTGGCGGAAGAACTCGACTGCCCGCTGATCACCGTTGACAGGAAGCAGGCGGTTGCTGCCGAAGCAGCCGGTGTTGATCTCAAAGCCATCGCCGATTTCACACCGGCATCCTGACAGAGAGTGTCTGTTATTTGGGGAAGGCCAATCTGTAACAGTTGCACAGCGCTTACACAAAAGGAGCAGCAGACAATGAACTTGAAGCGAATTGTCCAGATTTATATATCTGAATGCAGGTCAGGCTCACAGGCCGAAATTGACTGGTTTCGACAGCGGCCTTCCCTGCAAGCAGCGATTGAGGCGGCAGCGTTTGCGACTGACCAGGACGACAAGCGATACTCGCATCAACATCGGCTGAAACCCGATAACTTGAAGCGATCCAACGAGCTATTTCAAGCCAATGCCGAGCATATCGAAGCTTGCAGAGATTTCGATGAACTGCATCAGCTTATCGAACAGATTGTCAGGCCGATCAATGGTCTGGGCGAATTGTACGCCTACGATACGGCATTCCGCATTGGTGCCCGGCTGGGCCTGCTGCCTCAAAGGGTATATCTGCACGCTGGCACCAGAGCGGGCGCTCGCAAACTGGGGCTTGATCACAAAGCGGAGTTCCTCGAAATGGAAAGTCTGCCTGTTGAGCTGCATGAACTATATCCGCATGAAATCGAGGATGTGCTGTGCATCTTCAAGGACGATTTCGATTCGGACGATCCGGGTGAAATCGTGAAACGCAGCCGTTGCAGTACCCCACCTAGAAAGAAGGGCTGTGGTTGACAGCTTGCACATGACTCGAAATATCGATTGGCTCTCTGCATTGACCTGTAGATTTATCACCACGTCTTTATCCCCACACCGTGTGGGGATATTCTTTTTCGATACCGGGCACAATGGCGTTTCAGGGTTGCAAGAGACACGCGGATATATCTTCCGTGTTCTTTAAGTATAATTGGGCTGATCACGATCACGAAAGGACAATCGAACGATGACCAGGCGTCGATACTGGATGGGGGCAGGGCTGGTGCTGGGCGCGGGGATCAGCGCCGGGGTGATGCTCTGGCAGCGCGAGCAGCGCAAACTGCGGTCGGTGAGCGTGCCTGCGCAGCGGGCACGGAGCCTGCTCGAACGGGCTGCCCCGCTGATCCGGCTGCCCACCTCGCCCAACTGCGAACCGCAGGTGCTCAACAACGGATCGGGGCTGCGCTGCCCGGAAACCGGGACGATCTACCCGTACCGGCGCGGGGTGCTCGATCTGATCGTCGGGGGAACGGACAAAACGTTCACCCAGGACGCGCTCGATACGCCGGTGACGGCCTGGGGCTATGACGCTGCACGGGGGGCGATCACCGCGCTGCTGCGCGTGCAGCCCTTCGCCGAGGAGGTCGCTGACTTGCAGGAAATCCAGCAGTACCGCGCGGGCGATGTCGCCTTCGACCTGGCCTGCGGGCAGGGCAACTTCACGGTCGAGATCGCCAAGCGGGTAGGCGACGGCGGGCTGGTGATCGGCCTCGACCTCTCCCCGGCGATGCTGGCGCGGGCCGCGTATCACGTCGAGCGGTGGGGGCTGAAGAACGTCTTCCTGATCCGGGGCGACGCGCTCAACCTGCCGTTCCGTGACGGGGTGTTCAAAAAGGTCAACTGCTCCGGCGGGTTCCACCAGTTCCCCGACCTCGCACAGGCGATCAAAGAACTGGGGCGGGTGAGCAGCAGCGGGGCGATCCTGACGG
The DNA here is from genome assembly GCA_034430335.1 of Anaerolineae bacterium. GTDB lineage: Bacteria > Chloroflexota > Anaerolineae > Aggregatilineales > UBA3940 > JAFGOY01. Next base: position 2,974 of record DAOUES010000290.1, on the reverse strand, counting down.
CGGGGACATTCGCCGAGGGTACGTCGGACCGGCTGGCCGCGATCAAGCGGCGGCTGAAAGAGCGCTTCGCGCTGCACTTCGTGCCGCTGATCCCGCTGGGGTCGGAGCTTGAGGCGGTCGGGTTCAACGACTACGACTGGTCGATGCCGGGACCCTGGTTCGGGTATGCGTCGGCGCGGAAGGATTCAGTCCACAGATGACACAGATTCCACAGATGTTTGGATTGGTCGAGACTGTTCTGGAATAGACTTGAGTCTATGATGGGTGCGGGGGAGGGATTCAGTCCGCGAATTACGCTAATTTTAGGGCCGGGCTGCCGCCCGTCCAGTTTTCTTCCACAGATGTTTTAGATTTCTGGTTTCTGAGCGAGACCCCTGGCTCCCCCGACCACGATAGCAGCGCCCAGGAAAAAGAAAACGACGTTTCCCAGGTAGGGGATTGGCAGCCTCAGGAAGAAGATGATCACCCCGCTCAGGGTCGCGATCAGGATGCCCAGCGACAGCATCGCGCCGCCTGCCATGAAAAAGATCGACATGGCTTTCAGGAACACGTTCTGTTTCGACGAGATTTTGTCCCTGTTTTCTTCTCTGACCAGGGCGACGAACCGGTTGGCCTCGTCCCACTGCATACCGTATTTCTGACACAATTCCATGATGATGTCGTTCTGACTGCGGTAGCCCGCCAGCCCTTTGACGACGAGTTCTTCTCGCTCATCCATCGACATAAAGCTCCTCCATACTGGTATCTACCTGTCACATGTGGAAACAGCCCCGCTCCTCGGATAGAATATCATACATCAATCCCGCAGAAAAGATCGGCGTCCGTAGCATCAAAACGGCGGGAGGAAAAGGGGAATTTCGCCGTCTTCCGTATCCTTTTCCGACTTTATGCGTCTAAATAGGTGACGATGGACGCAGCGTCCATCGCCAACGCACGAACACGAATCGACAAGGTAAAGGATTGAATGACCGAAAACACTATCGCTGCGGGGGAAACCACCCGCATCCGGAAAAAACCAATCTCGACAAGAACGCGCAGTAACTGGCTGATCGACGCCGCCGTCTTTACCGGGGCGCTGTTCACGCTGATATCGGGCATCTACTTTCTGTTTCTGCCCATCGGCGGAAGCCAGGGCGGGCGTAATCCCACCTACGGCGTGACGATCCTCTTCGACCGCCTCACCTGGGAGATGTTCCACACCTGGGGCGGTGTGGCGATGATCCTCGCCGTCGTGATCCACTTCTCGATCCACTGGAAGTGGGTGGTGATGATGATCAAACGTGTGATCGGCAAAGTGCGCGGCAGCGGCACCACTGCCTCGTCGGGCAGTTGGGTGAACCTCGTCGTCGACGCGATCATCGCCCTCAGCTTTTTGATCTCCGCCGTCTCCGGCATCTACTTTTTGTATGTCCCGGTGGGCGGCTACCAGGGTGGCCGGAACCCGGCGTGGGAAGCGGTGTTCATTTTCAACCGTACCACCTGGGACGTGATCCACACCTGGGCGGGGGTGGCCTTCATCCTCGCCGCCGTGCTTCACTTCGTCATCCACTGGAAGTGGGTGGTCAAGGTAACGAAGCGGGTGTTCAACTCAATCGGTGCCCGCCGCGTGTCCAAACTACAGACGCAGCCTGCGGGTGACTGACCTTCGTGGAATCATAAAACAACCCCCCGGCTGTCTCCCCCTTTGCAAAGGGGGAGACAAACCGGGCGAAGCGAGGTTCGTGGGGGTTTACCTGAACTTTCAAGAAACGTGAAACTATTACAGCGGAGTTAATTGTGAAAATCGGAAAAATCTTGTTATGGATACTGTACGCGGGGTTCGCCGCCGCGTTGATCACCGGCGGCGTGATCCGCACCCAGAGCCGCCTCGACGTTGTCAGCGCCGACCGTGAATACCGGAGCGACCGGCAGGGCACCGGGATCGGTGCAGGCGGTGAGGGCCAGGGTCAGAACCAGGGCCAGCGAAGCGGCGACCGCCAGGGCACCGGGATCGGCGCGGGCGGCGAAGGTCAGGGTCAGAACCAGGGGCAGGGCAGCGGCGACCGCCAGGGTACCGGGATCGGCGCGGGCGGTGAGGGCCAGGGCCAGAATCAGGGTGATGGCCGGGGCGATGGCGATGGTCAGGGCCAGAATCAAGGCGGAGGCAATCAGGGCCGCGGTAATGGTCGGGGCCAGGGTGACGGCGGACAGGGCAGCGGCGGCAGCGGTCAGAACGACGGGAATTATCAAAACCGTGACGAAGACGAGATCATCACCGCCGCCGACTGGCTGACCGAATCAGGGGAAGCGGTCGAAGTCAGCGCCGACTCGCTGCTGGTCGATACCGGCAGCGGCGATCTACTGGTCGATGGGCGGGCGTGGCGCTTCGCGCTGGAGGAAGGCTTCGCCGTGCAGGTCGGCGATGCGCTCGACGTATCCGGCTACTGGGAGGACGGCGAGTTCAAGCCGGGGGTGATCGAGAACCAATCGACCGGGGAAACGGTCACACTGCGCGATGCCGATGGCCGCCCGCTGTGGTCGGGCAACCGGGGGTAGACGGTCAAATTCCAAAAGTGGATGTACGGGTGCAGCGTGCTGCGCCCGCCAGGTGCAATAGATGAAATCGACTTGTGTCACCTGTAAATAGCTTCCGTCGGTTGGTCAATTTCCCGGCTTAATCAAAAAAGTCGTCCCGTACGGGCGCAGCGTGCTGCGCCCCCTTTCCCTTTTTCAGAGTCAATCGAACCTATAAGCAGAATCATCACGCCAGCAGGCCGGATTATTGATGATATACTCTCGAATGGCCCCTAACTCTTTCTCATTCCGAATTACCCGCTCGTAGTAATTCCTGTGCCAGACCCGTACGCCTGCCGTTCCACGTGTTTCATTGATTCGCTTCGTTACCGACGACTTGTATGCACGGATAATTGCTGACAGTGATCCTTTTGCTATATCGCCATACTGCCTGTGTGTGGTAGCAATTTCGGGCGCAGCG
>DAOUES010000289.1:0-5016 GCA_034430335.1 Anaerolineae bacterium | reverse complement strand
CGATCCAGCGCCTGCCAGTAGGCTTCCTCGGCGATGTGACTCAAATCGAGGATCATGCCCAGCGTTTGCATCGACTGCATCAGGAGTAGGCCGTCGGCGCTGATCGGCCCCGGTTCGTGAGCGCCCCCGGCATAGCGGGTGCCTTCCCAGGCCAGCCCAACCGCCCGCAGCCCCCAGCCGTACCATTCTTCGACCTGATCGGGGTCGAGGATCGGGTCAGCGCCTTCCATCAGCAGCGCCAGGCCGATCCGCCGCTTGTCCAGATCGAGGTCTTCGTCCTGCCAGTCCTGCAAAATTGACTCCAGATCGCGCCGAGTCTGCACCAGTTGGAGCTGATCGTCGTCTTCGACGAGCCGGTAATAGGCGTCGAGCTGCCTTTTTGCGTGGTAACAGGCTTCGTCAGTATCGCGATAACAAATGGAGTCCCACGATTCGCGTCTGAATCGCTCCGGTGTGACGAAAAGTGTCGCAAAAATCAGCCCGATCTCGCCTTCGATCCACTCCGGCTTCCCCAAAAGCGCCTCTCCGACCCAATTCGGGATTTCTGTTCCGCGTTCGATCTGTCTGATCTGCTGTGCGCCGCGCCGGTAGTCCCTGCCCAGGGCGACGATATTCCAGGCGATATCTTCATGGGCATCAAAAATCAACATGGCGGCTCCAACTGCGTGTTTCAGGGCCGGGGGTGGGGGCCGGTTATACGAAACCGGCGAAATTTCGCATAAACCGCCCGATTCTTTACACGAAGCGCGATTTCATTTCGTATAGCACTGCACAATGTTAAAAAATTACGCACTCAACAGGTATTGGCTGATTAAATCAGCAGTCGCCACCAGGCTGTCGATATGCGTTCGCTCGTAGTGATGTGAGGCGTCCACGCCGGGGCCGATCAATCCAACCGCAGCTTCGCCACCGGCAAACCAGTAGGCTTCGCCATCGGAACCATAATGGGGGTAGGTTCCAACTTTGAAGGGAATTTCTTTTTCTTCAGCCAGCCGGATCAACCGGCGGACGAGATCGATATGATAAGGCCCCTGGTTATCCTTTGCACATATCCCAACGCTGAACTCGTCACAGTTCTGATCCGGCCCCACCACTGCCATATCGACCGTAACCAGTTCATGGAGATCGTCCGGGAACCCGGAGGCACCCCCATGCCCGACTTCCTCGTAATGGCTGATGTGGATCGTCGTTCGCCGGGCGGGAGTCAGACCGGCGGCAGCCAGCGCTTTCACCGCGCCGTAGATGCAGGCGACTCCGGCCTTGTCGTCGAGATGCCGCGAGTGGATGAACCCGGCATCCCCGACTTCCACCCGGGGGTCAAAAGCGACAAAGTCGCCCACGTCGATATCCAGCGCGAGAGTTTCCTTTTTGCTCTGCGTGCGGGCATCCAGCCGGACTTCGTAGGCATTCGATTCGCGCTTGAAACTGACCGCTTCCTCGCCAAAAATATGCATCGAGGCCTTCACCGGCATGATCGAACCCCGGCAGCGCTTGCCGCTGCGGGTGAAAACGGTCACCCCTTCGCCCTCGACCGATCCCCACGTCCAGCCGCCCAGTTGAGTCAGTTTCAGCCGCCCGTTATCCGCGATCTGTGCGACCATCGCTCCCAGTGTATCGACATGGGCGGTCAGCGCGCGTGGGCGGCTGCCGTCCTGCCCATTCCACGTCCCGATCAATTCACCCTTGCGGCTTACCGAAAACGAACACGGCAGATCGGAAAACGCCTGCTGGCAGTAGGCGACAGCCTGCTCGTGAAAACCGGTCGGGCTGGGCGTGTTGAGCAGCCCAACCAGGAACTCGACCATGTCCTGAACGTCGATCTTAAGCGGCGTCATCGGTTCACCCCTATCGCTATCCCCTCTTTCGCCAGTCTATCACAAGACTCTCCGAAATACCCTACGCCAACGGGTGTTGTCTAAACAGGTTCAGGATGCTAGACTGAACAGCCATAATCTCAACACACCAAAAGAGGATCACCACATGAGCAATATATCCGCCGTCACCGGCTTCGCCGGGCGCGTCGCCGACAACGTCGAGTCGGTTATCGTCGGGAAGCGCGAACGCATCGAACTCCTGCTCGTGGCGCTGCTGGTTCACGGCCATGTGCTGATCGAGGATGTGCCCGGTACGGGCAAAACCATGCTGGCCCGCGCCGTTGCCGCAAGCCTGGGATTGAAATTCACCCGGATTCAGTGTACGCCTGACCTGATGCCCAACGATATCACCGGGGTCAGCATCTACAGCCAGAAAACCGCCGATTTCGAATTTCGCGCCGGGCCGGTCTTTACCAACCTGCTTCTGGCCGACGAGATCAACCGGGCCACGCCGCGCACCCAGTCGGCGCTGCTCGAGGCGATGGCCGAACAGCAGGTTTCCATCGACGGCGTGACCTACGATCTGCCTGCCCCGTTTCTCGTCCTCGCCACCCAGAATCCCATCGAGTTGGAAGGGACGTTCCCGCTCCCGGAGGCTCAGATCGACCGGTTCCTGATGCGCCTGTCGCTGGGCTATCTCGAACCTGCCGACGAAATCACCGTGCTGCGCAACCTGAGAAAGCAGCACCCAATCGAGACAATCGGCCAGGTGGTCGACGGGACAATGCTCCAACCGCTGCATGACACGATCACCGATGTCCACGTCGACGAGACGCTGGAACGCTATATCCTGAATATCGTCCGCGCCACCCGTGAACACCCCGACCTGGCGCTCGGAGCCAGCGCACGCGGATCGCTTGCCCTCTACAAATGCGGGCAGGCATTGGCCGCGCTTCGCGGGCGAGACTACGTGATCCCCGACGACATCAAATTCCTGGCCCCGTACACGCTCGCCCATCGCCTGATCGTCAGGCCGGAAAGCCAGCTTCGCGGGCGGACCGCCGCCGAGATGCTGAACAGGATCGTCGAGCAGGCCGAGTTGGATGTCGGGCACTGGTCGAAATAATGCGGAATTACCTTCGCTTTTTAGCTTTACTCCTTCTGGTCGCCATTTTGCTGCGGATTGACCTGTTTTTCAACATCGCCTATCTATTCGTGGCGGTATACCTTCTCTCACGCCTGTGGGTACAGCATACCAATCGAAGCCTCAAAGCCCGGCGCGATTTCACATCACACGCCTTTCTCGGCGAACGGATCGATGTCGAACTCACGGTGACCAATCCCGGCCTGCTGCCCACGCCCGGCCTCGCCATCTACGAGAGTCTCCCGTCGGAGCTGGCCGCTTCGCAGCGCGTTCGTGAAGCAGTTGCGCTCGTCGCCGCACAGACATATCGCACAGACTACACGCTGAACTGCCAGAAACGCGGTAAATACGCCGTTGGCCCACTGCAAATAAAAATCAATGACCCTTTAGGCATCCTGAACTGGCCCGAGTCCCACCTGGAAGCCGAATTTCTGACGGTTTTCCCCAAAATAATCCCCTTGCAGCGCCTGGGGCTTCCTACGAACTCGCCTCTGGCCTCACTCCCGGCAGCCACCTCCCTGTTCGAAGACCCCACGCACGTCACCGGGCTGCGCGACTACATTCCCGGCGACTCGCCGCGCCGCATCCACTGGACGGCAACCGCCCGATCCGGCCAGATGCTGGTCAAACAATACAAAGCCGCGGTCGCCAGGGAAACGCTGATCTGCCTCGACCTGGATCGAGAAAGCTATGATTTTCGCTACCGGTATTATGCTTCAGAACTGGCGATCACGACCGCCGCGTCGCTGGCCCATCACATCTGCGAGCAGGAAGGGTTGTCCGCCGGGCTGTCACTCGAAACTTACGATCCGGAAGACGGTTCCCTGATCTCGATGTTTTTCCCGCCGCGCCCTGGCCGGGGCTATCTGCTGTCTATACTGGAAACACTGGCGCAGGCTCGGCTGACAGACGGGTCACAGTTCGCCGAAACGCTTCACAGCCGCAGCATGCAGCTTCCCTGGGGGAGCACCGTTGTCGCCGTGACGGGTAAAAATGACGAGAATCTGCAAAGCACCCTCGTGACGCTCCAGAAATCCGGGCTGGCGGTGGCGCTGATTCTCGTCTATCCCGATCCAGAATCGCGCAGCCAACCCGTTTTGCTCGGCCTGCCGGTATACGAGGTCTGGACAGAGGACGATATCGAGCAGAGATTATGAGCGCTGATCCATCCCTCCCGACCTGGCGATACCAGTTCTTTTATCCCGTGACCGTTGCCGTACTGGTCGGGTGCGGCCTGGTTCCCATCATCCAGTTGTGCCGGGCCTTCAACCTTGATATCGGCCCCTATCTGATGATCGTCGGGGTCATCACGACGCTTCAAACGTTCTACACCCGGACGTTTCTCGTCAGGAATAGAATCTGGGGAGGGCGCAGGTACTGGATCGCCTTTTTCCAGGTTTCCTTCCTCGTTGTCCTGGTAAAGTCCGGGGAATTCTTGTATCACCTGTTCCGATACCAGGACTCCCGGTTTGACCTGTTCGCCATTTCCCCCGCTTCGCTGATCGTATTCGCCGTCTGCATCCTGCTCTGGACATGGATCAGCGCATTGACCGACCAGTTCACCAGGATTCAGGATCTCTCAGTTTTGAAGTACAGGGAAATCATCACTGCGGATTATGTGTCGCCATATACGGTGGTCATGCGGAATATTTTTGCCGGGGGATTTCTGGTTCTGGCCCTGGCCGGTTTTCTCCAGTACGCACCTATCGACGCGCCGAAAGGAACCGGGCTGTCGTTGTACCTGCCGGTTTACTTCCTGGTGTCGCTTGTCCTGCTTGGCCAGGTCAACTATGACCATCTTCAGCGGCAGTGGGCTATTCAAAACACGCGGATCGTCGGGCATACCCGCTCACGCTGGCTGCATCGCAGCCTAGTGTTGATCGGTTTGGCGACGCTAATCGCCTTTTTGATGCCCACCGGCTACACGGTCAGCCTGCTGGATGTCCTCCGGCACGCCTTCGATGTTGTGGATCGAATCTTGACGATCATTATGTTTGTGCTCAACTACCTGATCGTCCTGCTGTTCTCGATTCCCTTTCGTCTGCTCGGCGAACCCGA
>DAOUES010000288.1:0-2073 GCA_034430335.1 Anaerolineae bacterium | reverse complement strand
CGGCGCGGACGGTGCCGGTAATTCGCAGCGATGATTCCTGGGTGAGTTCTTTGCCCATTTCGAAGAAATCGTCGCCGATTTCAGGCCGGAAGGCGACGCACTGGACAAGGCCGGTGCCATCGCGCATCAGCAGGAACAGCAGTTTACCCTTGTGGGTCTTGTTGTAGAGCCAGCCCTGGAGGGTGATCTCCTGGCCGTCGTAGTTACCGATATCCTTGATTTGAATCACTTCTGCCACGTTGGGCCTCCGCAGATTATAGTGAGGGGTCTAATAGTTCGATTGTACCGCATGAGCTGGGCAAGGGCACGGGCGAGTGAGGTTTCTCCCCCTCTGTCGCTGCGCGACATCTCCCCGACCCCATCCCCTACGACGGGGCTGCACCCCGCCACTTCTCCCACCCCCTTTGCCGCTTCGCGGCACTTCCCCCTTTCAGGGGGCAGTTGGAGGCGATCAAGATGCGCCTGGTTTTGGGCGTGAAGAATCACCCCCTCTGTCGCTGCGCGACATCTCCCCCACAGGGGGCGATTGAGTTGGCGTTACGATCTGCGGGCAGCAGCGCATACGGCGGGAGGTGGTATAAAAGAGAACTGCGCCGGGGAAGGCGCAGGTGTTGAACCGGTGAAGTGACTTTCGGGCGCGGCTAGTGGGTGAAGAGCATCCCGGCCTGGCCGAGCAGCAGGCTCAGGCGGGCAATCGAAAAATCGCCTTTGCGGATCACGCCGACGACCCCCGGCAGTTTTTGGATCTGGTCGTTGGCATCGGCGATGCCGGAGAGAATGATGATCGGGATGTGGCGGATGGTGGCGTTGCGCTGAAGGCGGGTGATCGTCGTGAAGCCATCCATGCCCGGCATCATCAGGTCGAGCACAATCGCTTTTGGCGGGTTATCCTCGATCTGTTGGAGTGCGTCGATGCCGTTGACGGCAAACTGGGCATTCAACCCGAAGAGGCTCAATGCATCGATGACCAGTGTGGTCACATTAGGGTCATCGTCAACTACCAGCACATAATCTTCCACGGCGCTGCTCCTTGAAAGCGGCATAACTGTATGCCTGCTTTATCCATGCGCGCGCGTTGGTGCCTGGTCACCCTCACAACGCGGACAACCCCGTTCTCTATGAAAATTGACGCCAATAGAAATAACAAAATCATATCAATAGTATCATACTTTTTCGCCGCCGGGCGTGTTTGTAATACTATTGTTCCTTCTTGAATCTTATCTCCCTCGTATAATGAAATCAACAGGGATGAAAAGGAAGGCTATTAATGCTGCGACTTGTCCCGCTTCCCGAATCGATACCCGGCAGGCTGTACCTCTCGGCAATGCCGGGTTACTACAGCCTGTTCGAGGATGATTCCAGGCTCATCGCCGATTTCGATATCGACCAGGTGTTCTGTCTGGCGACCTTCCCTGAGATCAGGGCGAAAGCGCCGGAATACGCGGCGGCGATCCGGGCCGATGAACTGCCCTGGGCGTGGCGGGGATTTCCAATCGAGGATTTTGGCGCTCCCGGCGACCGGGAACGATTCCTGGTGATGGCCCGTGACATTGCCGAGCGTCTCAAGAACGGCGAATGCCTGCTGATCCACTGCCTGGCCGGAATCGGGCGGACGGGGATGCTGGCGGCGCTCGTCCTGATGATCCTCGGCATGGAACGCGGGACAGCCCTGGCGATGGTCAACGCTGCCGGAGGCAACCCCGAATCGATGGCGCAGCAGGCGTTTCTGATCTGGGCGGCCAGCGCACTCAGCGGCAGGGAGAACGGCAGCAAAACCGGCTAAACGGGCCGATTCATACCGGTTTCATACTGAAAAACAATCGATCCCCCACATCGTTATCGGTCTGTAAGTTTTTCTTTATTGAATCTTCATGATTATTCACCACTTTTCACAGTATTACCCCCGCTTTTCCTGTAGAATAACTTCAAATGACTTAATCGCCAGTATTCATCGCAAAAGGAAAGGGTAACCAAAATGTTAGCAAGAATGTTTCGTCCCCGGACAATCGCCATACTGCTTCTGGCCCTGATCATCGCCGCAGTCTCCGCCGCTTTCGCATCTTCAATCACGAT
>DAOUES010000287.1:0-5262 GCA_034430335.1 Anaerolineae bacterium | reverse complement strand
AGCGCCTGCATTGCATCCTCGACCTGGTGCTGGAACCAGTCCCGGACGCCCGATCCGCGTACCAGTTCGCGCAGTGCTTCGGCCCGGCGGTGACGTTCCTCTTCGGTCATTATCAGGGCCTCGTGCATCGCCTTCATCGTGCTGTAGACGTCAAAGGGCGGCACGATCAGCGCCTGTTCACCAAGCTCGTAGAACGCCCCCGCATACTCCGACAACAGCAGAACCCCGTCCCGCTGATTGACCAGCGCGCCCTCTTTCGCCACCAGGTTCATCCCGTCGGTCAGCGGATTGACCATCAGGACATCGTATAGCTGTAGGGCTGCCAGCGCCCGCAGGTAGTTCTCGCCGACCACCACGCGCACCGGTTCCCACAGTTCATCGCTGAATTCCGCGTTGATCATTCCCCCTTCGGCCATTATTTCGCGCAGGTAGTTCTGGTATTCATAGACTTCCATGCGTGAGGGTGCCAGCAGGGTCAGCATCTGTACTTTGTCGTGGTGCTCTGGATGTTCTTCCAGCAAAACGCGGTAGGCTTCCAGGCTTCTCAGGATATTCTTGCTTGGCTCCACCCGATCCACGCGCAGGATGAGTTTTCGATCCCCCGTGCTGTTGAGCACCTGTGATCGCAGCAGCCGCACTTCTGGCTCCTCGACCAGCGTTTCCAGTTGGTTGACGTCGACCGAAATCGGGTAAGTGTTGGCCTCTATTTTTCTATCCCCATAGGTGAGGCTGTCCCGGCTCCCCATCGAGTGGGCATCGGGCAGATAGAATCGGCAGGTTTGCACGAAGTTGAAAGCATCCCGCTGCGTCTGGAACCCGATCCGATCTGAGGCCAGCAGACTGTAGAACGTTGCGTCACGCATCTCCTTTGGCAGGATGCGCCATGCGTCGGGGCCGGGCCAGGGAATATGCAGGAAGGGCTGAATCTGTGCCCGGTCGCCGAGCATCTTGCGCAGGTAGCCCGAAACCAGGTAGAGATGATAATCCTGCGGGAAGATGATCACCGGGTGATCGGTATATTTGACGCTGTCGACGATTGCCTCTGCAAACTGCCGGTTGACGGCTGCGTAACCGTCGCTCCATGCTCGCCATGTCTCAGAGTTGATTGTCGGGTAGTGTGCGGTATCCCAGAGCTGGTGTTGGATGAACCACAGCAGCGGATTGGCGATCTGGTTGTAGTACAGTTCATAGGCCTCCGGGTCTGGTTGGATGAGACGCAGATAAATACCTTCGACATTCTGTATCTTTTCCTCGTTCGATTGTGCCCAGCGGCGGTCGTCTTCGCTCATCGCCGCCGCCACCCACAAAACCTGATGCCGTTCGGCCAGCGCTCCTAAAGCGGTTACCAGTCCGCCTGTCCCTCGCTTCACCGTAAACGAGCCATCTGCTTCCTGTTGGAACGAAAACGGCCCCCGGTTCGAGGCGATGACGATCAATGGTCTTTGTCTCTTGTCTCGTCTGATTTCCTTCATATTCATCTGCTGCGCCAATCCTCAAGAGGACCGGTATGCGGCTAACCTCCTTAACCCCATTCATCAAATAACTGCACCATTCGGCTGATACCGGCTATTTCAAGTATTCCAATAATTGCCTCAACCAGCGTCGTGTCTCCTGCGGAGACCCCAGCCGCTGATCGGCTGCTGTGTCGCGTAGTTCTTTAGCCACCACCACGGCGATCCCGCCCCGCGCCTTGATCGCCTTGAACGCTTCCTCGTCCTTGTCATCGTCGCCGATGTACAGCGGCAGTGATCCTGGCTCCGGGTCGTTCTCGATCAGGTACTCGATAGTTCGCCCCTTGTGCGCCAGCGTCGGCCCGACTTCGAGGAAGCGGTGCCCGCCCAGAATCCTGAACAGGCTGCGGGGCGCGATCTCTGCCGCCAGCCGCCGGGCGATGTCCAGCACCGCATCGGCGATAAGTTCGTCTGCCCACCGCGCATGGAGTGCCAGCGACCAGTCTTTGTCCTCAAGGAAAAACCCGCCGTGCTCCTCGATCAGCGATGCCCAGGCCGGTTTTAAACTTTCCAGCACCGGGCGAATCTCGTCGAAATCCACCCGGTTGATCGACTCGCCCTGTTCGGTGAGTATTTCGATCCCGTACGTCCCCGCCCTCAGTGTCCCCTCGACCGGCACCAGCCTGACGATCTGATCGAGCCGCCGCCCGCTGATGATCGCTGCCCGGATTCGCGGGTTGTTTGCCAGTTCCCTGATGATCGTTTCGACTTCCGGGTCGGGTTCGACGATGTCCGGTGTGGGGGCGAAGTCGGCCAGTGTGCCGTCGTAGTCGAGAAACAGGTACAGCCGCCCCGCCTCGTCGATCCGGTCGGTCAGGGTTTTAGGAAGCACTGTTACTGCCTTTCGCCAGCAGGGGGACGATCTTCTCGCGGAAAATCGCTTCCCAGGTATAACTGCGCCGGGTTCGCCGCCGGAAACGTGACAGCGGGTTCTCCTCGATCCACTTCAATATTTTTGCGGCGGCTCGGCCCGGCTCGCCGGTCTGGTCGATCATCACGATGTCGCTGCCGCCGATCTCCTTTGCCGCCGGTATCTCGCTGCTGAACACCGGCAGTCCCACCAGCCCGGCCTCCAGCACCGGCATCCCGAAGCCCTCCCGGTGGCTGGGCATGAACATCAGGTCGGCGGCGCGGTATAACTCGCCGACCACCTCCATCGGAATTTTCAGCGGAGTGTCCGGGTCAGGCCCGGATTCGAAGACGAAGCGCATCTCCTGCTCGATATCCAGGCTCCGGCGCATCTCCTGTAATTTGTATAAGTAGGCCATGCTTGCCGGGTCATGTGGATCGGGCGGGCCGGTCAGCACCAGCTTTGGCGAGCAGCCCTGCTTTTTCAGGGCGGCCACCACCAGCAGCGCGTATTCGATGTTCTTCTCTTTGGTCACCCGCACCGGCATCAGGATATTGAGGTCGCTTTCCATCCAGCCCAGCCGGTCGATCAGTTCCTTGCCTTCCTTTGATAGTCCCAGCAGGCTGGCCGGGTCGACTCCATTATAGATCACTTTGATCTGTTCTGGCGGGCAGCCCAGCAGATCAGCCAGTGTTTCCTGCCTTTGCCTGGATACGACCACATAGTCCATATCCTCCCGGTAGGTGCGCAGCATATCCCAGGGCTGGCCGGGATGAACCTTGTGGCCTGATCGCGGGCTTGTCCAGGTGAAATCGTGGCACCAGGCAATACAGTGCCGGATCGCCCCGGTGTCGATCAGTTCGAACAGGGCGGCGGTCAGCGGCAGGTTGAAGTGCTTGGTGAAGATGTTGTGGACGATGATGTTGTCGAACTGCTCGACGAGCGGCTTCAGGGATTCGGCCAATCGTCCGGTCAGGTGATCGAAGGTCGCGGGGACTTCCCCCTGTTCGAGGCTGGCACTCGCTTCGAGAATCTCCGGATGCATCGAATCGATTTCCGGTATCACTACCAGGCCGCACCCCGCCGGGAGCGGCTCCGGCTTTCCTCGCCCGGTGATGATCGTCACCGGGCAGCGGTGCCGTAGAAACACTTCTGCGTGGGCCAGGATCACTGCTTCCACCCCGCCGATCACCGGCGGCGCGGTATAGTGGATGATGGCTGTCGTCGGTTTGTCTTTATCCATCGTCGACTTCCTCCGGGTTATCTGCCTGTCCGGTTTCGACTGGCTGGCTGGCCTGGATCGCCAGGTCGATAAAGACTGCCGCAGTCCAGCCAAAGGTGTAGGCTGCCGTTTCCGGTGGGATGCCGGTTTCGGCGTTGTAGTATTCGTAAATACCGTCGTGCCGCATCACCAGTTCCAATGTTTTCTCACGCAGCAGGTCGGCCAGCCCATCCTCGCCGATCTGTCGCAGCGCTTCGATGAAGAAATAGTTGATGTTCACCCAGATCGGCCCGCGCCACATCGTCCCCGGCTCGTAGTGTTCGTCGCTGCGCGACACTGTCGGGATGGCAAACTCCCCCCAGAACTCGTTGGGATTGGTCAGGTGATCGAGCAGGCGGTGCTTGATGTGGTCGGGCAGCTGGCCCGTCCACAATGGGAACAGGTTGAAGGGCGTGATCACCGGAATGGGCTGCTTGTCGTGCAGCGCCCGGAACACCCCTGCCTCGTTATCCCACAGTTTGTCGATCATGTTGCGTACCATCGCCGCCGCCCGCCGCCGCCACATCGCACCTTCGGCGTCCATCCCCAGCGCTTCGGCCATCTCCGCCAGCGATCCCATCTGCACGCACAGATAGGTATTCAAGTCCGGCGACTCGACCGGCATTCCGTAGTCCCACAGCGGGCTGTCGTCCAGCCCGGAGGAGTAGGGATGGTTGTACTGAACCACACCGTCCAGGTCGTCGTCGTTCATGCTGAACCACCACGCGTTCCAGCGGACGAGCGATACGTAGATTTCCTCCAGAAAGCCCAGATCGCCCGTCTTTTCGTAGAGCTTCAGTGCTGCCCAGGCCATGATCGGCGGCTTGGTGACTTCGGCGGTGAACGGATGCTCGATGGTCGAGATGATCCCCTCGTCGTAGATGGCATCGGGCAGCATCCCATCGGGAAGCTGATAGGCCGTCATTGCCCTGAGTTGATTGTAGGCCAGCTCCGGGTCGACATGTCGATAGGCCAGCGTATGCAGGGCGCTGTCCCACAGCCACAGCCCGACATAGTTGAGCTTGGAGGGAGTCATCGCTTCGTAGGTCACGCTCCCTCGTGGGCTGATCAGGTTGTTCGCCATCACCCACCAGGCATAGGCATAGGTTTTGCGATAGCGTTGATCCACCGGTGGCACGCTGTCGAACCAGTCACACCACCGCTTTTCTGCTTTTGCGTAGATAGTGCTGAAAGGAGGCACCGGAATATCCTCCGGTAGATTATCCCCAATGGCAAGCAGAATCGCCGCGTCCTTCCCCCCCTCGACGACGAATTGAACCCGGTAGCCGCCCTCCTCTGGTGTGATCTGGTTTTGCAGCGGCACCGCGTTGCTGACATAGGCTGCGTTCCGCACCGCCTTCAGCATGCCGCCGTGCTCGGTTGCCTGCCAGAACTGCGGTTCCACGTAAAATCGCAGCCCGGCTGTCACCTGATCCGGTAAGCCGAAAGCGAGCATTTGATTGTCGTGGAAAACCAGCCTGAAGTCCCCCAGCCGGGTATGGAAAACCAGCATATGCGGGTACGTTTCGATCTGCCATTCCAGGGGGATGCCATTCTCGTCAACCAGACACAACTCCTGGATAAAAGGTGGGCGTTTCCGGTAGGTATCGAGTCCGGGTTGGAGGTTGGTCAGGCGTTCG
>DAOUES010000286.1:0-14268 GCA_034430335.1 Anaerolineae bacterium | reverse complement strand
ACGGTCATCAAGAACGATCACGCGGGGAAAGAGGTCTGGCGATACGAGGGCGTGGTGACGGAGCGCCGGGGGAACAACCTCGTGATCGAGGCACCGTTCAACATGGGCGAGCGGGACCTGGGGTATGTCATCTTTCGGAGAAACGACCGCTTCGTAGAGTATCACTACACCGACCGCTGGTACAACATCTCCGAGGTTCACGCGGTGGAAGACGATTCGCTGAAAGGCTGGTACTGCAACTTCCAGCGCCCGGCGATCACAGCAAACGGGATCATTCAGGCTGACGACCTGGCCCTCGACCTGTTCGTCCGACCGGATGGGGAGATGCTGGTTCTGGACGAGGACGAGTTCGCGGCGCTGGAGATCGGCGAGGCGGAGCGCGCCGCCGTATTGTCAGCACTTGCGGAATTACAGGCGATGGTAAAAGCAGGCGAGATGCCGTTCGAGACAATCCGGTAACGGGTCTCTCTAGCCGACCGCAGGTCGGCCAACCCCCTCTGGCCGACTGCGTCGCCCATCTCCCCCAGATTTGGGGGCGATCAAGGGCACTCGATTTTGTGCGTGAAGGAACACCTCCTCTGTCTCCTGCGGAGACATCTCCCCCACCGGGGGCGATCAAGGGCACTCGATTTTGTGCGTGAAGGAACACCCCCTCTGTCTCCTGCGGAGACATCTCCCCCACGGGGGCGATCAAGGTTGGCTTTGTTTGCTACGGTCGATAGTTGTTTACCGGGTTATTTTGTTAAACGACATCGACGCCGGGGCGGACAGCCGATTTCTTCTGCCGCGAGTCGATCCACAAGGCGACTGCCGCCAGCATGGTCGAAACGGCGATGATCGCGGCGGCAGCCCGGAACGTCCCGTCCAGCCCGTAGACGAGCGCAGCGGGCGGCGCGGTGGTCACATCGGCCCCGGCGGGCAGCGTGGACTGCGCCAGCACCAGCGCCGTGAAGACCGCCCCGGTCAACGGTAAACCGGAAGTCTGGCCAAGTATGCGTGATAGGGCCATCAGCCCGGAGGCAACACCCAGCCGCTCACGCGGAGCCGCGCCCATGATGGCGCTGTTGTTGGGCGAATTGAACATCCCCATGCCCATCCCCAGCGGGGCCATCCGCCAGACATATCCCCACACGCCGACCCCGGCACGCAGCGTGGACAGCAGCAGGCAGCCAATCACAATCGCAACAAGGCCCAGCAAACTGATCACCCGCGAGCCAAACCGGTCGGAGAGCGCCCCCGACGCGGGGGCGACCAATCCCATCATCACCGGGAAGACCATCATCATCAGGCCGACCTGCATGGTATTGTATCCTTCGACCAATTCGAGGAAGAAGGGAATGACAAACTGCCCGCCGATCATGATGAACACCAGGAAACCCATCACCAGGTTGACGCCGAACAAAACGTTCTTGAACATCGCCGGGGCGATCATCGGATCGGCAGCACGCCTCTCGACCAGGACGAAGACGGCAATGCCAACCAGCGCAGCCACCACCAGGCCCAGGATCAATGGATGCATGAAGCCGATCTCCTGGCCGACGGTCATCGCCAGGGCATAGGCTCCCAGCGCCACGAACATGATCAGCGCCCCGGCCAGGTCAAAACGCTGGCCCGGTTCACCCCGGATGGAGGGCGGCACGACTTTATAGACGATCACGGCGGCGAGTATGCCCAGCGGCACATTGACCAGGAACACCGACCGCCAACCGACCGTACCGATCAGCAGGCCGCCAATTGCAGGGCCAAGCGCAATGCCCACCGACACAATCCCCCCGCTGATTCCTAGCGCCCGGCCCCGTTCGGAGGAAGGGAACACCTCGGTGAGGATCGCCGCGCCGAGCGAGGTCATCATCACCGCGCCGCAGCCCTGAAGCGCCCGGAAGCCGATCAGCCAGCCGACGCCCGGCGATAGGCCGCACAGCAGCGACCCAATCGTAAACAGAACCAGCCCGACGTTGTAGACCCGGTTCTTGCCAAGCATATCGCCGAGGCGGGCCACGCTCAGGATCAGGCAGGCAATCACCAGCAGATAAGACAGCACTACCCACTGAACGATTGCAAAGGTCGTGTCCAGTTCATGAACAAGAGTCGGAAGTGAAACGCTGACGATGCTGGAGTCGAGCGTGCTCATCAACATGCCCAGACCGATGCCAAGCATCGCCCACCATTTCCGGGCATGGAGTTCTGAGTCGTCGTGGTACATGGTGCCTCTTTGATGGCAGCAGATCGTGAAGCGGGCAGAAAAACCCCCGGAGACCGGGGGTTGTATTGTGACGATACTTAGAGACGCTGTCAAATCGTGAGATGGCTACGGGTTGGCAGCTTTGCGCTCGTGGCGGCGGATGCGCCAGCGCAGGAACATCACGATGCCGATCACGGCGACGAGCATCACCATCCAGGGGAGCAGCACCGCAAGCAGCGACGTGACCGCTGCGATCACGTCTTCGATGGTGCTGACAATCGCGTTACCTGTGCCCGCCGTCGTGGTGGTGACAACCGGTCGGAGGAGCGTTTTACCCGCGTGGATACCGCCCGCGACGAGCAAACCGATGATCAGCGCCAGAACCGGACTCATCTCGGAGATAATATTGGTGCTCGCGGCAAACAGGATCGCCCCGGCGACAGGTCGAATAAACGTGTTGATCACGTCGTTGACCGAGTCGACGGCGGGGATTTTGTCGACGAAAAACTCGATCAGCGTCAGGGCGATCAGCACGCCGATCACCCACCAACTGGTCATCACGTCAAAGGGTTCGTTCAGCTTGAACGCGCCCAGCCGGGCGCTGACGGCGACGATCAGCAGCGGCAGGTAAGCGTTCAACCCGGCGCTGGCCGAGAGGCCAAACGCGGCAAAAATGTCAACCATCTTCTACTCCTCACATAACAATAATCAGCCCTGACCAGATCATAGCACAAATAAGCCCTGATTTGTATCGCACCCGGCTCCCAATAATCAGTAGTAGCTGGTCAGATCGAAGCCGTCCCAGGTGCCGAACATCGCCAGGCGTGACAGGTCGATGGCCCCGACCATCAGGATCGCCCCGGCCATACCCAGCAGGAACAGGGGCAGCGCATCGCGGAGTGTATAGGCGAGATTCTCCCGCTTGAGAAAGATCGCGGCCATGATGGTCATGATCGCTGCGAGGATGGTCAACGTGCCGATTGCGCTGAGAACAGCGAGCGGGTAGAGAAAGACCCCCCGGTGCGTCAGGAGCAGGCCGTTGACGGTCAGCCCGATGGCATAGAGCACCGGCAGGTGCCACCAGCGGTCGAGCGTGGGATCGTTCGCGGCATCGGCCCAGACCGTCGAATTGACGACCGGCAGCACCAGGCTCCCCATCGTGATCCCGTGCCCCATGCCGGTCATCAGGCGCAGAAAATTGGTCGGTTCGTATAAGCGGGGAATCCGTTCGTAAGGCAGCAGGTGGGCAAAAGAATTGGCCCCGTCGAAGGCCCAGACCGCGCTCGCCCCGATCAGGATCGCCAGGATCACCGGTTTCGGGAAACCCGCCGCCCGCCGCTTCCCAAAGAACAGCGGCGGGCCGAACAGCCCGATCAGAGCGCCCAGGAAAGTGCCCGAACAGCGGGCGCACATCGGGAGCTGGCGGCCATTCGGGAAGGCAAACGAGCGCACCGTGATCCGGTGGCAGACGGCATAGCCGACCGCGTCGGCCTTACCGATCAGGCCGCCGGGGGTGACGATCAACCAGGCGACAGACACGGCGATCAGCACCAGCAGGGAGATGGTCAGCAGCCGGTTGCCGGGCGCAAGGGGATGGCGAATCCAGGACAGCCGCTTGATTTCGTGCGTTTCGGGAGGCGAAGACTTGGAATCCGTCATACCACTTTCTTTTCGGTGCTATGCTGGCGTCAAAGAGTCGGACGATGTCACGGAATTGATTATAGGCCAGGCGACACAAATTAGCACAGCGGTAGAAAAACAGGGAGTATCGAACAGTATGGCGCTGGATGACCCGTTAGACAGGATGATCTCTGACCCCCTTCGTCCGACCTGCGGTCGGCTGGCAACGTTCTTTGTTGCCCAATTCCCCCTTCCCGGGGGCAGAGAGATAGCCCGGCGGTCAGGGCCTAACCTCCAGCCAGATAGACACTCCATAAAAAACAGCCGCAGACTGAAGTCTGCGGCTGCCAATGGATCGAAATTAACTTAAACCGCTGCGGCGGCGAAACTGCCGTCCATCAGGGCTTCGAACTGCTCGCGGTCGACGGTTTCGATTTCGAGCAGAGTCTGGGCCAGCCTGACCAGCTTGTCGCGGTTATCGGCAAGGATTTTCCGGGCGCGGTCATAGGCTTCGTGGATGAAACGGCTGACCTCCTCATCGATATCGCGGGCGGTCTGCTCGCTGTAATCGCGCTGTTCTGAGATACTGCGCCCCAGGAAAACCATGTTGTTGTGGTCCTCACCATAGACGCGCAGCCCAAGCTTGTCGCTCATCCCGTAGCGGGTCGCCATCGCCCTGGCAATCGAGGTTGCCCGTTCGAGGTCATTGCTGGCCCCGGTGGTGATCCGCTCAAAGGTCAGTTCCTCGGCGGCGCGGCCACCCAGCAGGCCGGTGATCATATCTTCGAGCTGATCCTGGCCCAGCATGCCGTTGTCCATACTCTCCGGGAGGGCCATGGTGTAGCCACCGGCCTGCCCCCTGGGGATGATCGTGATCTTGTGAACCGGGTCGCTGTGCTCAAGGTGATACATCACAACTGCATGCCCAGCTTCATGATAGGCGACGATCTCTTTTTCCTCAGGGCTGACGACATGCGAACGGCGCTCCGGCCCGGCGACCATCTTTTCCATCGCGTCCTGCATCTCGGCCATGCCGATGCCGTTTTTGCCGCGCTGGGCAGCGAGGATCGCCGCCTCGTTGACCAGGTTTTCGATATCCGCGCCGGAAAAGCCGGGAGTCAGTTTTGCCATCGTTTCGAGATCAACATCGGGCAGGAGCGGCTTGCCCCGCGAATGGACTTCGAGAATCTCCCGGCGGCCTCTCACATCAGGCCGTGAAATGTAGACTTTACGGTCAAAACGACCGGGGCGCAGCAGCGCCGGGTCGAGAACATCGGCGCGGTTAGTCGCGGCGATGATGATCACGTTGGTGTTATTGTCGAAGCCGTCCATCTCGACCAGAATCTGGTTGAGGGTCTGCTCGCGCTCGTCATGGCCGCCGCCCAAGCCGGTGCCGCGCATCCGGCCCACCGCGTCGATCTCGTCGACGAAGACAATCGCCGGGGCGATCTGCTTGGCCTTGTCGAACAGGTCACGCACGCGGCTGGCACCGACGCCGACGAACATCTCGACGAACTCCGAGCCGGAAATGCTCAGGAAGGGGACGCCCGCTTCACCGGCAATCGCACGGGCAAGCAACGTCTTACCGGTGCCGGGCGGGCCGATCATCAGCACGCCTTTGGGCACCCGCGCCCCCAGCCGGATGAACTTCTCCGGCTCCTGTAGAAACTCGACGATCTCCTCGACTTCCTGCTTGGATTCTTCCATTCCCGCCACGTCTTCAAAGGTGACGGTCGGGTGATCGACGTTGGTCAGCTTGGCGCGGCTGCGACCAAAGCTCATCGCCTGGTCCTGGCTGCCACGCATGGAGCGCATCATCGTCAAGGCCAGCCAGCCGATCACGACGATAGGCAGCAGGGTCAGCAGCACGTTGCCCATCACCGACATAATTCCGGGGCCAACGACCTCGATGTCGACACCGGCCAGCGCCTCACCGGATACGCCCAGCAGGTCGAGCGTTTCATACAGGCTGGTATTCGGTTCCTTGCGTGACACTGCAAGATCGCCGTTGGAAAGCTCGATCTCCAGTTCGTCGCCGCTGATGACTATGCTCTTGACTTCACCCTCGTTGACCCGTTCGGCCAGTTCGGGCATCGTGATACGATTGTCGCCGGTCAACTGCCCGGCCAGGAATTGAAAGGTCAGAACGGTCAGGATGATCAGCCCGACGATCAGGAGAATACGAGAAATATTTATGCCGCCGGGCATGTTTTCGGGTTGATTATCCACCAGTAAAACCTCACACTAAAAATCAAACGAGCCAGCAAGACTGGCTGTACAGTCGAACTATTGAACGGAGTGTACCACAAACGCCGGGGAGTCACACCGAACTTTGCCTTTACACAGGCACAATTAATATTTTTCTTATGTTCTGGAAAACCCACAGGAAATCAATGTCAAGGCCGCAATCGCGTGATAGAATCGCGGTTATGGTTCGACAGCAGCAAGGAAAGAGGAGTCATGGTCGAAGAACCCACACGTGAGAACGAACCGGATATCGAGCCGCACCAGCAAACGACTCAGCGTGCGCCGATGCCTCCCAACTACCAGCCTGACTACTACCGGCCCATCGCCGCGCCGCCGCCGCGCAAACGCCGCCGGAAAGGACGCTGGGGCTGTTTCAAGAGCGGGCTGGCGATCACGGCGATGATCCTGGCTGCGCTGGCCGGGTCAGGGCTGGTGATTGCATTGATGATCTACAACTCGCTGAAGGACGAAGTGGCCGAAGACATTGCCAAACTCGAATCGATGGAGGGCGTCGAGGATTTCGAGACGACCCGCATCCTGGATCGGAGCGGCACGGTCGAACTGTACCAGGTGATCACCGAGGGCCGCCGCACCGAAGTCCCCATCGAGCAGATTCCGTTCTCGCTGCGCTGGGCGACCATCGCCACCGAGGACGATACTTTCTACGAGAACCCGGGCTTCGACCCGGCATCGATCACACGGGCGGCGTGGCAGTGGCAGCAGGAAGGCGAGATCGTCTCCGGCGGCAGCACGATCACCCAGCAGTTGGTCAAGATGATCGTCTTCGAGCCGGAAGAACGCCTCGAACAAACGCTGCGGCGCAAACTCAAAGAAGCCGCCCTCGCCTATGTGATGACCCGCGAATACTCGAAGGACGACATCCTTGAGCTGTACCTGAACCAGATTCCTTACGGGAACCTGGCTTACGGGATCGAAGCCGCCGCGCAAACCTATTTCGACAAACCGGCGCGGGATTTATCGGTCGCCGAAGCCTCCTTCCTGGCCGGACTGCCGCAGTCACCGGCCACCTACGATCCCTATTCCAACTTTGCGGCAGCCAAGCTCCGCCAGCGGCAGGTACTCGACCTGATGGTGCGGCACGGCTACCTGAGCCTGGCCCAGGCCGACGAAGCTTTCAACCAATCGCCGACATCGGCCAGCGATTTAGCCAGCCCGAACATCTCGCTGCTCGCCCCGCACTTCACCGTCGAGGTGCGGCGGCAGCTTGGCGAGATACCCGGCATCGAGCCGGACATGATCGAACGCGGCGGGCTGGTCGTCTATACGACCATCGACATGGACATGCAGGCACTGGCCGAGCAGATCGCCGCCGAGCGCGTGGCCGAAGTCCGGGACGAATACAACCTGACCAACGCGGCCATCGTCGCATTGAACTCCCATACGGGCGAAGTGCTGGCGATGCTGGGCAGCGTCGATTACGGGAACGCCGAGATCGACGGGGCGGTCAACAACACGCTCTCCGCTCACCAGCCGGGCAGCACGATGAAGCCGATCACCTACGCCGCCGCGATGGAGCAGGGCTGGAACCCGTCCGACGTGCTGTGGGACGTGCCGATGGTCTACGATACCGGTGTGGGCGCTTACGAACCGGTCAACTACGACGAGCGCTTTCACGGGCCGGTGCGCCTGCGCGACGCGCTGGCGAACTCGTACAACATCCCGGCGGTGACGCTTGCCCGCGAGGTCGGCGTGCCGGGCATCCTGGAAATGGCGGCGCGGCTGGGGATCGACAGCCTGGGCGATGATGCTTCCCTCTACGGCCTGTCGCTGACGCTGGGCGGCGGGGAGGTCGAGCCGATAGAAATGGCAACCGCGTTCAGCGCCTTCGCCAACGGCGGGAAGGCCATCGAGCCGGTATATATCACCCGCATCGAAGATGACGAAGGCAATATCCTCTACGAAAGGCCGCCGCAGGCACAGGAACAGGTGATCGACCCGCGCATCGCGTTCATGATCAGCGACATCCTCTCCGACAACGCTGCCCGCACCCCGGCGATGGGTGCCGAATCGGAACTGCTGCTCGACTTCCCGGCGGCGGCCAAAACAGGCACGACCAACGATTTCCGCGACAACTGGACAATCGGCTATACGCCGCACCTGGTCGTCGCCGTGTGGGCGGGAAACACCGACAACTCGCCGATGGCCGAAGGCGCTTCCGGGCTGACCGGCGCTGCACCGATCTGGCACGACTATATGACGGCAGTCTATGCGCTGCCCGACATCGACAGCTTGATCGGCGGGGAGGGCCTGCCGCCGCTGCGAAGCGGTTTCAGCGCCCCGCAGGGATTGGAGAAGCAGCCGGTTTGTGTGCTTTCATCGCTGCGAGATCCGCGCCTTGCCGAAGAAGGCTGCCCGCAGCAGCGTGACGAGTGGTTCCGCGTGGGCACGTCGGAATGGGACCCGGAACCGACGCCGACGCTCGAACCGACACCCAGCCCGACGCCGGACGAGGAAGCCGACGAAGACGCAGAGGAGCACCTTCCGCCGCTCCACGAGGAAGTTGGGCCGGGTCTGTGGCAGATCAGCGTGCTGGCGATGAACGAGGAGCAGCAGGCGGCGCTGGTCGAGACGCTGGCGGAAAGCTGGGACGCGCTCCCCGACAATCTACCGACCCCCGCCACGCCGAAATACTGCGAGATTTACGCCGATATCGAAGACGTGGAAGGCGCTGCCGTGCAGTTGTTCATCAGCGCGCCGACCGATGAAGGCGACGCGATCCGGGCGCGCAATTGGGCGCTGGCGAACGGCATCCCGATTGAGCCGGGTGTGCTCTGCCCGACCGAGGAACTGGAAGACGCGATCCCCGCCGACCTGTTCGTCGACTCCGATACGGGGTCGATGTACGCTATCGACGATCCCAACCCCGGCGACGAGGTCTACGGCATCTACCCGATCATCGGGACGGCGATGTTCGACCCGGCGGAGATTCAATACTACAAGCTGGAGATCGGCCCCGGCGAATCCCCCACCGAGTGGATCACCTTCGGCGGGCTGCACGCCGAGACGGTCGAGAACGGCATGTTGGAAGAACTCCATGCAGACGCATCGGACGTGTTCCCACCAGGGTCATACGTGATCCGGCTGGTGCTGGTGAAGCACGACAGCAACACGCTGACGCCCTACACCGTGCCGATCACCATCGTGCCGGTGCCGGAAGATTCCAGTGAATAACCTTGACGGCTCACGAAGGCCGTGCTACTCTATGCGCAGATCAGAACAGAAGGCAGGACAGCATGCTCAGGAATAGCCATCCCTACTATTATTCCAACGCCATACAGGTGAGCATGACTCGCGTCTCAGGGAGATAATCGGCCCCTGCCTTGCAGATCGACGTCCCGGCGCGGAGCACATGCTCCGCGCTTTTTTTACGAACTGACATCGACGAGAGAAGAGAAAAGGAGACTGACCTATGGGCACTCTGGCCCCCAACCTGATCGAAGAACTGCGCTGGCGCGGCCTGCTCTACGACATCACCGAGGGCGCGGAAGAAGTCGTTGAAAAAGAGCAGATCACCGGTTATATCGGCTTCGACCCATCCGCCGACAGCCTGCATGTCGGGTCACTGCTGCCGATCATGGTGCTGGTACACCTCCAACGGCACGGGCACACCCCGATCGCGCTGGTGGGCGGCGGCACGGGGATGATCGGTGACCCAAGCGGGAAAACCAAAGAACGCCAACTGCTTACACTGGAACAGATCGAGCATAACCTGAAGGGCATTCACACCCAACTGGAGAAATTCCTGGCGTTCGAAGGCGTCGACAACCCGGCGGTGATGGTCAACAACAGCGATTGGCTGCGCGAGTTGAACTTCATCGAGTTCCTGCGCGACGTGGGCAAGCGGTTCACGGTCAACTACATGCTGTCGAAGGAATCGGTGAAGGCGCGGCTCGAAAGCGAAGAGGGCATCTCCTTTACCGAGTTCTGCTACATGCTGCTCCAATCATACGACTTCCTGACGCTGTACCGCGATTACGACTGCACCTTCCAGTTTGGGGGCAGCGACCAGTGGGGGAACATCACCGCCGGGGCAGAGTTGATCCGCAAGATGGACGACGGCAAAGCCTACGGCGCGGTCGTTCCGCTGGTCACCTCGTCGACCGGCGTGAAGTTCGGCAAGACGGAAGCGGGGACGATCTGGCTCGACCCGGCCCGCACGTCGCCGTTTCGCTTCTACCAGTACTGGCTCAACGCCGCCGACGCGGACGCGATCACATACCTGAAATACTTTACACTGCTCGGCCCGGACGAGATCGCCGAATACGAGAAGGCGGTCGCCGAAGCGCCGCACGAACGCGCCGCCCAGAAACGGCTGGCCGAAGAGGTCACGCGGAACGTTCACGGCGAGGAAGGGCTGGCCGCCGCGCTCAAGGCGACCGATGTCCTGTTCGGCGGGGAGTTGGAAGGGTTGAGCGCCGCCGAACTGCTCGATATCTTCGCCGAGGTGCCCTCAAGTTCCCTCGCAAAGGCCGACCTGGACGGCATGCCGCTGGTCGACCTGGTGGTCGAGTGCGGGCTGGAAAGCTCGAAGAAACGCGCCCGGACGCTGATCGAAGGCGGCGGCGTGAGCGTCAACAACGAAAAGCGCGACGATATCGAGGCGGCGGTCGGGTTGAGCGACGCTATCGACGGGCAGGTGATCGTCCTGCGCAAGGGCAAGAAAAAGTATCACCTCGTGCAGGTCGAAGGTTGATAAACTATAATGAGACGCATCTGAATCTGATACAGTCGGAGCGTTGCAGAATGAACACTAACCCAACTTTACAGCGTGCCCTGCGAGCAGTATCACACCCGGTGGCGCTGATCGCCATCGGGTTGATGCTGATCAATGATCACCTGCTGCGCCTCAACCGGCCCTCCTGGTGGACGGGCAAGCTGAGTGATGTCGCCTGGCTGGTATTCTTCCCGCTGGTGCTGGCGGCGATCCTTGCGCTGATCCTGCCCCGGCGTGAAAAAGCCGTCGAGATCGGGGCCTTTGCGCTGACCGGCGTCGTCTTCGCGCTCGGCAAGACCGTCCCGGCGATTCACGCGCTGATCGCCGCCGCGCTCGAAACGCTGCTGGCCCGCCCGATCGGGCTGCGCCTCGACCCCACTGATTTGCTGGCGCTGCCCGCGCTGCTGATCGGCTGGTGGGGGTGGCAGCACGCGGCCCGGCAGCAGCGATCAACCCGGTGGGGCTGGCTACCACTGGCGGTGGGCGTTCTGGGATCACTCGGCAATGCGTCGATGCCGATCTACGGTGCTGACTGCCTGACCGTGCTCGACAACGGCGCGCTGGTCGTCCCGCAGGAATATCCCGACTCCTACGTCAGCACCAATGGCGGCCTGACCTGGGAAGCGGTGCTGCCTGAATCGGTGCCCGGCTATGAAAGCTGCGAAAGCCGCCCGGATGTCTGGACACTCACCGACCCTCAGCAGGTGATGTACCGCTTTACAAGCGGCGGCCCGGCCATCGAGCAGTCGACCGACGGCGGCGAGACGTGGTCGGCGGCTTTCAACCTGACCGGCATGGAGGCCCGTATCGCGCTGTACAGCCGGATGCGGAGCGGGGCGTATGCCGCCAGCGCCGGGCCATTTGACGCGCTGATCGAACCGGAAAGCGGCAACCTGGTTGTCGCAATGGGCTACGACGGAGTCCTCGTCCGCGATCCATCCGGGGAATGGCAGTGGGCGGCGGTTGGGCCGTTCTACCATGACCGGGTCAACACGGCGGAGGAACTGTCGCACCTGCTGTTCTGGGAAGCGATGCTGGCGCTGATCATCGCCATCGCCGCCGCCATCGGGATTTATGCCCTGCGCGCCCGCCGACGCTGGTGGGTGCTTGTCCTCGCAGCCGTATCGCTGCTGGCCGCGCTGATCCTCTCACTGACCTCTCCCGCGATCAACTGGACACCCGGTAACTACCTGGCGATCCCATTTGGCGGTGTGGTGATCGTGGCCGGGATTATCGAGCTTGTCGGCATGGTTTTTGTGCTGATCGATACGCTGAAAAAGGATGCAGTCGAACGGAAGGGGCTGTTATTGGCCCTGAGCCTCCTCGCCGTTGTGATAATGATCATGTTCCTGGTACCGTTTGTTTTGTGGGCACTGGGCACGATTGCCCGCTACGGGACGGCTCAATGGTTCGCGTGGGTGCCGGTTGCCGTATTGATGATCGGCGGATGGTTCGTCACCCGGCGCGTTTTACCCATCCCGCCCCGCCCGGAGAAAGTCGACAGCGACAACAAAGAGGAGTTGACGACGAGGTAATCCGCTATCGCCCGGAGGCAGGATCACTATAATGGGGGAAGGAATCACCCATTTCTTGCCAAAGGAGAACTACCATGTCACCTGAAGATATCACCGGAATGGTCGGCGGACTCAGTGTAGCGATCATCGCCATTACCTGTATCGGGATACTGGTAACCGTAGGGATTACCGTACTCGCCATCGTGCTGATCAAGCGTGCCGTAGGGCCAAACAAGAAAGTGCTCAAAGAGGGTGTGGATGGCGAGGCAACGATCCTCGAAGTCGGCCAGACCGGGATGATGGTCAACAATCAGCCGCAGGCCGCGCTCAAGCTCGAAGTGCGCGTGCCGGGTTGGGAGACTTACCAGACCGTGATCAAAATGGTGATCCCGATCGTCAACATTCCCCAGTTCCAGCCAGGGGCGGTGATGCCGGTCAAGGTCGATCCAAACAACAAGGCCAAGGTCGTATTGAACGTTTACGGGCCACAATAAACACGCAGCGGGCGGTTGAAATAAGCCGCCCGTTTCTACATCAGCATCCCACGCCAATCACTCAACCGCCAACACCTCGTTCTGCAATGCGATCATCCGATGATAGACGCCGCCCGGCGCGGCGACTAGTTCAGCATGCGTGCCGCGCTCAGCGATCCGGCCTGCGTGCATTACCAG
This sequence comes from Anaerolineae bacterium, assembly GCA_034430335.1. Taxonomy (GTDB): domain Bacteria; phylum Chloroflexota; class Anaerolineae; order Aggregatilineales; family UBA3940; genus JAFGOY01. The sequence goes on along the minus strand of DAOUES010000286.1, from coordinate 1,299 downwards.
AATCTCGTCGAACGTCTCCAACCCTACCAGCCGGTGGGTGATCAGCAGGGTGGATCGCCCCGCCGACGCCTCGATCAGCGTTTGCAGCACGGCCTGCTCGGTGAGCGCGTCGAGGTTGGCGGTCGGCTCGTCGAGCAGGAGGATCGGGGCCTGCTTGAGAATCGCCCGCGCCAGGGCGATCCGCTGGCGCTCGCCGCCGGACAATCGAACCCCCTGTTCCCCAACCCAGGTATCGTAACCACCGGACAGCGATTGGATGAAATCGTGAATTCTGGCCCGCCGCGCCGCGTCGACCAGCACCGTGTGAGGCGCATCGGGGCAGGCAAGCAGCAGGTTCTCGCGAATGGCGGCGTTGAACAGGTACGTCGACTGGCTGACGAAAGCAAACAGGCCGCGAACGTCTTCGGGATCGTAGTGACGGATATCGGTACCGTTCAGCGCGATCTGCCCCGGTTCGACATCCCAGAAGCGCAGGAGCAGCGCGGCGAGCGTCGACTTGCCCGCGCCGCTCGGCCCTACGACGGCGATCCGCTGGCCGGGGTGCAGCGAAAAGCTGATCCCGTTCAGCGCGGGGGGATCGGTAGGCGAATAGGAAAAGTGGAGATCGGTGATAGTTAGGGTGGGTGATTCCTGGGGCTGGATGATAGGTCGCCAGAGGCGACCTGCGGGCGCAGCACGCTGCGCCCCTACACCCGGCACAAGAATCCTGGAGTTTTGCCGTAGGCGAAACTCCCAAGCAGCCGAAAGACGGCTGCCGACTTCCGGTTCAGCATCAACCAGATCGAACAGCCTCCGCCCGGCTTCGAGGTTCGCTTCGAGGTGCTGGAAGGCAGCGGGCAGGGGCAGCACCGCCTCGAAGCTGGCAATGGTCGCCATCACCAGCACGGTCAATTGGATGCCGGTCAGCTGATCGCTTTCGACGAGCGGAATACCGGCGATCAGCACCAAGAGCGTCGTCAGGTAGAGGAGCAGACTGCCCGCCATGCTGCCGAACCCTTCGATACGGGCCATCCGCACGCGGAGATTCGACAGTCCTTCCGACGACCGGGCCACCCGCGCCGCCCAGCGATTCGACTGGCCGCAGGCGATCAGATCTGCCACACCCTGCACGCCGTCGACAAGCAGGACGTTGAGATCGGCATGCCCGGCGATCAGCGCCCTGCCGGGGGCGCGGCTCAACCGGCGAGTGATCACAGGGACGGCGATCCCGGCCAGCGCAAGGCCAATCAGCAGAGTGAGCGCAATGGACGGATCGTAGCGCAGCATGAAAGCCGCCGATCCGAGGGAGACGATCAGCGC
>DAOUES010000285.1:0-26546 GCA_034430335.1 Anaerolineae bacterium | reverse complement strand
TCACCGGCGTATTTCATGTCGGGCAGATAGATATCGACGATGCCGTCGAGCAGTTTGAGGGCCGACAGCGATTCGTAGCCGCTGCTGTTCCAGACGAGGGGGAGCCGCAGCCCTTCGGAGACAGCGATGTTCAACGCGGCAAGGATCACCGGGAGAACGTGAATCGGGGTGACCAGGTTGATATTCGACGCGCCGCCGCGCTGGTGATCGAGCATCAGGTCGGCAAGCTGGCGGGCGGTCAATTCACGGCCCTGGCCCTTGATGTTCCAGCGGTAGGTCTGGCAGTACCGGCAGCGGAGAACGCAGTTGGAAAAGAAGATCGCACCCGATCCGCTGCCGGCAACAAGCGGACGTTCTTCGCCCATGTGGAGGTACGACGTGGCAACGGTGGCCGTGATACCCGTGCGGCAGGGGCCGACTTCACGATAACGGTCGATGCCGCAGTTCCAACCGCAGAGCCGACAATCGTGCAGGGCAGCGGCGGCCTGCTCGACCCTGGCTTCGAGTTCGCCAGATCGATAGAGAGATAGATAGGCGGGTTCGGGGCGCGGGCTAGCCACGCGATTCGTCCCGCGCCAGCCGGAATCCGACCACTTCGAAGCTGTCGGTGGGAAGCTCACCCTGGCGGGCCGAACAGCGAACCGAGATCGGGCGGCTGCGCCACGATCCACCGTGCATCACCCGCCAGTCACGGTCAGAGCCGGGGTCTTCGCGGCCATCGGCGGCATGGTAGGGATACGGCCAGTAGAGCGAGGAACACCATTCCCAGACGTTCCCGGCCAAATCTTCGTGGCCGAAGGGGCCGCGCCCGGCGGGGAACATACCGACCGCCGACAATCGGGACGTTTCAGAGCCAGTCCAACCATTGGCGCACAGGGGATCGAAGTCATCACCCCAGGGATAGGCACGCTGGCTATCGACTCCACGCGCAGCCATCACCCACCCGGCTTCGGTAGGTAGACGAAAATGAAAACCGGTCTTCTGGCCGAGCCAGACACAATAGGCTTCGGCATCACGGGCCGAAACACGCACAACGGGGGCATTCAACAGGTGCGGCGGCGGGCCGCTCCTGCTCCATCCATGAGGACGGCGGTGCCCCATCTCTTCGACAAAGACCGCATAAGCAGCATTGGTCACCGGGAACTGAGCGAGAGAAAAAGCGGAGACTTCGACTTTGTGCACCGGCTGCTCGTCGGGATAATCGGGGCTGCCCATGACGACGACACCGGGCGGCACCGGGAGCATTTCGGAGAGGTAGTAGGGCGGTGAGAAACGGTAATCACCCAGTAAAGACAGAGCTTCGCTGAGGTCGGCGCGGCGATCCGGCCCGATCACGGGGATCGATTCAAGAAGCTGGCGGGCATACCACGCCTCGGATTCGAGGGCGCGAACGGTGCGGGCCGCGTCCAATCGACGCTGGCGGTCAGCACCGATCAGCGCTGCCCAGAGGCGGGGATCGCGGGTGGACGGATCAGACATGATCAACCGCCCTACCGGTTTTCATCAACCCAGCGGGGAGGGATATTACACTCCAGGACGGCCCTGGCTTCCGGGGTTCCGAGCCGACGCAGGGAAGCCCGCACCGCCGCCCGGACTTCGGGGTCGGGCTGCCAGAGAAGTTCGCCTAACCCGTTGACCAATCCCTCCGGCCTGGTTTCCAGCAGTTTTTCCAGCGCCACCTCGCGGATCGATTCATTTTCGTTGGCAGCCGCCGTCAGCGGGAAGGGACGCCGGAGATAGCCGGTGACCCGCCGCCAGGCGCGGAGCATCGCGGGGAGTTCGCAGGGAAGCTCTAAAAAGTCGTCGGCACCGAAACCAAACACATCCCTGACAACACGCTGGCCGTGTCGGACATCCATGACGAGGATCGGAAGGCCCTGCACGAGTTTATCGGGATGGGTGCGGACACTGTGGATCAGTTCCATGCCATTCATACCGGGAAGCCGGAAGGTAACGACCAGCATATTGGGTTCCAAAGCGCGCACGAGATGGAGGGCATCGGTGCCTTTGTTCGTGCGGCGAACCTCGTAGCCATTCGATTCGGCGAGAAGTTGAACCAGTTCGGCGGTGTTGTCGTCGAATTCGGCGAAGACCACGAGCGGACGCTTCCGACCGTTTACCGAGGGAGCCTCGAGACCGACGACGCGAAAACGCCCGTAGGGGGAACCGGCGGTACCGCTCAGGGCCGGTTCGAAACCCGTCAGGCGAATGGCACGCTGGCCGCCTAAATATGGTTCATTTCCCGAAGCGTTCATACTTCCACAATTCTAAATCCAATACATCGATCTGCCCCGCCGGAAGAATCACCGACACCAATGATCAGCGATTTCAGCGGGCGCAGCACGCTGCGCCCGTACGAGACGGGGCCCGTACAAGACGGGATCAGAGAAAAAAAGGAGCACACCGGACTATATACATCATATCGTATTCAAAGCAGCGATAAAGACCAACATCAGCGCAACTCTACGACAGGCACATTGTGCAACAAAGTGGTTTCGGTCAGCAAGTCGTAGATGGTGACACGCAGGGTGCGGTTCTGATCGACGTTGAAATCGACGCGCACACGGTCTTCACCGGCTTTACCGGGCGGAGAGAGATAGGCGACGGTGCGCGAGCCTTCGTCGTCATTCAAAGCGCGAACCTGGCGAAGCTCCAGACCATCATCGACTACCAGGATTTTGCGGGTGCCAAAAATGACTTCGGACAGGCCGCCCGAACTTTCCTCGACTTCGCCGATCACGAGTTCCAGCGCTTCCTGACCGTCTCTGGAGGCGGTCAACACCAACTGGACCGGTTCGGGCAGCGGATAGCGGGTCCCGGTGGAGATGATCTCCTCCCACTCGTGGCGACCGGTGATCGGGCTGAGGTGGCGAACACCAAACGAGTGATAGAGAAAATCGTCCAGGCCAATACCTACCGCGAGATTCAGGGCACCATGCGCGACGGCTTCGAATGGTTTATGCTCATAGACCCGTTCGACGCCGAACATGGCGCGCATCATGCGCTTGACGGAGGGTATCTGGGAAGTCCCGCCGATCAAGAGAACCGCGCCGATGTCTTCGGGGAAAATGCCCCTGGCGCGGGCAGCGCGCATGACCTTATCAAGGGTTCGCTGCACGGTAGTGTAAAATTCGTGACGGTCGAGAATGTCTTCCATCTGCGAGCGGGTGAGCACCGCGTGGAGCGTCCGGCCCAGGTCGGGATCAAAGACGTTGACCTCGGCCTGCTCGAAATCAGAGAGGCGGATTTTGGCTTCTTCGACGGCCTGCTTGAGTTGAACAAACGAGGTCGAAATCTCCTGGCGGGTGACTCCATTGCGGGCGAGGACTTCTCCGGCAAGCCAGTAGTCGATATCGTCGCCGCCGAGCACGCGGCCTGCCTTGGCAACCACCCGCGCCTCGACCGCACCGGCAGCGGCAGCGCCGATACCCGATGGGGCGGCACTGCCCGGCTCGATCAGGACGCCACCGCTCTCGTCAATCAAGGGGAGGCGAACAAGCGATATATCGAGGGTTCCGCCGCCGAAATCGAAGACGAGGATCAACTCACCCGGCATATTGACATCATAGCCCAACGCGGCAGCGGTGCTTTCGTCGACGACTCGCAGGTTTTGAATACCACCCTGCCCGCCGGCCAGGGGATCGGCGAAGGCGTCACGCAGCCACTTGAGATACTGCTCGAAGCTCTGGATCGGGACGGTGAGTACCAATTCCTCAATGGGGGATTGATCAACGGCGATAACGGCATCGAGAACGGTTTTGAGAAACACTTCCCCGACTCGACTGTCGTCCCAGTCGGCACCGTCGATTCGGCGGGCGAAGGGCTGCGTTCGAGCGGCGATTCCGCGTTTGAAGGACGAGAAAAAGCGTTCCTCGGTCTGGGCGTCAACTCCGGCGGAGCGGACGGCCTGCCCAACCAGCACATCCCCGGCCTGCCCATCGGCCACGTAAAGGATCGAGGGAACCAACGGGGGAAGCGATCCGGTTGACGGTACACACAGCCCCGGCAAATTGAGCGATTCCGGGGCTTTGATCTCATCTTTCCAAGCGGCGATTATGGTGTTTGTCGTGCCGAAATCAACGGCGATTTTTCTCATAAAAGGTTATTCGGGTGAACTTTTTTGGACTGAATTTTATAACTATGGCCTGGGAATGACGACGATCACCCCCTGTGAGCCTGAAGGCTCATCCGTCCCCCTTAGCAAGGGGGACATCATATCTCAGATTGTGGTGGACTTTCTTCAACAACCGATTCTTTGGCTTCAATCAATGTTCGAGGCCAGAGTCACCTGGGCTTTGGTCAATACCTCAGAGTCGAGGCGGTAGCCGACATACTTCACATTGATACGATCCCCGGCAGTGATCGACCGCGCCCCACGACCGACGGCGCGGTGGACGGTGGGATCGAAGCCGGTTTCCTCACCTACCTGCCCGATCGGGATGATGCCAGATTCCTCAAGCCACTCGTCGAGCGGGGAGAGGATCGCCAGAACGTCGCCAGCCTGAACATTTGCACCGTTGTTAACTTCTGCCTCTATGGTGGGAAGCTGGGTGAGCATCGAACGGAAGCGGCGAAAGAGGGTCAAATGCCCGTCATTTGCTGCCGGTTCCCGACTCGCTGCTCGATCAGCCAGCGCCTGTTTCAACTTTTCGATTTCTGCTTCACGGGATCGGAGCTGTTCAAGCAGATCGGTGTAGGCACGGCGCTGCGTTTTCAGCGCCCGGCGAAGGCCAACAGTAGAGATCAACAATTCGTCATAGCGCCGCGCCTTGAGACGGGTCACCTCGCGCCTCAAACCCACGACGCCGATCCACTCTTTAATAAGGCTGACAACGGCTACGGGGACCCGGCGAAGGACGACCGGTATCTTTGGCCGGACACTCATTCTGATTTGAGACAAACGCCACGACATTTTCTCTATATACCCAGTTTGTGCTTTAATCCTCAGCGGCGGCATCCCGATCACCGCCAGCCTGACTATCAAGCTTTTCGGCGACAGATACCAGACTGGCTTCAAGGTCGGCGAAGGTGACTGCCCCATCTGGATCGATATAGACTTCAACTTCGACCGGGAGCAGGTTTTGCACCCTATCCCCGTCCTGCGGCACCGGCTGACGGTACTTGCCGGGCATAGTACGCATCATGACCCGGCACCGACCGTATTGTCAGACTGCTGCTGATTTTTATAATAGTCGGAGGTGTGCTCACGTTCGACGACATCGCCCAACGCCTGTTCGATGTCGGCGGTCTGCTCGACGCAGCCGGGGCCGGTCATACCCGTCACCCGCTCTTCGACGCTGCCATCCGGTTTGATGATGAATTCAATCTGCTGCTTACCGGGCATAGCTCACTTCCCTCGGCTCAAACCCAACGCTGCATCACAAGGCGGATGGAGCCATCCGGCTGAACTTCCTCGGCGGACAACTGCCAGCCTTTTTCCTCGGCCTGATCGAGCACCGTCAGATAGGCGTAACGCTGGGTGACACGGTCGATAAACTGTTTAGGATTCCATTTCAGCGCGGAAAAATCGCCGACGACTTTGATCGAACCATCAACCAGTTTGAACCCGATATCATAAGACTCGCCGGTACGGATCAAGAGATCGACGGACTCTTCATTATCGCCGAAATCGAGGACGATTCCATTTTTCTCGACGCGATAATTCAGTTCAACCAGCGCTTTTTCAAGAACCGCCAGATCGCCGAGTCTGGTTTGAACGCGCGTGAAGTGCGACATTGCACATCCTCCTGAGATGAATCGCTGCGGTCACCTCAATAAACCTTCAGTGCCCGGTAACTGTATTATACCGCAAATAAATCGTTGGAATGATTTAGCTCGGCAGACCGGCATTGCCGAAAAGCTGGCCCATCAGACCGGCCTGGGCTGCGTCGGTGCTGGCCGGGCGACAGCGGCCACTGGCCGCCCATTCTTGCAGACTGCGAATGCGTTCCTGCGAGGTTTTACTGAGCGGGACAATCTGCGACATCGCTATCAGAATGTCCTCGGTCTGGAATTCACGGCGCTCATCGAAAGCCGTGTGCATCGCGTCGACGATGGCCTGCTCGATTTCAGCCCCGTTGAATCCTTCGCTCTGGAAAGCCAGTTCGCCGAGATCGAACTCGCGCAGGCGGTTCTCACGGACTTTCGAGAGATGGACTTCGAATATCTCGCGGCGTTCGCGCTCGCTGGGCAGGTCGATGAAGAATATCTCATCGAAGCGGCCCTTGCGGAGCACCTCCGGCGGGAGCGTCTCGACCGCGTTGGCGGTCGCCGCGATGAAGACAGCGGAGGTCTTCTCCTCCATCCAGGTGAGAATGGTGCCCAGGACCCTGGCCGTCGTGCCCGAATCGCCGACAAAGCCCGATCCCAATCCGGCGAAACCCTTGTCAAGCTCGTCAACGAACAGGACACAGGGGGCCATCGCCTCAGCGATGTGGATCATCTCGCGGGTTTTGGCCTCACTCTGGCCGACCAGTCCGCCCATCAAGCGGCCAATATCAAGGCGAAGGAGGGGAAGCTGCCACAGGCTGGCAATGGCTTTCGCCGAGAGCGACTTGCCGGTGCCCTGGATGCCGACCAGCAGCACGCCCTTCGGGTGGGGCAGGCCATACTCGCGGGCTTCGGCGGTGAAGGCCGCCGAACGCTGGTTGAGCCACATCTTCAAAATATCCAGCCCGCCGATATCGTCGACGGTCTCGGCGACGGGCCAGAACTCCAGGACTTCGGTGCGGCGAATCTGCTGTTTCTTTTCGGCGAGCATCAGGGGAATCGCCCGTTCATCGAGACGAGCATACAGGGCAATCGCACGGGCAAGACCCAGGCGGATGCGGTTCATGGTCAAACCCTGGCAGGCTTTGACCAGCGCCTCCCTGCTCCCCGGCGACAACTGCACCGGAACGTTCTCCAATACTGCGTCAAGTTCCTGATCGATCTCATCCGGCGTGGGCGGAACGAGGTCAAGGACGGTGATGTCTTCGGCAAGATCGGCGGGGATAGAAAGCGTGGGGGCCAGGATGATCATGGTCTTGCGGGTGTTCTGGAGATGGCGGGAGAGGTTCCTGATCTTGCGGGAAACCTGGACATCATCAAGGAAACGATGGAAATCGCGCATGACAAAAACCGCCGGGAGATCGCCCTGAGACTTGACGATCTCGTCCATCGCCTGCAAGGGATTGATCCGACCGGCACCGTTTTCGAAGCCGGAGATATAGTCCCAGATATGCAGACGGCGAGACGGCGACCCGGTTTCGGCCACCAGCGCGATCAACTGCTCGGCCCGCTCTTCCTCAGCGGTCGGGATGTAGATGATGGGATAGTTGGAGCGAATCAGGAGATCGAGTTCTTGTTCAAATACCATCCACCGGTATCCTGTCTTTTCACTTACGCAGCCACACGATTGTCGTTATCTGGATTATACTACAGGGGTGATGTAATCGCCCGGCGAGGATGTGAATGAAACCACTTACCCAAACAACCATTCTCATACTGTCAATCAGCGTGATCGGCCTGGGGATGACGGCCTGCAAGAAAGAGGCAGAGGAGCCAACCCCGGCGATCATCTATGTGACGGCGACGCCTGAAGGCCAGATCGCGCCGACACCCGCAGGAGCCATGCCGGGCTATGTTCCGTCAGGTGTATGCAATCACCTGCTGTGGCCGCTCCATGACAGCGCCGAGTGGCGCTACCAACTCAGCACGGCTGACGGCGTTACCGAGATCGTGCTGTCCAGCATAGCCATCGAAGAAGGGGCGTTCCTCTATACCGGCAGCGGAGCAGAAGCATCGATACTATGCCAGGATAATGCGATCATCGGGCTGCCGCCGCTGCCCATTGGCGATCCTTCGTTTGGCAGCGGGATCACCGGCAGCAATCCAATCGGCGATTACCTGACCTACGAATCGGAACTGCTGCCGCTCGGACAACCGGTATGGTGGGACGTTCAACTGACTGCCGGAGGCGTGATCGATCTTCCGCAGGGACTGGGGGGGGCGATCACCGGGGGAAGCATCGTCCTGGTTCACGAGACGGAACAACTGGAAAATGTGACCGTACCGGCAGGGTCATTCCTGGCGCTGGCGGTCAAACAGGATGCCCTTTTCGACCTGCAACTCCAACTCGGCGACGGTTCAGCCGCACGGGTGCTGATCAATACGGCAGCCCGGATTCACTACGCCGAAGGCGTCGGGCCGGTCAAGGTGAGCTACCTGGGTGGGATGATCAGCACGAGCGGCACGTCGATCCCGGTGGAAGGGGGATCGACGCTTGAACTGATCGGGGTGACGATACCGTAATGAGCGGTTCCAGACTTTTTAGCGCAGATCACCCCCCTGCTTCTCGCTTACGCAAGAAGCTGTCCCCCCTTAGCAAAGGGGGACGACAACTTTTTCTTTTTTTTGCTGCCTTTATGAAAAGGATCAGGTATAAAGAGGTAGCCATTGTTGACGGTGGTGAGTGTCATAGACGAATTGTATAATCAAATCGGAACAGTCCATCTTTGCATTTTAAAGCCCCGCGAGGAGACGCCGTGAAACTCCACGAGTACCAATCAAAGTTCAGATTTGCCGAGTTTGATATCCCGATTCCAAGAGGCAAAGTCGCGACGACGCCGGAGCAGGCGTTCGCCATCGCCGACGAGATCGGCGGGCCGGTGGTCGTCAAAGCGCAGGTATTGGTCGGCGGGCGGGGCAAGGCGGGGGGGGTCAAACTCGCCAAGACTCCCGACGAAGCGATGAAGCAGGCGCAGGCGATCCTGGGGATGGATATCAAGGGGCTGGAAGTAACGAAAGTGCTGATCGACCCGGCGGCGGAGATCGTCGACGAGGTATACCTGGGCATCACAACCGACCGCGCGGCACGCCGGACGGTGCTGATCGCATCGGGTGAAGGCGGGGTCGACATCGAAGAAGTAGCAACCACAGCGCCGGACAAGATCGTCAAGATGCATATCGACCCGTTCCTGGGCATACGGCGCTACCAGACTCACGACATCGCCAACCGGGTGGGAATTCACCGGGAGAACTGGAAGGAGTTCTACCAGATCGCGAAAGGATTATACGATTGTGTACTCGCCAGCGACGCGACTCTGGCGGAGATCAACCCGCTGGCGCTTACCGGGGAGGGAACGCTGCTGGCGGTCGACGGGAAGATGGTGATCGACGACAACGCGCTCAACCGCCAGCCGGAACTAGCCGCGCAGCGCGACACGAGCGACGAACCAGAAGCCGAAACGAAAGCCCGTGAATCACACCTGAGCTACATCAAACTGGACGGGGAGATCGGCTGCATGGTGAACGGAGCCGGGTTAGCGATGGCGACGATGGATGTCGTCAAGTTATACGGCGGCACACCGGCCAACTTCCTCGACATCGGCGGGGGGGCAAAGGCCGAAACGGTCGCCACCGCGCTGGAGATCATCCTGTCCGATCCAAACGTCAAGGCGGTATTGTTCAATATCTTCGGGGGGATCACCCGCTGCGACGAGGTGGCAAAAGGGATTCTGGCCGCACTGGAAGAAGTCAAGCCGGATGTGCCGATGATCACGCGGCTGGTGGGGACAAACGAAAAGGAAGGCCGGGAACTGCTGGCCGAAGCAAACATGATCACCGCCGAGACATTATCAGAAGCAGCAAAACTGGCCGTCCAAGCTGCCCAATCCACATAGAAAGACTGACAAATGGCAATCCTGGTCGACAAAAACACGAGATTGATCGTACAGGGAATCACCGGGCGAGAAGGCAGCTTCCACACGGAGCAGATGGTCGCCTATGGCACGAACGTGGTGGGCGGGGTGACCCCCGGCAGGGGCGGCGAATGGGTCGGCAAGGTGCCGGTTTTCGATACGGTCAGGGCGGCGGTCGAGGCGACGGGGACGAACTGCTCGATCATCTACGTGCCCTCGCACTTTGCTGCCGATGCCATCTACGAAGCCGCCGACTCCGATATCCCGCTGATCATCGCGATCACCGAGGGAATCCCGGTGCTCGACATGATCCAGGTGCGGGCTTACCTGGATCAAAAGGGGGTGCGGCTGGTCGGGCCGAACTGCCCCGGTTTGCTGACTCCCGGCGAAGCAAAGGTCGGGATCATGCCGGGGCATATCGCGACGCCCGGCCCGATCGGTGTTGTGTCACGGTCGGGAACATTGACCTATGAAGTGGTCGATGCGCTGACTCGACGGGGGGTCGGGCAGTCGACGTGCGTGGGGATCGGCGGGGACCCGGTCAACGGGACGAGCTTCATCGACGTGTTGAGTTTATTCGAAGACGACCCGGCGACCGAGCAGATCGTGATGATCGGGGAGATCGGCGGGACGGACGAGGAGAAGGCGGCACGGTTCATCGCTGAACGGGTCACCAAGCCGGTGGTCAGCTTCATCGCCGGGCGGACGGCCCCACCGGGTAAACGGATGGGACATGCAGGGGCAATCGTGGAAGGTGGGGTGGGAACCGCCGAAGACAAGATCGCGGCACTGGAGGCGGTCGGCGTCAAAGTCGCCGAACACCCGGAGCAGATTCCCGATCTGCTGGTTTGAGGACAGGATCAAAACAGGTACAGTGTAAAAGTTTATCCGCGAATTACGCGAATATACAGTTCGCTACCGCTCGCATTGACAGCAATGGGGCACAGTACGCTGTGCCCCATTGTGCTACCTCAACCTGTTGCAGCAGTACCGAATCCGGCCATCAGTCGCCGTTAGTTGGCGGGGCACCGAGCAGATAGAACACCGCAGCCACGACGAGCACCCCCAGGCCAAAGCAGATCGCCCAATACTGGTACCGACCAAGATAGCCGCGAACCCTGCCCAGACCGATCTGATCGGCGAGCGTGGAGACGATGACGATCGCGGCCCCGGCGACGCCAAGAACGATCCCGACAACCTGGGACAGCTTCGGTGATATCTTTCCCCCTACCCTGTTTTCCATGACTATGGATTCATCTCCCGCCAGGCGTCTTCGAGGCAGAGCTGCGGATTGCCCTCATTGGCACCTGGGCCGGGAGCAATACATTCGAGCCAGAACTCCGGATCGGCTCCCTGGGCGCGAACGAAATCGCGGGCCGAGTCACATTCGCTCTGGTTGGCGCTGTCGGCGCAATAATCAAAGCAGCCTTCACCGCTCTGGAAAATACAGGTCAACGGCGGCAGGGCGAGCGTCGAAGGGGCTTTCTTCGTCGGGGTGGGCGTTTCGGTGGGCAGTGGAGTGGCAGTCGAATCGGGTGTTGCGGTGGGTGTTGGCGTTTTGGTCGCGCCAAAGGGGAGCGATCCACTTCCCAGGCCGCGAACCATCAGGATAATCAAGACAATCAGGACACCTATCGCCACAATACCGCCGATCACGACAACCGCCTGACGGCCCCGCCCGCCGGTCTTCTTCTGCCCTTCCCGCGAACGAGCAGCCGGCTGACTCTCACCAACACCGATGGCGTCACGGGTTTTGTCTACGCGGGCGCGCGCCCGCGCAACCGCTTCCGATTCGCCAAGCCCGTCATCGTACGATGGCGTTGGTTCGGGCGCTGCGCCTCCCCCTTCGCGAATCCGCCGGATGCGATCTTCGGCAGCTTCGCGTTCCTCATCCCCGCCATAGAATTCGTAATCACTCATAGTCTTTCCACCTTCCAATGCTATATGATGCTTCGGAGAATAATCTCAACCAAACAATGGTTTGAATATAGCAGTCATTCGAATGATTCGGTCAACGATCACTATTAAATCGCAAAGTCTCCAAAACGGGAAATAGATCATCGACCGGGCAGTTGTTTCCGCCAAAACTGATATGAACCAGTTGATTCAACCTGACGACACCGATATAGACTGCACCACTCTCGCCATCTTTTAGCAGCCAGGTAAAACCGGAAATCGCCAGATCGCCGAGCAACTGCACCTGTGGGCTGGTGATCTCGACAATATCACCCCGACTTTGCGACTGCGCATACTGCACGGCCAGCAGATCGTCCGGGGAATACCCACGAGTCAGGTAGATGGTCAGATGACAGTCCGCCGCCGACTGTGCCCATTCGGGCTGCAAGGATATCACCTGGCCGGGCGTCGTTCCGAGTGTGGCAGCAACACCACCATCCATATTATACGGGGTCCAGGACGGCGGCGCAGATAAACAAAAGCCCTCCCGGTTGTGCAAGACGTAGCCATCGGGCACCTGGCAGGCACCCTGCCGATCCGCAGGGAGTGTCCCCACCACACTATCAGACGGCGCTGCCGGTGTCACCCGGTCAGGCGTCAAGGTGGGCACTGCCTGGGCAAGTTCACCGGCAGTCGCGGCGGCATCGGCCTGGAGTGTCAACAAGAGAAATGGATCAGGCGTATTGGCGAGCTGCTGTTGAAGATCATCGGAAACCGGCGCGGCGACCGGCGTCGCCGGGGAGGGGCCGCAGCCAGTCGATACTACAGCCAACAAGGACAGCGCACCAAGCACCGATAAAACCGATACAACACGACAACCGCACAATTTCAACATAAAAAACATATTACCGCATGTTGCCTTCAACGTAAACGCAGTGAGAGACCGCAATCGTAATGTTGCACTCAGCGGAAAATACAAGTACCATACTATCCGGTTGGATCATACCTTGACAGCTTTCAATACGGCATGATAGGATTTGACATTGTGAGCTTATTAGAGCGCCTATCCTGAACAATGGGATCGACGCTTCTTTAAAGTTATAACTCTCAAAGTTACGTCAACTATCTATAGGAGGCTTGCTATGGATCGATAGGTCTGCTGCTGGTGAAGCAGACCAGGACGCCAGAGAGCGTTGTTGCATAGGCCGTACATCATCCAATTTTCGCAAATGATTGAGGAGAAGCCAGAGATGAAAAAAGGTACTTATGGGCTGTTAGCAGCCCTGTTATTAGTTGCACTGTTTGCAACCGCTTGCGGTGGTAGCAAAGAACCTGCGGCGTGCGAAGCTGACCCGCTCGGCTGTGCAGTTGTTAAAAAGGGAGACACCATCAAGATCGGTTATGCAGGCCCAACCCAGGGCGAATACTCGGCATTTGGCACCGATATCTCCCAGGGTGGTCTGATCGCCATCGACGACTTTGGCGAGTTCAATGGTTTCCAGTTCGAACTGGTGATTGAAGACACCGGCGGAGCACCAGAAGGTGGAGCGGCGGTTGCCAACAAGTTCATCTCCGAACCCTCAATGGTCGCCATTGCCGGTCACACCTTCTCCGGTTCGACCGAGGCAGCCATTCCGATCTACGACGCCGCCGGGTTCCCGATGCTCTCACCATCGGCGACGAACCCCGGGCTAACCGAGATGGGGTCATCAGTATTCAACCGTATTGCCTTCACCGACACCGTACAGGGCATGAACGCCGCCGAGTACATCTACAATACGCTCGGCGCGACCAAGATCGCCGTCATACACGACGGTGGTGCATATGGACAAGGCCTGGCCGAGATCGTCAAGAGCGAGTTCGAAAAGCTCGGCGGTGAAGTAGTGGCCTTCGAAGCGATCACCCCAGGCGAGACCGACTACAGCGCACCGCTGGCCGGTATCGCTGCTCTGGAACCTGAAGTGCTGTACTTCGGCGGCTACGACGCCGACGCAGCCGTGCTCAGGAACCAGATGGCATCCTCCGGGCTGGAAGGCGTAACCTTCTTCAGTGATGACGGCTGCTTTGGACAGAACTTCCTCGACCTGACCGGCGAAAATTCCGAGGGCACGATTGCCACCTCGCTCATTCCACCGGCCAGCCCTGAGAAGGAAGCTTTCGACGCAGCGTATGAAGAGGCATTCGGAGATGCTCCTGGAACGCTCTCACCATTCACCTGGAACGGCTACGACATCGTCGCGGCACTGATCAGTGTGGCGAAGGACGTGGCAATTGAACAGGGCGGCAACCTGTACTTCCCACGTTCAGCAATGGTTGAAGGTGTCCGGGACCTGGAAGGATACGAAGGCCTCAGCGGTGTGATCAGTTGTGATGCGACCGGCGAGTGCAACACCACCGGCCCGACGTTCTATGTTGCTAAAAACGGCGAGTGGGTTCAGGCTCCGTAACTTCAACCCAGTAGCCAGCCAATAATAAATATAGAGAGGCAGGTACCATCTGCCTGCCTCTCTTCTCTTCTTCACAAAGCACAGTTTTACCGCCCACAGGTAAAAACTACCGTTCAGAGGTAGCAATTATGGAAAAAACCGCATCGCCAAAAATGCGAATGCCCCTCAACACATACAGAATAGTTCAAATTACCATTGCAGTATTGTTCATCGGATATCTGATCTGGCGTATCTACGCGCTGGCAGTTATCGAGCAGGTCTACGGTGCCGACAGTTGGCTAAGATTTACGATCTCGGGACTGATTCTGGGAAGTGTCTACGCGGTCATCGCGATTGGTTATACGCTGGTATACGGGATTCTCTTCATGATCAACTTCGCACATGGCGAAATCATGATGATCGGAGCCTATTCAGGGTATTTCATGCTGGAAGCACTGGGGGCATGGGTCGTCGACCCTGCTGCGGGCCAATCGTTTCTCAATGCCAACCCGGTGCTGTCAATCGTACTCGCGTTTGCGGCAGGCATGACGGTGTCGACCATCACCGGGGTCTTCCTTGAGAAGATCGCCTACCGCCCTCTCCGGGGAGCGCCGCGCCTCGTGCCGCTGATCAGTGCAATTGGTGCGTCGATATTCCTGCAAAACGCCGCACAGTTGATTTTCAGCCCCAGACGCCGGGACTACCTCAACCCGGATTTGCTGACCCGGAACACAGGGTGGGCGATTTTGGTCAACGGCAAGGATGTTGTTATCACCTATACCGGGGTTTTTACGTTTGTATTATCGATTATCCTCCTGATAGTGCTCTATACAATCGTACAGCGCACACGCATGGGACGCGCAATGCGTGCAGTGGCCGAAGACAAAAAGACCGCAGCATTGATGGGCATCGATGTCGACGGTGTCATCAGCCGGACGTTCGCGATCAGCGGCGCGATGGGCGGCGCAGCCGGGGTCATGTGGGGCATTCATAACGGCATCATCTACCATTATGTCGGTTTCATCCCCGGGTTGAAGGCATTTACCGCAGCGGTTTTGGGGGGTATCGGCAATCTTCCGGGAGCCATGTTAGGAGGGATGGTGCTGGGCATCGTCGAATCGGTCGGTCCGGCGGTGCTGGGGCTACCCTTCCAGCTCAAAGACGTGATCGCCTTTTCGATCCTGGTGCTGGTGCTCGTGTTCCGTCCCTCCGGCATCCTGGGTGAAGTCCTGACCGAGGAGAAAGTCTAATGAAGGAACATATTCGCAACGGCGTCAGCGCCGGATTGACCTTTGCAGTCGTGACGATATTCTTCTCGCTGATCGGCTTCACCAGCACGGCGACCGAACTGATGGGTGGGTTCATTGGGAATACGAACTCTGCAAGGGCTTCATCACCTGGGGCAATCTTCAACCTCGTTTTTCTGCTGACACTGGTCTATTTCTGGAATGGCAGCATGGCTGCAAAGCCAACCGAACAGGACACTCAGCAGAAAGCGCTGCTTTCCGGGCTGACCGCAGGCGTCATGACCGGGCTGCTCGTGGCAATCTATGCCTTTACGGTGGGCAGCATCAATGCCGCCGGGATTGAGATGCGTGATTACCTCACTTCCCTATCATCCGACGCGATTGAACTGCTCCTACTCGGGCTATCGCCAGTGGTTGGCGCGGTTGTCCATTTATTATGGATCAGCGCAGTTGGGGCAGGAGCCGGTTGGCTGGCCTTCAGGCTGCGCGACAAACCGCTACGTAAGGCTATCGGACGGCTGTGGGAAAAGGTCAAAGAACGTGTCTCACAGGTGCCGCTCCTCCAGAAGATCAACCAGAGTAAATACAGCAACTGGATCTGGTACGGCATCATCCTGCTGGTACTGGTGCTCATCCCCCTTCCACTGAGCGATTACTGGAACTACACGCTCGGCACGGTCGGCATCTATGTGCTGCTGGGCCTGGGATTGAACATCGTGGTGGGTATGGCCGGACTGCTCGACCTGGGGTACGTCGCCTTCTTTGCGATTGGCGCGTATACCGTCGCGCTGCTGACTGCCCCCACCCCGCACAACCTGCTGTGGAACTTCTGGATAGCGCTGATCTGTGGCGTCCTGCTTGCAGCGCTGGCCGGTATCCTGCTGGGCGTCCCGGTACTGCGGATGCGCGGGGACTACCTGGCAATCGTGACGCTGGGCTTCGGCGAAATCATCCGCATTCTAAGCAAGAGCGACGCGCTGACCGGATTTTCAGGCGGGCCTCGCGGTGTAAGAGACATCGCCGGGCCAAGTATCCTGGGAATACCGTTCAACTCCCCGCGAGCATTCGTCTGGTTAATCATACTTGGTTGTTTGCTGGTGATCTTCGTGACATCGAGGCTGCAAAACTCGCGGGTTGGCCGCGCGTGGGTCGCGATGCGCGAAGACGAGACGGTCGCCCAGGCAGTGGGGATCAACACATGGCAGTATAAGCTGATGGCCTTCGCGATTGGCGCGGCGTTCGCCGGGTTGGGCGGCGTGTTATTTGCTTCACGAAATATGTTTACCGGCCCAGAAGACCACAACCTGATGGTTTCGATCAACGTGCTGTCGCTGGTCATTGTGGGCGGCATGGGCAGCATCCCGGGGGTGATCACCGGGTCGCTGGTTTTGAAGGGCCTGCCGGAACTGCTGCGCGAACTCGAAACCTACCGTATGCTCGCCTTCGGCGGGCTGCTGGTGGCGATGATGATCTTCCGCCCGGAGGGCCTCTGGCCTTCACAGCGCCGACGTCTTGAGATGCACGAGGACGAAGATCAACATCCTCAAGAACACCTTGCTAATCCCTCTGGAGGTGATGCTGCATGACCACCATACTCGAAACTCAGCAGCTAACCAAGCGTTTTGGCGGCCTGATCGCCGTCGACCACGTCGACCTGGTTGTCAACGAAGGTATAATCGCCAGCGTCATCGGCCCGAACGGGGCCGGGAAAACCACGTACTTCAACTGCATCACCGGGTTCTACACCCCAGAAGAAGGACAGATATTTTTCAACGGACGCCCGATCATCGGTTACACACCCGACAAGATCGCCGCGTTGGGGGTCGCTCGAACATACCAGAACATTCGGCTTTTCTCGGCGATGACCGCACTGGAAAACGTCATGGTGGGACGGCATCCCCGGATGCGAAGCAGCTTATTCGGGGCGGTTTTCCACCCACCACACACCGTCGAAGAAGAGAAACAGGCCGTAAAAAAGGGACTGGAACTTCTTGAACTGATCGGGTTGAAAGACGAATCCGAAACGCTGGCGAGGAATCTTCCGTATGGCGCGCAGCGACGGCTGGAGCTCGCACGGGCACTGGCAAACGAGCCAACTCTCCTGCTACTGGACGAACCCACAGCGGGGATGAACCCGCTCGAAACAGAAGACCTGATGGCGTTTATCGTGAGAATCAGGGCTGAACTGAACCTGACTATCCTGCTGATCGAGCATGACATGAAGGTAGTGATGGGCATTTCTGACCAGGTCACCGTGCTGGACTATGGCTTAAAAATCTCAGAAGGCACGCCCGCCGAGGTTCAGAACGATCCGCGCGTAATCGAAGCCTACCTGGGCACACCAATGGAGCAGTAAAGCTGATGGCCCTATTAGAAGTTCGCAACATCAACACGTTCTATGGAAACATCCACGCCTTGAGAGGGGTATCCATCGAGGTCGAAGAGGGCGAGATCGTCACCCTGATCGGCGGGAACGGAGCCGGGAAATCGACGACGCTGAATACGATCAGCGGGATCACACCGGCCAGAGAAGGCCAGATCGTCTTCGAGAATCAAGATATCACCGAGACCCGGCCTCATGAGATCGTCGAGAAGGGGATCACACAGGCCCCGGAAGGTCGGCGGATATTTGCAAGGCTGACCGTCCGCGAGAATCTCGACATGGGCGCTTACACGCGGCGGGATCGGGAGGGGGTCAGGAATTCGCTGGATGTCGTCTACGAAATCTTCCCCAGGCTGAAAGAACGCGAAAGCCAGCCGGGTGGAACGCTATCGGGCGGAGAACAGCAGATGCTGGCAATCGGGCGGGCATTGATGGCCGAACCGCGCCTGCTGCTGCTCGACGAACCGTCGATGGGACTGGCACCGATTCTCGTTCAGGAGATCTTCGCGACGATCAAACGGTTGAACGAGGCGGGAACGACCATCCTGCTGGTCGAGCAAAACGCCCAGGTCGCGCTCTCGATCTGCGACCGGGGATACGTTCTCCAGACTGGCGAGATCGTCATCAGCGGCACGGGCGACGAACTGCTTGCCAACAAGATGGTGCGCGACGCCTATCTCGGCGCAAGCTAATCGAACGTCAGCGGGACAATATCAGAACGATGAGCCGCGAGATAGTCGCGGCTTTTTTGCTAACAGACGATGACAAAAAGGCGGATAAACCGAGGGCGGGGACAAGCCCCGCCTCTACAAGTCGAAATCGAGGTATGCCATTCGCCCAACAATGCGCTGAATAGCAAAGTTTTCAGCGCATTGGCGCTTGTATTGATCGTTGCGATTGGGGCCTGGTTCCGCTTCACGCATCTTCTTGACTGGGACGGAGGTTACCAGCTACATCCTGACGAACGGGGCATCCTGTTCATCGCACAAACAATCGAGATGCGGGGGGAGGATGGATCGATCAGATTGGCAGGGTTAAACCCGTATCGAGATGCCGATGGGGGCGAGCGGCCTTATGCTTACGGGCATCTCCCGCTGTATGCGAGCGCCGGGCTGGAACGGCTGCTCGGTCTGCCCTGCAAAGTGAACCCGGAATGGTGCAGCCGGATTACGGTCGAATCGACCGCCGGGATGATTCTCAACAGCGGCGGAAAACCACGTTTCGACCACCTGCTGATCAGCGGACGGCTTTTCTCGGCGTTTTGTGACACGCTGACCATCCTATCCGTCGCGCTGCTGGCGGGCAGGTTGTTTGATCGGTGGGCGGGGGTGTTCAGCGCGGCATTGTGTGCCTCAGCCGTAACGCATATTCAAAATGCGCATTTCGGGACGGTCGATACTTCGCTGGCGCTGTTTGCGACGCTGACTCTCTGGGCGCTGGTTCGATACTCGGAAACAAGAAAACCACTCGACAGCCTGCTGGCCGGGATGTTCGCAGGGTTGGCGGCAAGCTGCAAAATAACCGGTGGACTGCTGTTGATACCGATCATTGCCGTTTTCACCCCCTCCCCAGCCCTCCCCCTTCCAGGTGGAGGGGGCAGCCCCCCCCTTAGCAAAGCAATTAAAGACTTCAATGGTGTAGGCGAAGATCACCCCCCTGCTTTTCGCAGCAGCGAAAAGCTGTCCCCCCTTAGCAAGGGGGGACGGCATATCTTTTCAGGTGGAAGTCCGTTTACAGCGGTGTTCTGGTTCACGGTGCTGACGATGGCGCTGGCGTTCGGAGTGACAAGCCCGTTCGCGCTGGTCGACCCGGTGCCGTTTTTCGAGGCGGCGATCACACAGGCAGGGATGGCCTCCGGCAGCCTGGACTGGACGTTCACCCGGCAGTACGCCGGAACGTGGCCGCTGATCTATCACATCGGGCAGCAGGCACGCTGGGCACTGGGGCTGCCGATGATCCTCGCCTGCTACGCGGGGTTGATCGGGACGGTTGGTCTGGCGATCAACACTAAACGGCGCAAATA
This sequence comes from Anaerolineae bacterium, assembly GCA_034430335.1. Taxonomy (GTDB): domain Bacteria; phylum Chloroflexota; class Anaerolineae; order Aggregatilineales; family UBA3940; genus JAFGOY01. The sequence goes on along the minus strand of DAOUES010000285.1, from coordinate 6,891 downwards.
CATGATCGTCAGTGTGTGGGCAGCATCGTTCCTGCTGCTGGTCGGGACGCAGTTCGTCAAGTTTCCGAGGTACATGCTGCCGGTAACGCCAACGCTGCTCGCTGTCTCGCCGGGGCTGTTTTTCGCGATTAAGGATAGACTGTCGAACAGGGTAAGGAAGATCATCACGGTGGCAGCGGTGTTGTTGATCATCGTGCCGAGCACCGGGTACGCGGCGGCGTTCGTGAAGATGTACGAGGAGCCGCACCCCTGGATCAGGGCAAGCGAATGGATTTACAAGGAAATTCTACCCGGAAGCCATCTTGTCCTGGAATACCGGGATGACGCCCTACCCCTGGACCTGTATCAGGAAAACGGGGAGTTGATCATCCGGGAGGCGGCCTACCGATGCGAACAGATCGACCTGTATGCCGAGCCGGACGACGAGGCGAAAATCCGCTCGATTGCATCGGTTGCTGCCGAAGCCGACACTATCATTATCGCCAGCAACCGGCTTTATGGTACGATCATGAGAAACAAAGATCGCTATCCATATACAGCGGGGTATTATTCGGCGCTGTTCGGCGGCGAACTGGGTTATACGCTCGAAAACTCATTCTCGCGCTACCCCAACATCTTTGACGTATCGCTGATCGACGACCCGGTCCAACAGGCGGGGTTAGCAACCCCGCCCGGATTGACGTTCCCCGGCGGCGTGTTCCCCGGTTTTGCCGACGAATCGTTCACCGTTTACGATCACCCGCTGGTGCTGATCTTCAAGAACGAAAAGGGACTGTCGAGCGAACAGATCGAGGCGGCGATCATGGCAAAAATGACTTCAAATTCGCGTTGACAGTCAACAGCCCGCTCGTTATAATCTGCATCTGCCCCGATGCCGGGGCGTTATTACGTCAAACCATCATAAATCCGGTCTTCCCCTGGGAACTTCTCAACGCAGTGGTGACCAGGCGGCAAGCGAAGAACGGGAGAGAAGAATGTACGCAATTGTCCGCATCGGCGGAAGACAGTATCCAGTTGAAGAAGGCCGATTTATCGTCGTCGAGAAGCTTCCCTACGAAGTCGGCACAAAAATCGACCTCGACGAAGTCCTGTTTATCAGCGACGAGAAGAAGCCCAAAGTCGGCAAGCCGCTGGTTTCCGGCGCAACCGTCAAAGCAGAAGTCATCAGCCAGTTCAAGGGGAAAAAGGTCGTCGTCTTCAAGTACCGCCCCAGCACACGGTATCGCAGGAAGCAGGGGCATCGCCAGAACTATACCAAGCTGATGATCAACGAGATTCAGGTCGGGAAGAAGAAGAGTTCACCGAAGGAAGAGACCGAAAAGGTCGAAGAGGCAGAAACCGGCGAGTAGTTCTGCTTCCGTTTTGCGAGGGAATAAAATCCCGGTTTGCCAACAACTTGAGCTGTTGACAAACGCTAAGAGAGGGTAGAGAAATGGCACATAAAAAGGGCGGCGGTTCAACGAAAAACGGTCGTGACAGCAACGCCAAGAGGCGCGGCGTGAAGCGCTTTGGCGGTGAGTACGTGATCCCCGGCAATATCATCGTCCGGCAGAAGGGGACGAAATTCCACCCCGGCTCAAACGTCGGCATGGGACGCGACTACACGATTTTCGCCAAAGAAGAAGGATACGTCTACTTCGAATATGGCCGAGGTGGTCGTAAAGAAATCAGCGTTTATCCTGATAACCCGAACACTCACTAAACCTATCCGACAATTCGCTTTGCTCATTTCGGATAGGTACAGCAAGGCAAATTAACCTGCATCGCTTTACTAAAATAATGCAGAACGCTACCCTGACAATCAGGGCCGTGCTGCGAAGACAGAGGTAAACACAGTGAAAGAAGGAATCCATCCCGAATGGCACACAGAAGCGCGTGTGACGTGTGCCTGTGGGAACACCTGGGTGACGGGGTCCACCGTAGCCGAGATCAAAACCGATGTGTGCAGCGCCTGCCACCCGTTCTATACCGGTGAACAGCGCATCGTCGATACCGAAGGCCAGGTAGACCGCTTCCTGAAGCGTCTACAGGCCCGCGAACAGATCATCGCGGCACAGGAAGAAGAACTGGAAGCCGGTACATCACCCGACCTGTCAATCAGCGAGCTCGAGATCGGCAGCCGGAACGAGAACATCCTCATCGAAGCCGGAATCAAGACAGCCGGGGACGTGCTGGCAAAGCTGGAGGAATCCGGCGACGAAGGGCTGCTGATTATCAAAGGCTTTGGAGCAAAGGGATTGGTCACTCTCAAGAAGAATATGCGCGCAAGGGGTTTCGAACTACCCGAAGGCTAACCCGGTCAGCGTAAGACAAAGACCAGAATCACCCGTTTGACACCAGTAAAAACCCAGGCGCGGCTTGCAAATCGCAATGTCGCGCCTTCTTGTATCACAAAAGGGACAATAGATGAAGCATCACCAGGGGCGTGTCGAAGTGATTTGCGGCAGCATGTTCAGCGGCAAGTCGGAGGAACTGATCCGGCGAATCCGGCGGGCGGAAATCGCCAAGCAGACCGTTCAAGTATTCAAACCCAGCCTCGACGACCGCTACGGGATCGCCAGCGTGAACTCACACGACGGACGCGAAGCCGACGCGGTTGCCATCGAGAAATCGTCTGACATCTTGAACAATATCAACGGAGATACGACCGTCGTCGCCATCGACGAGGCACAGTTCTTCGACAATCACCTGGTGGAAATCTGCCGCCAGCTTGCCGACGAACACGAGCTGCGGGTGATCGTGGCCGGACTCGACATGGACTTTCGAGGGGAACCATTTGGCCCGATACCGGCATTGATGGCACAGGCGGAACAGGTAGACAAGCTGCACGCGATCTGCGTGGTATGCGGGGATGAAGCGGCGCGGTCGCAGCGGTTGATCAACGGCAAACCGGCCAATTACAATGATCCTATCATCCTGATCGGCGCGACCGAATCCTACGAGGCGCGCTGCCGGAACTGCCACGAGGTGCCGGGTCGACCAACCGACAAGTAGTGTTTTTTCTGTCAAGCAGGGGAGAGCACCACAGAACAGCGTGGTTCCCTACCCTCACCCCTAAATCCCCTCTCCCTCAGGGCGAGGGGACTTAAACCCTGAGCGTGAAGAGCCGGGTTTGAGGGGGCAAAACAGGCCGTCCACGTTCTTTTGCAATGCTACCGAAAGGGGCAGAGTATGCCTCAAACAGTCGAAGAACTCCTGGATCACGTATTGATCGACCCGGACAGGTTAAACGCCCGTATTGCCGAATTGGGAAAAGAGATTTCAAATGACTACGTATCGACCGACGGGCTGGTGCTGATCGGCATCTTAAAAGGCTGCGTGCTGTTCATGACCGACCTCATGCGCCACCTGACCGTCCCGCACAGCGTCGATTTTATGGCAATATCTTCATACGGCGTGGGGGCACGGGAATCGAGCGGCTCAGTGCGCATCCTGATGGACCTCAAAATCCCACTTTACGGGCGGGACGTTTTGATCGTCGAGGATATCGTGGATTCAGGCCGAACGCTGGACGAAGTGCTTCGCCTGTTGAATGCCCGCCAGCCGAAAAGCCTACGGATATGCGCACTGCTCGACAAAGCCGAACGCCGTGAAGTCCCGGTCGAGCTGGATTACATCGGCTTCCAAATCCCGGATGTTTTTGTGTTTGGCTACGGCCTGGATATCGACGAGTATTATCGAAACCTGCCGTTCATCGGCGTGGTGAAACCGGGGTCGTATATATCCGGGGAAACTTGAGGGTTTGATATCGACCTACGGGCGCAGCATGCTGGCAATTAATGAAGATTTACAAGCAATAGAAGGCGACGTTTTCACCCTCTCCCCGTCCCTCCCCCTCCAGGTGGAGGGAGCAGAACCACATGGTGTTTTGCCCTGAATTCGATTGCCTCATTGATTTGTCAAAGAACAAAACCAACCACCAATTGCTTTGGGATTTCGCTTGAAGCAAAACCCGCTGCACACCTACGAGATGGAATCGGGGATGAAAGATCGAGCCAGCAATAAAACACAAATGCCTCAGAAGGGGAAGTGATGAGCCTGACACCTTCCGAACCCCGCCGCCGGTTCGAGTGGCCGGAACTCGTCCATGACATCGCAGAGAACGCTATGGACAGCCAACGGCTGTATCTCGTTGGCGGGATCGTCAGGGATGGGCTGTGTGGATACCCGATCCACGACTACGATCTAGCCACGCCCGACGATGGCCTATCGACCGCCCGCCACCTGGCCGACAGACTCGGCGGTGCGTACTTCCCAATCGACCCGGAGCGCCGCACCGGGCGGGTGATTATCAGCGACGAAGACCGGACAAAAAAGATCGTCGACGTGGCAAGTTTCCGGGGTGAAACGCTGCTCGAAGACCTGGAAGGCCGTGATTTCACGATCAACGCGATGGCAGTTCGACTGGATCAACCGGGACTGATCATCGATCCGCTGGGTGGGCAGGAGGATCTGTTCAACAACAAAGTCCTACGCCAATGCAGCGAAACCAGCATCGCCAGCGACCCGATCCGGGCGCTGCGGGCGGTCAGGCAGTCGCTGCAATTCGGGCTGCGAATGCATCCCGACACAAAACACGCGGCGCGTTCGGCGAGCGGCGGCCTCATCGACAAGCGGGGAAACCCCAATCAAGCCGAACGGGTACGAGACGAATTCGTCAAAATGCTGGCGGGGGGACACCCGGCCAGTTCGCTCAGGCTGCTGGATGTGTTAGGGCTGCTGGACTCCATCTTCCCGTATGACGTTCCAGGGAAAGCGGACTTCGACGATCAGCTTGCCACAGTCGACAGCCTGAGCAAGCTGATCAAGATCATCGGGCAGAAACGGGATGACAATACCGCCGCTAATTTGATCATGGGCGTATCGGTGATGATCCTGGATCGATACCGGCAGCAGCTTCAAGAATACCTTTCACAGACTTTCGCCGACGGACGGTCGATCAAGGCGCTGCTTGTCCTGGGTGCGCTATCACCACAGGAGGAGAGCGATCCCGGAGAAGCATGGGGCGACCGGCTGAGATTATCGAACAGCGAGGCACGGGTCATCAGCGCGTTGGCGAGAACGCGCCCGCATCTGAGTCGCTGCCAGCCGTTGAGTTCGCTGGAAATCCACCGGTATTACCGTGACTGCGGGGAAACCGGAATCGGCGGGGTGCTGCTGATGCTGGCCCATTATCTCGCCGGGCAGCCGGTGGGAGAACTCGACCCGGTCGAGTGGGGAAAACTGGTCGATGATGCGGCGTCACCGGTTCTCGACGCTTTCTTCAGGCGGCACCAGCAGATCGTCGCCCCCCCACCCCTGCTGGACGGCAGGGAAATCACGAATCACCTCAACATCAAACCCGGCCCGATAGTGGGCGCGCTCCTCACCGGCCTGATCGAAGCACAGGCAGTCGGCAATGTGAAAACAAAAAAACAGGCGCTTCGGTTTATCGAGCGCCTGTACGAAGAATCCAGAGAGTTGTGAAGCTTTCCCGGCGCTAAAGCACCGGGCAAAAATGAACCTGGGCGACCGCGAGGGTCGCCCCTACGAGATGGAATCTTGGTTTATATTCGGCCTGACTAAATGTTGAACGATCAGGTTTACAAGACGCTAGAGTTCTGACGTGCAGTTGGGGCAGCGGGTGGCCTTGATCGGGATGGCCGAGAAGCAGTAGGGGCATTCTTTAGTGGTCAGATCGGCGGACGTTTCTTCCTTCTTCCCAGCAAGTTCTTCCGCAACCTCGCGTGAACGGTTCACGGCTTTCACAAGCAGGAAAACGGCAAAAGCGACAATGATAAAATTGATGATGGTATTGATGAACAATCCATAGTTCAACGTCGCCACGCCTGCCTCCTGCGCATCGGCCAGGGATTGGAATCCCCCACCGGTGAGATCAATAAACAGGTTGGAGAAATCGACTTTCCCCAGGAGCAAACCAATCGGGGGCATGACGATATCGTTGACCAGGGAGTTCACTACCTGATTGAATGCGCCGCCAACGATAATACCAATCGCCAGATCAATTACACTTCCCTTGAGGGCAAAATCGCGGAACTCTTTCAGCATCATTCATTTCCCTTCGCGATAACAGAATCCGACAACGAACTGCCAGATCAAAAAAATCGCTACGGGCCGACTTCCACAACCAGGGGTTCGTAGCGACATCGACAACCGTCCGGGCAGGAACAACCTTCGTGCGGCAGCGCGGGAATCTGGCCAGAGTCCTTGGCGTAGGTGCCCTGGCTATCGCGGCACACCGGGCAGGCATGATCGGGCGCAACGATGAAGACATGTGAAGCGCGCGGGCTTTCGAGGATCGCTTTGAGTGCCCTCGCCCGCACAGATTCAGTCGCCAGATCGGCACCACAATTGGGGCATTCAAGGATATGGTCGTCGGTTTTGGTGTTGCATACAGCACATTCGCGCATCAAATACTCCTTGTTACAGTGAGTGGCTCACACCCTGCCTGTGAGCTAAATCCACCAGATTGTAGCACGGCAGACTTCAAGGGTAAAACAACCACGAACCGACTCGTGCTCTGTAAACCACCAACAGGGTGTGGTATCGCCCTGCCCATGCAGCCACCCTGCTGGGTGGGGACAAGCCCCACCCCTACCGCCGATGTCCCAGTCAAATTATATTTCGACCCGGCGACAGCCAACGAAAAACACAAAAACCCAGCCCACAAAGCGTTACTCCGGGGGAAGTTCATAAAAAACGAGCAGGGTTTTGCCGTATTTCCGCTCATCATAACGGGAAAGGGCCGACAACGGCACCTCTTCATCCTCTGACGGGTCAATCTGAACGATCACCATACCGTCGCCGTGCAGCCAGGAAGGGTAAGCGTCGATCAACTCAAGCGCCCTGCGCCACATTCCCTTATACTGCGGCGGGGCGAGATAGATCACA
>DAOUES010000284.1:0-7204 GCA_034430335.1 Anaerolineae bacterium | reverse complement strand
TGTTGAGGCGACTGGCGTCAATCCCGATACAAGAGTTAAAGACCTGACCGAGGCGGAAATTCAACGCCTGCGTGAGTACATCACCGCCAATTATCGTATTGAAGGTGATTTGCGTCGCGAGGTGCAGCTTAATATCAAGCGTCTGCAAGAGATCGGCTGCTATCGCGGGCTGCGGCATCGCCGCGGCTTGCCGGTGCGCGGTCAGCGAACGAAAACAAACGCACGGACGCGACGTGGCACCCGTAAGACGGTTGCCGGGCGTGGTCGTCGTCGCGGTGCTACCAAGAAATAATTCAACCTGCATAGGTTAAGGTTGTTAGTGGAGGACTAATGGGACGAGGAAGATCACAACGTGGTGGACGCCGTGTGCGGCGGAACGTGCCGTATGGGCAGGCCCATATCTACGCGACGTTCAATAACACTATCGTAACCATGACCGATCAGCAGGGCAATACAGTAACCTGGGCCAGCGCCGGTATCGCCGGTTTCAAAGGCTCGCGTAAGAGTACGCCCTTCGCGGCCCAGTTAGCCGGTCAGAAGGCCGCGCAGCAGGCGATGGAACATGGTATGCGGGAAGTCGATGCTTTTGTGAAAGGCCCGGGGCCAGGCCGTGAAGCCGCGCTTCGCTCGATCATGGGGGCCGGGTTGAAAATCCGCTCGATCACCGATGTGACCCCCGTGCCGCACAACGGCTGTCGTCCGCGCAAGAAACGGCGCGTGTAGTCAGGGGTTCGGCACTTGATGCTGGCCTCGTGAAGTATCGTATAAGTAAGATCTATCTAAATCCGAACGAAGGAAGACGCACAAAACATTATGGCAAGATATACAGGTCCTGTGTGTAAACTTTGTCGGCGCGAAGGTGACAAGCTGTATCTGAAAGGTTCACGCTGTATGTCGCCCAAGTGCGCCCTCGAAAAACGCAATTATCCACCCGGCCAGCATGGTCGTGAAACCCAGTTCCGGCGAAGCCGCGCTTCGGACTATTCCCGCCAGCTTCGCGAAAAGCAGAAGGTTCGCCGTATTTACGGTATCCTGGAGCGTCAGTTCCGGCGTTATTTCCGGGTTGCGCAAAAGAAATCCGGTTTGACCGGTTCGAATCTGCTGGCGCTGCTGGAAAGCCGCCTTGATAATGTGATCTACCGGATGGGCTTTGCTTCGTCGCGTGCGCAGGCGCGTCAGCTTGTTCAGCATGGGCATTTCACGGTCAATGGCCGTCGAACCAACGTTCCGTCCCATCACATTCGTCCAGGCGATCAGATCGCAGTCCGTGATGGCAGCCGCCAGCGCACCTATTTTAAACAACTGCATGAACTGGCCCAGGAGTTGTCGGTTCCTGAATGGGTCAGGCGTGACACCAATAAGTTGACCGGTGAAATGACACGTGTCCCGGAACGTACCGATATCGATCTGGCTATCAACGAACAGTTGATCGTCGAGTATTACAGTCGTTAGATTAGAATCACAAGAAATCGTTCGTGGCGTTCGAGTATTGTTGGCATTCGGTGAATTCACGATACCAGCATATGCTCGACGCCGTATTATGAGTATGGATAGCGTGGATATGGTTGTAACCAAAGGCAAAACCAGGAGGCAAGCTCGTTGACTGCAAACAATATGGTATTGCCCAAGATTGAACGTGATGCGATGTCGCGTAACTACGGTCGGTTTATTATCAGTCCGTTGGAGCAGGGTTTCGGCACAACGATTGGTAATGCGCTCCGCCGGGTGATGCTGTCCTCTTTGCCGGGGGCAGCCGTGACATCGATGCGGGTCGCCGATGTTCATCATGAATTCTCGGCGATCCCCAACGTCCGCGAAGATATGACGCAGCTTATTCTCAACGTCAAGCGGCTTCGTATGATCCTCCATGAGGTCGAATCGGCCCGGCTGCGGCTGGATGTCATGGGCAGCGGTGTGGTGACCGGTGCTGACCTGATCTGCCCGCCGGAGGTCGAGATCAAGAATCCCGATCTCTACCTGTTCTCGGTGGACGATGACCAGGCGCGGATCGAGATCGAGCTGACTGTAGCGGGTGGTCGTGGTTACTCACCGGCTGAGGAGCGGGGACGTTTGCCTATTGGCGAGGTTCCTGTCGATGCGATCTACAGCCCGATCCGCCGTATCTCGTTTGATGTCGAGCGGGCGCGTGTCGGGCAGAAGACCAACTACGACCGCCTGATCCTGGAAGTATGGACTGACGGCACGGTCCAGCCCGAGGTCGCGATGAGTGACTCGGCAGCGATCCTCATGCGGCACCTGGGAATCATCGCCAATGTCGACCCGGCGATGTTCGCTGTTGGAACCGAACCGGAGGAACCGGAAGAACCGGCTCGTCCTGAGTTCTATGACCTGCCGATTGAGAGTCTCGATCTCAGCGTGCGTGTCTTCAACTCGTTGAAGCGCACCGGTATCACGACGATTGGCGAAGTGTTGGAGATACTCGAAAAAGGCGAGGATGCCATGCTCGCTATTCGCAACTTCGGAGACAAATCACTCGATGAGTTGGTCGAGCGCCTGAAGGAAAAAGGGTATCTGACTGACGATTTGCCGGTCGTCGAATCTGTGGAATAGATCACGGATGTGGCGATCCTGGAAATATTCGATTAAAGGGAACTTGAAAAACTATGCGGCATAGAATAGCTGGTCGCCGCCTTGGGCGCGACACCAAACAACGCAAAGCACTGCGTCGAGCACAGATCCGTCAGTTGATCGAGCATGAAAAGATCAAAACCACCGTCGCCAAGGCCAAGAGCCTCCGTTCGCCGGTGGAAAAGCTGATCACGATTGCCCGCAATCGCGGCGACGCCGAACGGCTGATCGAACTGGCCGAAGATAAAGACCATGAGGCGCTGAGTCGGCTTCTCACCGAGAATCAGGCCGCCCGTCTTTTACAAATGGCGGAAGATGGCGATGACGATGGCCTGTCCCGTGAGGCGCATGCCATTGCGGTTCATGCCCAGCGGTTGGTTGCCAGAGAAGTGCATGACAAGGCCATACTTTATAAGCTGTTTCACGATATCGCCCCGCGTTATGTCGACCGTCCGGGTGGATACACCCGGATTGTCCGGGCGGGCTATCGCAAAGGTGATTCGGCTGAGATGGCCTATATCATGCTGGTAGAGGAAGACTGACCCGCACGATACCGATGCGCTACCGGGCTGTCCTGGCTTACGATGGTGGGGCCTATCATGGCTTTCAGCGGCAGGCCAATGCTGAACCGACCATCCAGTCAGCCGTCGAGGAGGCCCTGGCGGAAATCGCCCGGTCTGCGATAACCATTATCGGCGCAGGGCGCACCGATGCTGGTGTACATGCCACCGGGCAGGTTATCGCCTTCGATATGGTGTGGCGGCATACGCCAGCTGATTTACAGAATGCGCTGAATGCTGCGCTTCCGGATGACATAGCCATACGGGCATTATCTGAAGCGGCCCCGGATTTCCACCCACGCTTCGATGCTCTCAGGCGCAGCTATGAATACCAGCTTTATGTCTCACCGGTTCGTGACCCGCTGCGTCGCCTTTACGTCTGGCACCGGATCGGGACGCTGGATGTGATCGCAATCCGGCAGGCAGCGGACGGTTTGATGGGTGAGCACGACTTCAGCACGTTTGGCGTGCCGCCCCAGGGCGACAACCCGGTGCGGACGGTATATACGGCAGACTGGATCGTCGGACATGACGACCGGCACACTTTTACAATAACAGCCAATGCGTTTCTTTACCGGATGGTCCGGTCGATTGTGGGAACGCTGGTACAGGTCGGTCAGGGGCGTGTCACTGCCCGCGAGTTTCGAGAGATTCTGGCTTCTTGTGACCGGTCGCAGTCTGGCCCGGTTGCGCCAGCGCACGGGCTGACATTGACATCGGTAGAGTATGCAGACTGAAATCCCGCTGTAGGGCGGGATTAATGAGGAGTTTTGCGCGTGAAGACCTATTCGGCGAAAGCAGAAGATATTGAGCGTAAGTGGTTTGTTGTCGATGCCAACGGTAAGACGCTGGGGCGTATGGCGACCCGAATCGCCACTATTCTGCGTGGCAAGCACAAACCCATTTTTACCCCCCACGTTGATTGTGGTGATTATGTGGTTGTCATCAATGCAGAAAAAATTCATGTCACTGGCAACCGGCTGGACGACAAAATGTACTACAACCACTCAGGGTATCCGGGTGGTTTGAAGGCACGCTCGCTCCGCGATATGCTGGCGACCAGGCCTGAAGAAGTCATCAGCGAAGCGGTGCGGCGCATGCTCCCCAAGAGCAGCCTGGGGCGTCATATGCTGAAGAAACTGAAAATCTATGCCGGTCCGGAGCATCCTCATCAGGCTCAGAACCCTGAGATGCTTGAGTGGTAGGCACATTTCGACAGATAGAAGAGGGTTATAGCATGTCAGAAATGCAGTATTACGAAGGTGTTGGCCGACGGAAGACCGCGAGCGCGCGGGTAAGAATCTATCCGGGTGGATCAGGCAGCATTACCGTCAACGACCGTCCGGTTGAAGAATACTTCCCGCGTTATGGTGATATCGATCAACTGCGTGAGCCTCTCGATCTGGCTGGCTTCACCGGCAAGATGGATGTTACCGTCCATGTAAAAGGTGGCGGTGTGACTGGCCAGACTGATGCCGTCCGGATGGGTATGGCCCGTGCGCTGCTTAAGTATGACGAGGAACTCCGCCCGATGATGCGTAAAGCCGGGCTGCTGACTCGTGATGCACGTGAGAAAGAGCGTAAAAAGCCCGGTCTCAAGCGTGCCCGTAAAGCGCCGACCTATACCAAGCGTTAGTCCGTCCTGAGTACAGCCTTTGTCTGACTCCGCCTGTGCCGGGTGTTTTGGCATCGGTCGGGGGTCAGGTGTGATCTCATAAGCCCACTTTCGTGGGCTTGTATTCTTTCTATGGCTGGGTGGGATTATTATCCGTGATTGTTTTATCTCACTATCAGGCCCGATCCCTGCTCGACGCGCTCGAAAAAAGCAAGTCGGAGATCGCCGTTTCGCTCGACCTGAACCTGACCCTCGAAACGGTCACTCTCGACGCTACCGGTGTCCGGCTGCCCGCTGGTCGCCTTCTCGATTGGGCCGATGTTCGTGAGATCGCCGGGACGGAAAATGCCTGTTTTGAAGTCACCGGAGCCGGAATCGTTGAGATTCGTATCTTTTCCGAGGTGACCAACTGGGTGCGCAGTCTCTATCCCACTCAGAACGCCCCCTCAATGCTTGTTTCGGGCATGGTGATGCACCGCATCGAGGGCATCGACCCCCACCAGGACACATTGAACAAGATCAGGGCCGCGTCCCCGGTCGTCGGCAGGGTGCTCGACACCGCAACCGGGTTGGGCTACACGGCCATCGAAGCGGCAAAGACGGCGGAACACGTCGATACGGTCGAGATCGACCCCGCCAGCCTCGAAATCGCCCGCAAGAATCCCTGGTCGCAGGACCTCTTCGACAATCCGAAGATCACCCAACATATCGACCACGTCTGGGATTTTGTCGAGGAGATGGACGGCGAGACGTTCAGCCTGGTGATCCACGATCCGCCGACCTTCAAGTTTGCGGGCGAACTCTATTCGGGCGAGTTTTATCAAGAACTGTATCGCGTCTTGCGCCGTAAAGGGCGGCTCTTTCACTATATCGGCGACCCTGAGAGCAAGACCGTTCAGCGCGTCCAGCGCGGCGTGATGAAGCGTCTGCAAGAAGCCGGATTCGGGCGCGTGGTACGCAAGCCGCACGCTTTTGGTGTGGTCGCCTATAAGTAGAAAATCAAAGGGATGCTATGAGCATTACGATAGTGGGTTTAGGCCCCGGCGATCCGATGCTGGGTGACGAATCGGTATTGCGTTTCCTCGATACCTGCGCCGAGCGGGGGATTCAAGTCGAGATAGTCAGTAGAGTTGGTCATGTCGATTCTGTCCTCGCGGCCCTGAATGTTGATATCAATGATGGACTCCAGATTGTCGACAGCGATTCGGTTGCTGGCGCTTACCATCCACCGATCAACCCGGACATTCCTGCGCTGGTGTTGAATATGTCGTCAGCCGAAGTATTGACCTCTGTTCAGCAGGTACTTTTAAACCAGTATCCCGATCATCACGCTGTCAAACTGGTGACGTCAACCCTCGACGTGTCCGAAATGTCACTGAGCGGTCTGACACAGCACAGGCTGATATTTCCCTCGGCGCTGTTCATTCCGCCTCTTCTGGCCTCTCTTACCGGTGATAAACCGCAGCCCGGCGGGATGGTCACCGGCTTCGAAGGCTTTCAGGCGACGGTCGCCCATCTCCGCGCCCCGGACGGCTGTCCCTGGGATCGCAAGCAAACTCACCAGTCCCTTCGCCAGAACCTCATAGAAGAAGCCTACGAGGTCGTCGACGCCATTGATTCGGGCAGCGTCGATCACATCCGCGAGGAATTGGGCGATCTTCTCATGCAGGTTGTCATCCACACCCAGATCGCGACCGACGAGGGCGAATTCAGGATGGCCGACGTCATCCGGGCAATTGATACCAAGTTGAAGCACCGCCATCCTCACGTCTGGGGCAGCGTGGATGTCAACGGCGACACCGAACAGGTGCTTGCCAACTGGGAGGCGATCAAGGCCCAGGAGCGCGCCGACAAAGGTGAAGCAGAGCGCAGCCTGCTCGACGGTGTCTCGAAGGCGCTCCCGGCGCTCTCGCAGGGCCACGAATACGATGTCCGCGCCATCCGTGTCGGCTTCGATTGGCCGGACGCGGCGGGCGTGCTCGACAAGATCAACGAAGAGATCGAAGAGGTTCTAGCCGCAGAAACGCCCGATGAGCGCTTCCACGAGATCGGCGACGTGCTGCTGGCGATTGTCGTCTGGGCACGCTGGCTCGATGTCCACCCGGAGGATGCCCTCCGCGCGGCGAACCGCCGTTTCTATGATCGGTTCACCTATATCGAGCGCAAAGCCCGCGAGCAGGGCCGTGCCATTCAGGAACTCTCACTCGAAGAGATGGATGCCCTCTGGGAGGAAATCAAGGCCCACCAGAACAATTCTGAGTAGCCACGATCTGGATTCGGTCGCCTTCTTTGTACCCTACTGAGAGTGTCGCACAACTTGTTTCTATAGCGTGATATGAACTCTAATTGGCGAGTTCGGCACCAGACAGCCGCCGAAAGGCCCTCATCCCCGGCCCTTCTCCCTCATGGAGAAGGGTGAGCAAGCAGGATCAAGTCCCTC
>DAOUES010000283.1:0-38072 GCA_034430335.1 Anaerolineae bacterium | reverse complement strand
CGAATGGTTCGGGGATGCTGTTTGTCGTTCAATATGATCACACCCTGGTTAGCAACGCTCCGGCTGTCTCAGACAGCCCACAGTTATGTATGATATCGCTGGCCGACAGACAGCGCCACCAGGTCAGGATCGTTGGGGAAGGGTATTGATTACGCGGCCTATTCGTGTTGGATGCCAAAGCATGCTATCCTCAAGAGACTATCAAGCGTGTATTCCAGTCAAGGAGACAGCCATGTCCAAGCAGTACAACAGTCCACCGCCGATGGGTATCGATCCCACGAAAACGTACACGGCGGTTTTCAAGACCCAGCGCGGTGACATCCGGGTCAATCTCTTTGCCGACAAAGCGCCGATCACGGTCAATAACCTGGTGTTTTTAGCCCGTGAAGGCTTCTATGACGATACGATGTTTCACCGGGTGATCCCCGACTTCATGGTCCAGGGCGGCGACCCGACCGGCACCGGGCGGGGAGGGCCAGGTTACAAGTTCAGGGACGAACCCGGCGCACTCGCCCTCAAACACGATGGGCCGGGCATGCTGTCGATGGCTAACGCCGGGCCGCATACCAACGGCAGCCAGTTCTTCATCACTCACATCGCCACACCCTGGCTCGACGGAAAACACGGCGTGTTCGGCAGGGTCGCCGACAAAGAATCGCTGGACGTGCTGATGCAAATCCGGGTGCGCGATCCACAAAGCGACCCCAATCCCGGGGACACGCTGCACACCATCGAGATCATCGAATCGTAATTTGTGAAGACCGAGAAAACGCCCGGCGCTGCTATCGACGCCGGGCGTTTTATGTCCGGCTTTAGAAATCCAGCGGCTCGAAATCCTGAACCGGCCCTGACGGGGCAGGCGGTTCGGGGGGTTGCTGCGGCGTCGGGTTGCCCTGCGCAGGCGGAGATGCGACAGGATTGGAACCGCCGCCCGGCATTTCTCGCTTGAAGACGTAAGTCAGCGGACTCCGGCCTCGCCCACCTTCGTTTGGAAACGCCCCCACCAGCTCCCAGCCCTGCTCGCCGAGCTTGGCGATCATCGCAGGCCAGCTTTGGTGAAGATCGGTCTCGACCGGCTGCTGGCCGGAGAAGAACTGCTTCAACAGGCCGAGGCTGTTTACCCCAACTTCTACCTGGCAGTACTGCCAGTGCGTGCGATTTGCCATCTTTTTCACTCCCAATTAATAAAGAGCCAGCACTATCATCAGACCTCAAAAGATTGATGAGGTTTGGGAATATCTATCTGCCGGTAGCCAAGCTTCGACCGAAGATCATCGGCCACACAGTTTGCCGCCTCCGGCTCACCATGCACCAGGAAGAAATGATCCGGGCGGCGCTTGAACGCGCCAGCCCATTCCATCAGCCCGCCGTGATCGGCGTGGCCGCTGAACCCGGTCAGCACGACAACTTCCGCCTTGACTTTGTATTCTTCCCCAAAAATCCGAACAAGTTTGTCCCCTTCGACGAACCGCCGCCCCAGTGTATCAGGAGCCTGCCAGCCGACGATCAAGACTGTGTTTCGTTTATCCTCGATATTATTCTTGAGGTGATGCAATATGCGGCCATGCTCCATCATCCCCGATGCGCTGATGATCACCGCCGGTTTATTGAGGAAGTTCAACTCTTTTGACTGCTCGACCTGGCGAATATATCGCAGGCGGCTGAAGCCAAAGATATCCCCATCCGGGTCTTCCTCGGTCATATATTGCAGCGCTTCACGGTCGTAGGCTTCGGGATGCAAACGGAAGATATCGGTGGCATTGACCGCCAGTGGGCTGTCGACATAAACGTCGATTTCGGGGATGTCGCGGGAGTGATAGGCTTTATTCAGCGTATAAACCATCTGCTGGGTACGCCCGACGGCGAACGCGGGGATGATCACTTTGCCACCGCGTTTATACGTCCGGATGATCACTTCCTCCAGTTCTTCCTCCGATTCCTCCAGCGGGGGATGGAATCGCCCCCCGTAGGTCGTTTCCATGAGGACCACATCCGCCTCATCGATAAAAGTCGGATCGCGCAGGATCGGTGTTTCGGCGCGGCCAAGATCGCCGGAAAATACCAGGCGTGCATCCCGTTTCTGCTCCTGATCGGCAACGTCCAGCACAACTATCGACGAACCCAGCATATGCCCGGCATCGTAGAAGGTCAGTACAATATCGGGTGTGATTGCATGCGACCGCCCGTAGCCGATCCCCATGAAATTCCCCAGCGCTACAATGGCATCCTGCTCGGTGTAGATGGGATCGACCGGCGGTTCGCCTTTCTTCTTACGTTTTTTGTTCACGTATTCGACATCCCGCTCCTGGATATGCCCGCTGTCACGCAGCATCGTCGCGCATAAATCACGAGTGGCGAATGTGCAGATGATGTCGCCTTTGAAACCGTTCTTCACCAAGTTAGGGAGATTGCCGGAGTGATCAATATGAGCGTGAGACAACACGACCACGTCGATACTGGCCGGGTCAAACGGGAGATTCTTGTTCCGCTCGTAGCTTTCCCTTCGCTTCCCCTGGTAAAGGCCGCAGTCAAGCAGTATTCGCTTCCCGTTGACTTCGATAAGATGCTGTGACCCGGTGACCGTTTCGGCGGCTCCATGGAAAGTTATCTTCATTGTCTTGTCCCTCCGATTACTCGCGTTCCTGTCCGGCGATAACCTGTAGAATTTCCTGCCCATAGGTCTTGATACGCCAGGGGCCAAGATGTTCTATTGATTGCAGATCGCTCATCGACCGGGGTGCTTTTTTCGCAAGCTCCCAAAGCGCATCCTTTGTCGTAATCACCTCAGATGACACGCCTCGCTTTACGGCACATTCCTTGCGCCAGAGATGTAAAGCGTCATAGCGCCGGACAGTCTCGTCATCTACCTGACGCCCGTTGCGGCGAGGCGGGGTGGGAATATCCGCCGTTTGCCCGCGCCGGACAGCGTCGAGGATGCCGCGGCCATATCGCCGAGCCTGAATTTCGGACAGACCGGCTTTGCGCTGCGCCTCTTTCAAGCTGCGCGGCTGCGCCTGCGCCAGATCGGCCAGGGTTTGATCGCCCATGACTTTGAACACTGGTAAATCTTTTCGCGCGGCCTGCTGCTCACGATATAGATACAATTCCCGTAAAACGGCCATCGCACGGGGATCCAGATCGCGGGCGCGGTGAATACGCCAATACCCTTCCGGGTCGAAGTCAGGCCCATTCCAGAGCGCGTGGCAAACTTCGTCAAACATTTCCTGGGCTTCTTCAAGATGATCGCCCTGCAAAAGGGATTGGTAGAGTTCGTCACGCAGGGATAGCAGGTAATGGGTATCCATCTGCGCGTAGCAGATCAGGACATCAGACAGCGGACGGCGGCCCCAATCGGCACGCTGGTGCTTTTTGTTC
The DNA here is from genome assembly GCA_034430335.1 of Anaerolineae bacterium. GTDB lineage: Bacteria > Chloroflexota > Anaerolineae > Aggregatilineales > UBA3940 > JAFGOY01. The sequence goes on along the minus strand of DAOUES010000283.1, from coordinate 34,697 downwards.
ACCTTCACACCGTAGCGATCTTCCAGTATCGTGCCCAGGCCAAACTGTTCCCAACCCAGCACACGGGCGGCGATCATCGTATCGAATATGTTGGCGAAGGTAAACCCCAGGTCACGCCGTAAGATCATCACGTCGTATTCGGCAGCGTGAAAGACTTTCTCGACCGACGGATCGGCGAAGACCGCTCCGAGGAAATCGAAATCGGAACTATCGAATGGCAGCGGATCAACCAGGTAGTCCTGTTCATCGGTCGATATCTGGATCAGGCATACCTGGGCCTGATATGCATACAGGCTGTTCGCCTCGGTATCGACGGCAAGCCGGGGCTTGCCCTTCAATGCCTGCCGAAGCCTGTCCAGCGAAGCGGGTGTGTTGATAATCAGGGGGTGATCCATTTGTGGTTGTGGGGGATTTGTCATAGCCAGCGCCGGTAGCGAAAATACAAAAATACAATAAACAGGTAGCCGTCGTACTCGTCGATCTTCGGGCGTTCAATCCGGCTGAGACAGTCTTCCATATCCAGCGGGTGGAAATGCGGATAGGCTTCATGCAGGCGGGCAGTATCACCCGGCGTGGGATCGGTGATATTGGTCCAGGGCAGACGTCCATGTGTCAGGGTTTCGTATGGCATTGAAGCCTGAACTCGCTTACTTCGGTATCTTCCGGGTTATAATGATGTTAGGAGTATAGTGCAGCCATTACGGGCTGGCAAAGACCCAGACACGGGCACGGCGAAGGCTCCCTGGATCAGTACATGGCCTGCCGCCACACGGCATCCAGGGCTTGAAGCGTCACCAGGTTCCGCATGGTATACCCATACTGGAGATTGCCACCTGAGAAATCGCAGGTTTGGCCGCTGTCCGGTACCGACAGGTGAACTTCATCTGCGCCAAGCCCTCGGTTGGGGAGGTAATCGACCGCCGAGTAGAAGTCGAGCAACGGGATATTGTACGTGCGCGCCGTCGTAATGATCACGGCGTTATACGCCCCAGGATCACGGTATTTGTTCCAGGGGATGGTGCTTAATATCGGGATGACGCCCATATTGATTGAGGTTTCGACCACGCTGCTCAGGTTCGCCTGATAGCTTCCATCCGAGACTTTCCACTCGCCATCGTTCGTCCCGATCATAATGATCGCGACCGAGGGCCGGCTGAAAATATACTCACATTGAACGGGCGTCAGTCCTTCATCGCACATCCGGTCAGCTTCGTCCGGATTGACCAACGCATCGCTGTTCCAACCGCCTTTGGCCGCCAACGACAGGTTGCCAAACGAGTTCCCTGAGCGCGCCATCCCACCGACGAAGAAGCTAATCACCGGTTGGAGATAGTCGTAGCTGCGCAGAGCATAGTCGCCGACGCCAATCGGGTAGAGAAAATAGGTATTATCGGTGAGGCTGTCCCCTACTTTGACGAAGACATTGGGTTGGTTGCCCGACGCCTGCCCCCTGAGATAAATTTCGTGTGCATTCCCGGTGATCCCCGAAACGAGCGGGAACCCGGAGAGTTCAACCGATGTCGGAGACGCCGCCGGGCGGGGAGTCGGGAAAGGAGTCTCGGTTGCGACAGCGGTAGGCGTGACGCGCGTCGGTTGAGGCGTGCGGGGCGTGCCAGATGGCGTTCTCGGCGTTGGGGTAGGCGTCGGCGTGGTCGTCGCCGTCGTGGTGGGCGTCGGGGAGATCGATTCTTCGACGACAAACCGGATGAACGGGTTAATCCCAAACAGCGTCCCGTCGGGGGCCTGCAATCCCCAGATGCTGGTGTAGGCCCCCGCCGAGGCGGGAGCAGTCATCTCCACCGAGAGATCGACGGTTGTCCACGCCCTGGTCAGGGGAACCGGCACTTCACCGGCTTCGTTCAAGCGCTCGCCATCCTGGAAAACCAGCCTGAATCCTTCCCCCCAGTCACAGTTGCCAGAGTTGAGAATCCGCCAGGTCTTGGTGAACGCCGCCCCTGGTTCGATCACCGTATCGTCGGGAATGGTCACATCCGATACGAACAGGGAATCGAGCACACAGCCCATCCGGGCGAGGTCGGTTTCCGGCCCGACCAACGCACGGGGAACAAGCACCCGCACATAAGGTTCGATCCCGAATACATCCCCACCCTGCACCTGGAGCCGCCAGATGCCGGTATACAGTCCCGGATCGACCGGCGCAACCAGATTGAGCGCGATATCGACTGTTCCCCCGGCGGGCGTGTCGGGCACCGACATGGGGACGCCCTCCATCTGATCGCCGCTCTGGAAAACAAGGTTGATTCCGCCCCGCCAGTCGCAGTCCCCGCTGTTCTGCATCCGCCAGATTTTGGTGAACTCCGCCCCCGGATCGATTGGCTCGTTGTCGGGGACGGTCACATCGTCGATGAAAATAGCGTCCATCGTACAGCCGGTATAGTCGGGGATTTCGGTGGGCGTGATGCTGGGCATCGCCGGGGCCGGGTCGGTGGCCGATGCGGTCATGGGTTGGATGTCGTCGGTCGGGGCAAGAGTCGGCAGGACAAACAGCGTTGGCGTCGGGCTGTCCGAAGCGCCCCGGCAGGCCGTCAATAACACAAAAATCGCCAGCGTAAAGATTCCGATCCTGACCCTGGCACCGCTTCTCTTTGTGGATTTGTCCCTGTGGCGGAAATGCTTCCAGGGCGCTTGACGGCGTAACATAGATTATCCTCTAAAAACGCCGCTAGTTTAGCACGCTCCCGGTCGACGATGCAATAACGGTATGATAACGAAAAAGCTATCGTTCCCGATCGATTGGTCGATGGCTCTAATAAATGGGGAATCAGAGACAAGATTGAAATCTCTATCTTTTCACTTTTTGTGCCTGAGCGGTGGGGGACGACTACTTCGACGTAGGTACTCGTTGTGGTCTATTGAGTATTGATAGTTCGCGAGGTGTATATTGGCATCCTGTACCAATGTGTTATTCGACCCGGCGCTGAAGCACCGGGCTACGGGTAGGTCACACACAGTGCGCTACCCCGCCCTAAACGTCCCAGGCAGCGAATACGCCTCTGTGGTGGATGTCCCTTGCTACAACAAAGAAACCGGGTCAACGTCAATATGCAGCGAATGGGATGGGGTTACATCGTCAAGAATCACCGTCGGGTCAGCCCCCCGAATAATCACGTGCCAGCGATAGAGCTTATCCCGGCGTGGATAGAAACACGGGGCAGGCCCGATCAACGAAGTCCGCACCAGCTTCTGTTCCATTATTCGTTGAGATAGCAAATCGTATATACGAACCGCCTCCCGCTGCGCCTGTTCTGCTGTTTTCTCTCGAACGATCAGACGAACCAGCCGCGCATACGGCGGATAGCCCAGTTCGGATCGATATCGTATCTCCTGTTCGTAAAACGTCTGGTAGTCGTGTTCAGAAGCGGCCCGAATTGCATAGTGGTCGGGATCATAGGTCTGGAGGATTACCTTTCCACCGAGCAAACCCCGCCCGGCTCGCCCGGCCACCTGGGTCAGCAGTTGGAAGGTCCGTTCCCCGCTGCGGTAATCGGGGAGATAGATCGCCGTATCGGCGCTGATCACACCGACCAGCGTCACCAGCGGCAGGTCGAGGCCCTTTGCCACCATCTGGGTGCCGATCAGAATGTCGGCTTCGTGATCGATGAACCGCTGTAAAAGCTGTTCGTGAATGTCCTTTCCCCCGGTTGTATCCTGATCCCAGCGAATGACCCGCGCCTGGGGAAACCGTTTTTCGACTTCATTCTCGACCCGTTCCGTACCGCCCCCGAAAAACTTGATCTGATCCGCGCCGCAGTTGGGGCACACCCGGGGGTGTTCGGTACGGTAGTCACAGTGATGGCAGACCAGCATTCCCTGAGATTCGCCGTAGGTGTGCCACGTCAGGGAAATATCACAATGCGGGCAGGCCATCACGTGCCCGCACATTCGGCAAAACACATACGTCGACGACCCGCGCCGGTTGAGGAATAGAATAACCTGTTCGCTGCGCTCCAGCGTCTCGTTGATCGCTGCCGTCAGCGCCCGGCTGAAAATCGAGCGGTTCCCGGCCCGCAGTTCATGGCGCATATCGACAATCTGCACCGGCGGCAGGTCGACCATCACTGCTTCTTCCGGGTCGCCGGGTTGGTGGCTGTAGCGGGGCTGTTTGATACGGTAGAACACAGCCTGCGTTTCAATTGCTTGGCGATGCCCCATGATACGCGCGGGGAGATCAAGCCGGATGTAATCACCCGGCTCCGAACTGTCGAGGGGAACCGAGCGGGCATAAGTCGCCACATTGGGTGTGGCGCTGCCCATGATGACTAAAGCCCCATGCAATCGGGCCAGTTCGACCGCCGCAGGCTGTGTGTGGTAATAGGGAGGCGGAACGGGTGGAGTCTGCTTGTAGCTGTCGTCATGGCATTCGTCGATCACGATCAGGCCGAGGTTCTTGAACGGGGTAAACAGTGCCGATCTCGGCCCAACGACCAGGTCGAGCTGGCCGGAGCGCGCCCGCCGCCAGGTATCGTAACGTTCGCCAATCGACAGGTGGCTGTGCACCAACCCCATACGACCCGGAAAACGTGCGCCAAAACGCCGGATCGTCTGCGGCGTCAGGGCGATTTCGGGCACGAGGATGATCGCACTTCGCCCCTGCCCGATCACATGCTCGACCGCCCGCAGGTACAGTTCGGTCTTACCCGAACCGGTGACGCCGTGCAGCAGGAACGGCTGGGGCGCTTCGTCCTGATCCAGCGCCGTCCTGATCGCTTCCCAGGCCAGCGCCTGATGGGAAGTCAATCGCGGCGGCGAATCGGGGATAAAGGTTCTACCGGCCAGCGGATCGCGCCAGATTTCTTCCTCATAGAGCGTTACAAGATCATCTTCGGCCAGCGCCCGCAGATCGGCGATGCTGCTCCCTTCGACCGCTGTGTATATCTCGCCGACCGGCAGCGGCTCCTGGCTCCCGGCCAGTAACCTGAGAATCGCCGACCGCCGCAGGGCCGCCTGGTGCCGGGTTTTCGGCAGATCGTCGAGATTGAATTGCCGGGCGATTACCTCTCCAACCACTCGAGGCGAAATCCCCAGCGCGGCGATCCGAACCTGTCTGGCCCGGATCGAGGGCGGATCGAGCACCGGTTCGCGGATCAACAACCCCCGGTCGACCAATTGAGTCACCGCCGTCTGCCAGTCACGCCGGGGAAGCGACCGGGCGATCTGGCGGCCACGCAGCGTACCGCGCCGAGCGAGCAGTTTGAGCAGCCGGGATTGTGTATCGCCATCGGCGTGGATCAGCCCAGGATCGATGACGGCGGTGATCAGGCTGTCGCCGCGCTTTGACAGCCCCGGCGGAATGAACAGCCTGACGCAGTCCGACAGCGGCGCTAAGTACGTCTCACTGAGCCACCGGGCCAGACCAAGATGAACCTTTCCGACAACCGGCTGATGGTCGATCAGCGCCTCGACGGGCTTGGTGCCGGAAACAGGGGATCGCAAAGAAAAGCCCAGGATCACGCCCTGCGCCTTTTGACTGCCAAAGGACACTTCTACCAGGTGCCCGATCTCAAGCCGACCGGCCAGTTCAGAAGGAATATGATAGTGGAACGTCCCTTCGACGGGTAAATTGACCAGCACTTCGGCAAACATATAGCAGCCTTCTGATCAGAAAAACGTCTATGAAAAAATTATACCCTCAGCAAAGCAGTTGCTGCCGTGAATCAGATATTCTATTACTCAAGTTTTGCGACAGATCGAGTCAAACAGTTTGGAGATCACTGTCGCTGCGTTTCAGAACGTGACAGTACAAATCGAGGATGACGGGGTAAGAATACCGGGCGACCTCGATTCAACCGGTCAGGGAGGGTTGGCGCTGCTGGGCGGAACGATGGGGTGGAAACCGGCATATCCGGCGGGGACCTGTGTCGAAATCAGCCTGCCGAACCGGCGACCTGCAAGGTGCTGAGATACCCTCTGCTACCGTTTGTTACACCGGCAAGTCGACGGCAAAACCGTCATTCAGGTTCTTTGGGACAATCGGACCCTTATCGATAAAACCCAAAAGCCGTCTCAAATCGCAAACAGCCTGGGTGCGCCGTTGATAACCCTGAGCGTCTCTAAAAAATCTATGCCGATGATTTCGCAGTACCACCGGATCGAATCGTAGCGAGGCTGATTATCTCGTTCGACGAGTGTCAATGCGGTTTCTCTGTCGATAAGACCTTCGCGGATTTGATTGCTGCGAAATGTGTCATTCTCGGTGAAACCCGCCATCATATAGTAGATGTAATTGTAGAACGGAGCTGTCCCATCCCCTATACGCCAGGTGCTCTCTGTGTCCGCTGCGACTTCCCAGTCATATTCATTTATCAGGACGTCGTCAACGTCTTTTTCGATCCAGGGGACATAATCGTACAATGTCTCAAAATCTTTGGGGATCATGTAATACGAGAAAAACGCAAAGACAGTGTCGATCAATGATCGATTGATGAACGCAGGATTTTTGGCATATTGCAGTGCGTAGAAGAAGGCCATACGAATCTGGTTCGTGGCGGACAGCGCATAATGCTTTTCTTCTTTTTGCCCAACCTCGTTGATATTGCAGAAACCTACTTTGAAATCTGTCTGCTCCAACCGGTTCATGTTAAAAAACACGACCGGTAGTTCCATTTGCTTTTTTAACATATTGGCAAAATAGAAAAATTGCTTATCCCCGGCCATGAACAATGGCACCGTTCCGAGATGGGGTCTTTTTAACCAGGCGGAAACGTTACGCCGGATATTTTTACGTTTCTTTCGGATATCGGCTGAAATCAAAATATGTTCGATACCCATCTGGCCGCACAAACGCGAAATGTTTCGCCGCGCCAAATCAGTTACCATGCCCCAGTCATAGGTGTAGGCAACCGGGTTCATATTAAGAACGTTTTTTATATAGTGAATGCCAAAGGAACTATCACGCCCCCCGCTTAGTGCAACCAGACAGTCGGGCTGATCGGACCGGCTCCTGTACGACCCGGCCAGCTTTTGCAGAGTCTTTTCACCCTTGAATTCCAACTGTCTATAGGTTCTGCAATAATTACAGACGCCCTTCTCGTCGTATTCGATAAATGGAAAGGTTTCGGGCAGCAGGCAGCATGTACAGCGGCGAAAGTGACTTACCGCCTCGTTTATCCTGGCGATCAATCTGTCGTTTTCGGCGAGTTTAACTTGTGCAACTTCCGGATTGTAAATCGGGCGCGAATCGCTCTTGGGACGGGCATCAACCAGGTCCTGAATAGTCTGCACGGAATCTCTGGACGGCAGAAGATTGTGATAAACTTTGTCCTCGCTCAACCGGAATCTGGACAAATCCATTGTATCAAGAGAAAGTGCATAGCCATCACCGGGAAGAACCTGAACAATTGGCGAGTTGGTAAACAAATCCTTGATGGTTTGATGTTGGATGACCATCTGAAGGATGTATTTTTCTGAAGCAAAAGCCAGTTCAGAACCTGCCTCACTTTTAGCAAAGAACAGCGAGCCATTAGTGCTCGCCATAACAAGACCGTTTATGTCGTCTGCCAGCAAGATAATAGAGTTCGCCCCCTGCAAATGAGCAAATGTAGATCGCGTGGCTTCGACAAATCCCAAACCCGTACCTCTATAATAACCAACCAGGCTGTTCAACACTTCGGTATCGACTTCGTAGTTCCTCTGTAAAGCCGGGAATTGATCCCACAACTCCGCATCATTGACAATGATTCCGTTGTGCAGACAAACCATCCCATCCTTGATAACCGGCTGGTTGTTTTCATGTGTTTCTTCGCTGCCATTGGTAACCATTCGGGCATGCCCGACCAGAACCAGTGATCCCGGCGAGGACGGTTCGCCAATCAGATTCTTTTGAAAGGTATTCACCAGGGATTTGTATTCTTTTGACTGGACAAGTTCCCTGGCTCTAACGGGGCGTTTAAGAACTGTAATTTCGTCCTGATAGGACAGCGCTAAACCACAGGCATCCTTTCCGCGTGATTCCGAGAGCAAGAAAAAGCGGTCAAGTAAGGAGTGTGTACTGGAACGATCAAATGATGATTCTTCGCTGGCTGCAAATCCAAAGATACCACACATAAGTCCCTCTAGATCAAATTTTCTGTATGGCGGTGTAGTGAATATCGCCCGTTGGAACGTAGATTTGCCACTTACTTATTGGCAGATTGTTGAAACGAGTCACATGTTTCTCGGTAATAATCCTGGGCACTACACGCCCCAGTTTGTAGATCACAAAACCGAGGTTTGTCCATTTCCCTTTGCTCATCCACCGTACAATATGCATATTGAGCTTTTCTTCAAATAGCGCAACCAGCGAGCGGCGAGAAAACATACTCAGATGTTCCGGCGGCGTCATGAATGCCCAGTATTTACGCAGTAATTTTGCAGTAATGGCCCCGGCATTTGGCGACGACAGGAAGATATAGCCGCCCGATTTCATACAGGAGAGCAGCTCATCGCACGTCGACAGCGGGTCCCAGAGATGTTCGATAACGTCCCACATACATATCGCATCATAGAATGCAGGCGGCAGGTTCTGATCTTCCACCCGCCCCGCCCAGATGTGTTCGGCTATTTCTTCGTTCTTCGTCCGGGCAATGTCGACGGCGGACTGCGAAAGATCGAATCCGTGTACCTCGTAATGCTGTTTAGCCAGTTGAATAAAATCGCCCGGCCCACAGCCCACCTCGAGCAGTTTTTTCCCTTCTCCCGGCAGGCAGCCCCGGACAAGTTTGAGCCGTCTGCTATTTTCTCTGAGCAGTATTGTGGTGTCATCGTATTTACTGGGGGCAAAGTAGCCTTTCTGATATATCGAGTCCAGTTCGCTCTGGAGCGGCTCTTTGGCTACTTGAACAAGCCCGCATCTACGGCACCTGAGAATGTCGAATTGGTTGGCTGTAAAATACAACTTCACATCGTCACTTTGACATACACGACAATAACGGGTTTCAGTCACTTTGGTCTCCTACAAAGAAGCTCTCACGCCTAAGAAAACTGATCTGATCCGCAAGCAGGCCGAAAAAGAATGCCTGTAAACCAAGAATGATTATCAACACTGCAAAAGTAGGAAACCCGGTTCTCGTCGTAATTGCCACGTAAAAGCCGTATATGCTGCCGATAATGACCAGCAGCGTCCCGATTCCGCCAAAAACGTGCAGGGGACGGAACAGCATGAGAATCCTTAAAACAATCAACAAAGTTGCCAGACCATCTCGTACTTGTTTGACCGTGCTTCTTCCAATTCTCTGCCGGACGACAATGGGAATCTCTTTGCCGTAGTGTTCCTGTTCGAACATCAATAATGTCGTTGTCGTTGAGGCTCCGAACCGCCTCGGAATCAGGTTCAGATATTTGAGGAGCAGTTCTCGCCTGAAACCACGTAAGCCGGAGTTGAAATCTTTCGTTGCGCCTCTCGCAATAATAGAAATGGTTATTCTAAGCAGGAATTTACCGAACTTCCTGCTGCGCTCCTCATAAGAATCAGAGTCCCTTACGCCGATGCAATATTCCAGATCATCCGATATAAGTTCCTCGGCGACTCTGGCAACGTCTTCTGCCCGGTGCTGTCCATCTGCGTCGCACCAGATGATATAGTTGCCCTTCGCCCTTCTGGCAGCAGTAACAATTGATGCGCCATAGCCCCTGTTTGCCCGGTGTTCGATCAGGGTTACCCCGGAAAAGCCGGAAACCTTTTCACCGGTTCTGTCAGAGGAGCCGTCGTTTACTACGATGATCTCCGCTTCGGCCAACCCCGGTTCCCGGCGGAGTTCTTGCAGAGTGTGCTCAATCCCGGCTTCTTCATTGTAAGCCGGAATGATAATACTTATCGAAGGATGATCCTTCCCTTCTATTTCCATAAAAATTACCCCGGTTAATCGGTAAAGTGCTGATTTGATGCTCGCCTGGTTGTGAAAAACGACAGGCTGGCAGTCGAATGGATTGCTGCCGATTATACCGTGCTGCTTATCATAGAAAAAGACGTGATCCCAGTGCGGTTTCGATATGCCATTATTCCTGGTGATACGCTACAATACCTACGCCAATACCCTGAATTGAACCAAAAGCGAGGCACAATGGCTAAAGTCACCCCGGTGCGACGCCAGTATCTTGAGGTCAAGAAGCAGTTCCCGGATGCGCTTGTCTTCTTTCGCCTCGGCGATTTCTATGAAACGTTCGACGAAGATGCCGAGATCGCTGCGCGTGAGTTAGATATTGTGCTGACCAGCCGAAATGTATCAAAAAGTCACCGGGTGCCGATGGCCGGTGTCCCGCACCATGCCGTCGAAAACTACATCGCCCGGCTGATCGAAAAAGGCTATCACGTTGCCATCTGTGAGCAGGTCGGAGATGAGCCAATCGACGGTCTCATGCCCCGTGACGTGGTGCGCATAGTGACTCCCGGCACAGTCACAGAGCCTTCATTGTTGCCCCAAAAGGGAAACAATTATCTTGTCGCCGCCGCGCCTGTTTACCGGGGCGACAGGCTCGTCAGGGCAGGGATTGCCTACACCGACATCTCGACCGGCGAATTTGCCACGACCGAATTCGTCGACGGGGATATCCTCGGTTTGATACAGCAGGAGATCGCCCGGCTTTCCCCGCGAGAATGCCTGCTGCCAAAGGGCATCGCCGAGACGGGCAGCGTCCTGCTGGGGACAAACAGCATCCATATCTCCCCTACACCCGATTGGCAGTACGATCCCCAGGTGGCCGAGGAAGCGCTCCAACGACACTTCAACGTCGATACGCTGGCCGCCTTTGATCTTGATGATAAAGGCGCGGCGACGAGCGCGGCAGGCGCTCTTTTACAGTATGTGCAGGATACGCAGCGAGGCTCTTTAGAGCAACTGCGATCATTGACATTCTATGCAACCGGCGATTACATGGTGCTGGATGCTGCGACACGCCGCAATCTCGAACTGACCGAAACGATCCGGGGTAGACACGCAAAAGGTGCATTGCTCGGCGTGCTGGATCAAACCGTCACGCCGATGGGTGGCCGCCTGCTCCGCCACTGGATATCACGCCCGTTGCTCGATCTCAATCGTCTTGAGGGCCGCCTCGATACGGTCGAGGCGCTGTTCGTCGATGGCATTCTTCGCTCACAGGTTCGGGAGTCGCTGCGGGCAATCCGTGACCTGGAACGCCTGGCTAACCGGGTACTGACGGGATCGGCTGGCCCCCGTGAGTTGATCAGCCTGAAAGAGACACTTGAGACGGTCCCGGCACTGCGTGGCTACCTGATCGGCCAGACGCAGATTCTCAAAGACCTTGCCTACGCGCTCGACCCGGTCGAGGATGCCAGCGAAATCATTTCGCGCGCATTGGTCGAGGAGCCGCCCGCGACGTTGAATACCATCGGCGTGTTTCGCTCCGGTTATTCCCCCGATCTGGACGCAATCGTTACGGCCAACGCCGACGCCCGGACATACATCGGCAGCCTGGAAGCCGTCGAACGCGAGCGCACCGGGATCAAAACGCTGAAAGTCGGGTATAACAAGGTTTTCGGCTATTACATCGAAGTCACAAAAGCGAACTCCGACGTGGTGCCGGAGGATTACATCCGCAAGCAGACGCTCGTCAATGCCGAACGCTACATCACCCCCGAGATGAAAGAGGTCGAGGTTCGCCTGCTGAACGCCGAGGAAGAAATCCATGCAACGGAAGTCAGGCTGTATCGTGAACTGCTTCAGCAGTTGTCGAACTACTGCGAGTCGATCATCGCTACCGCGCGCGCCCTGGCCCGGCTGGATGTGTGTACGGCACTGGCCGAAGTCGCCGCCTATTACGCATTTGTCCGGCCAAACCTGACCACCGACGATACCCTCGACATAGCTGGCGGTCGCCACCCGGTTGTCGAGCAGTTGCTGGAAGGGGAGCGGTTCGTTCCCAACGATACGACTTTTGCCAACGGCAAGCGCATTCATATCATCACCGGACCGAATATGTCAGGTAAAAGCACCTATCTGCGCCAGGTGGCGCTGATCGTCCTGCTGGCCCAGATCGGCAGTTTCGTCCCGGCAGACGAAGCAACCATCGGCCTGGTCGACCGCATCTTCACCCGGATCGGTGCCCAGGACGAAATCCACGCGGGGCAAAGCACCTTCATGGTCGAGATGGTCGAGACGGCATTGATCTTGCAGCAGAGCACGCGCCGCAGCCTGATCATCCTCGACGAGATCGGGCGGGGTACCAGCACCTACGACGGGCTGGCAATCGCCAGGGCGGTGATCGAGTACATTCACAACCACCCCCGGATGGGCGGGAAGACGCTGTTCGCCACCCATTACCACGAGTTGACCGAGTTGGAGAACATCCTGCCCGGCATCGTCAACTACAATGTCGCGGTCGCCGAACAGGGCGACCAGGTCGTGTTTTTGCATACCATCAGCAAGGGCAAAGCCGACAAGAGCTACGGCATTTACGTGGCCCAACTCGCGGGAGTCCCGCAAAGCGTCGTGCAGCGCGCCGCCGAGATACTCGACGAGCTTGAGGATCAGCACAACGTTTGGTCGGTCGAACGCGACCCAGACGCACCGCCGCAGCTTGCGCTGTTTGATGCCGGGCCGCACCCGGTGCTCGAAGAACTGCGCTCGTTGAAGATAGAGGAGATGTCGCCCATAGACGCCATCACCCACCTGTACGAATTGCAAAAACGTGCCGAGCAGGATCAAAATTGATCCCGGTTGGCAAAATCAAAGTTTTGTTTATGCTTATACCTGATGAATGTCCATTCGCCCGCGCCCGGTAGTTAGCTTTGAGGTTCACCATGCCTATCTTTACTCCTGTTCGCCGCTGGCAGCCTGCCTTTCGCCCCTTTAAACGTGAGTCGTTCCCCAGACGTGTATTAGAAACGACCGAAATAATTGTCAAGGGGCCGCTGTTTGGCTGCCGGATGTGCGGTAACTGCCTTCTTCAAGAGACTGCGCTGATCTGCTCGATGGAATGTCCAAAGGGTATCCGCAACGGCCCTTGCGGTGGTTCGACCGAAACTCACTGCTATGTCGATCCCACCCGGCCTTGCGTCTGGTATAAGATTTACGAGCGCTCCTTCAAATGGGGCTGGCAGGAAAAGCTCCTCGAAGTCCTCCCGCCGCTGGATTGGGACAAGGTCGGCGGGGAAACCTGGGCCGATGTCGTCGTGCAGGTTGGGAAAGTAGGCACCGGCAAGTTCGCCGGGGGGATGCTCTCGCGTAACAAAGATACGCGGCGCGAGACCTGGCAGTCGGTCTTTTACCCGGTCCGGCAGCCGGACTGGTGGCAAGGGGATTCAGAGTATCATGCGCCCGCTTACGAGGAACCGCTGTCGGAGTTGGAACGCCGCCTGCGTGATGGCGAGTTCGTCGTGACCTGCGAGGTCGCACCCCCGATGAGTACCGCAACCGGGAAGCTGACCCGCAACATCGACCTTGTAAAGCCCTACGTGGCGGCCATCAACTTCACCGACAACCCTTCGGCGACGGCGCGGATGTCCAGCCTTGCCTGCTCGGTGATGACGCTCGAACGTGAGGCAGAACCGGTGATGCAGATCGCCGCCCGCGACCGCACCCGCACCGGCGTACAGGCGGAAGTGATCGGGGCGAGTGCTCTTGGCATACGCAACATACTGTGTCTATCAGGTGATTCTGGCCGGATGGGGCCGCCCCCGATGGGCCGACTGGACATTCTCGACATCGACTCGGTCCAGATGCTCTGGATTTTGCGCCGGATGCGCGACGAGGGAATCTACCTCGACGGGCGTCCGATCAAGTTCCCCCCGAAGCTGTTCCTGGGGGCGGCGGCTTCGCCGTTTGCGTCACGCCCGGAGTTCCAGGCAATCCGCGAGCACAAGAAGGTCAACGCCGGGGCGCAGTTCTTCCAGACGAACCTCGTTTACGATCCCGATGGGCTGGAAATCTGGCTCAACGAGATCGCCAAGCGCGATATCCTCGACAAGGTGTTCATCCTCGTGGGGATCACGCCGCTGAAGAACTATCGAATGGCCGCCTATATGCATCAAGAAGTGCCCGGTGTATTCATCCCCGACCGGTATTTGAAGCGGATGGAAGCAGCAGGCGACGGCGAATCGGAGGAAGGCTTCGCCATTGCCCTCGAACTAATCGAAGCGATCCGCCAGAAGCAGGGAGTCAACGGCATCCACCTGATGGCGGTCGGCTGGGAGGAGATCGTTCCCAGGGTGGTTACCGAAGCCGGGCTGCTCCCGCCGGATTTTGTCCCGGTGGAGGAAGCAGCAGAAAGCGGCCAGTGAGAAATACCTGACAAACCAGCAGAATCAAAAACACGCTGGCAGAGTTTATGCCAGCGTGCTGCCTTTTTTATTAGATCGGAGTGAGAACTTAGCCCGCGCCGATCGATCTGAGCGCATACTCGACGCTGTTAGCCGGGCTGACTTTCACCTGGGCATCGACGATAATCCCTTCCTCATCGATCACAAAGTGACTGCGGATAATCCCCTTGTAGGTGCGGCCATAGTTCGACTTCTCACCCCAGACGCCGTACTTTTCGGCGATGGCATGATCCTCGTCCATGATAAGCGTGAAGGGTAAGTCATACTTACTTTTGAACTTCTGATGACTCTGCTGCCCATCCGGGCTGACGCCCAGCACGACCGCATTTTGTTCTTCGATGACGGCATAGTTATCTCGAAATCCACACGCCTGCGTCGTGCAGCCCGGCGTGTCGTCTTTGGGATAGAAATACAGCACGACGCGCTTGCCACGATAATCACTCAGCTTAACCTGCTTTCCACTATCCGATATCGCTTCGAAGTCTGGGGCCGGTTCCCCGATTTGCAGTTCACTGCCCATAACGATCTCCTCTGGTATTCCCACACAAAACAATTCGCAATCCAAATTGAATATAGGGTTTTTAACCCGGCAAATCAATAGAATGGGATCGTCAAGGGGAAAACAGTAATCCCAAACCAGGTACCTGATCGGGTGCGGTTTGGGATGTGGAGATTCAGTACCCCCACCAGGACTTGAACCTGGGCCTCAGCCTCCGGAGGGCCGCGCTCTATCCACTGAGCTATGGGGGCGTTCCTCAAAGTGGCCCGATTATACCATCTTTCAGCCCTGGGCAAAAAGGTCAGAAGCAGGGAATCATAGGCATCTGATTAGGTTCAAAAATCAAAATGGGTGTATGATATAGTTGTTTATATAAACTAATCCCCGGTATTTGAAGATCACAGCTTTTGCGTCTCTATAAACCAGACCAGGGACATATTTGAGGCAGGCTGATAGATATGACGCTGCCGGGGCACAAGACACATCAAACAGGAGAAAGGCAGTATGAGTAACAAAAAGCTGTTGCTTGGGCTTGATGTCTCGACCACCGGGGCGAAGGCCCTGTTGATCGACTCGGAAGGAGGGCTGGTCAGCAGTGCAACCAATCCGCTCAGGCTTTCAACGCCCCGACCGCTCTGGTCAGAACAGGACCCGGCTGACTGGTGGGAGGGAATGGCTAAAAGCATTCGCTCGGCGCTGGAAAAGGCAGGTGCGTCCGGCGAAGATGTCGCCGCGATTGGACTGACCGGCCAGATGCACGGGTTGGTGCTCCTGGACGAAGCCGGGGAAGTGCTCCGCCCGGCCATCCTGTGGAACGATCAGCGAACTGGCCCCCAGTGTGACACCATCCGCGAGCGGTTGGGCAAAGAGCGCCTGATCCAGATCACCGGCAACGACGCGCTGACCGGGTTCACTGCCCCGAAGGTGCTCTGGGTTCAGGAGAACGAACCGGACGTATATGCGAAGGCGCGCCATATCCTGCTGCCCAAAGACTATATTCGCTTCAAGCTGACCGGCGAGTACGCGATGGATCGCGCAGGCGGGGCAGGAACGATCCTCTTCGACCTGAAAACGCGCACATGGTCGCCGGAAGTTCTCGAAGCGCTGGGTATCCCGTCAGAGTGGCTGCCCCCGACCTTCGAAGGGCCGGAGGTCACCGGAGTCGTGACCGCCGAAGCAGCGAAGGCGACCGGGCTGGCCGAGGGAACGCCAGTTGTCGGCGGCGGCGGCGATCAGGCGGCCCAGGCGGTCGGCGTCGGCGCGGTCGAATCGGGAATCATTGCCCTGACGCTGGGGACTTCGGGCGTGGTTTTTGCCACCACCGAATCCCCGCTCATCCAGCCGGAAGGTCGGCTGCATGCCTTCTGCCACTCGGTGCCCGGTCGCTGGCACTTCATGGGCGTGATGCTCAGTGCAGCGGGCAGCCTGCAATGGTATCGTGACACGCTGGCCCCCGATGTCGATTTCGACGATCTGGTCAACGAGGCAGATGCGATTGCCCCCGGCAGCAATGGGCTGCTTTTCCTGCCCTACCTGACAGGCGAGCGCACCCCCTATCCCGACCCGCTGGCACGCGGCGCGTGGGTTGGCCTGACCGTCCGTCACACACGAGCACACCTGACCCGCGCGGTTCTGGAAGGTGTTTCGTTTGGCATCCGCGACAGCTTCACCCTGATCCAGGAAGCCGGGTTGGGCGCGATCAAGCAGGTGCGAATCTCCGGCGGCGGCGCGAAGAGTCCGCTCTGGCGGCAGATCATGGCCGACGTGCTGGGGGTCGAGTTGGTGACCGTCAACACGACCGAGGGAGCGGCCTACGGCGCGGCGCTGCTGGCCGGGGTCGGCGCGTCGCTGTTTGACGATGTCATATCGGCCTGCGAAGCGACGATCAAGATCACCGGGCGGACATCGCCGGGCGGAAATGTCGAAGTTTACAACCGGTACTACCCGCATTATCGCGCCCTTTACCCGGCGCTGGTCGATGAGTTCAAAGCGATTGCCAAACTTGATGTTTAATTCGCCAGCCTGATCGACACGAATCTAAAAGGGGCGCACGAGCGCCCCTTTTTCATGCCTGGGTACAACAGCATATCACGGGTAGACGTTCACCCCGGTGCCGCCCTCGGTCAGTCTCGTATCGCCGACGAACACCGTCTCCAGTGTATAAATATCGTAGAAACTGATAGCAACCTGGGTCGGTGCGGTTGCGGTATCAAGTTCGATGGTCTGGCGGCTGGTGACCGGACGCCCGTACAGCCATTTGATCGACGGCAACTGCCCCGATACAGGCAGGAAGTTGGTGTCCTGCGCCCAATCATCACCCTGGAGCCGCAGGTTGATAGCGTATTCGTCATAGCTCGCCCCGATGGGCAGCCATGTGAAGGTAGTATCAAGCTGATCATCGCCGCTTGTGATCTGCCAATCAGTGAGTACGGCGAGGTTCCCAAAGACGACGTAATGATCGTCCTGCCAGGCCGCCGGGATATCGACTGCCCGATCCTCTATACTGGCCCGAACCCCTTCGGCAGCAGTGTCACGTGGAATCATATGCGTACTTGTCCAATAGCCGCTCTGATCCGACTTTGCTTCGGCAGTCGAAAGCGGCTGGCCTGCCCTGTCGCTCACGGTCACCTGAAAGGGTGTTTCCTGGCCGTCGAGAATCCAATGCAGGTATAGAACGGTCGCATCAGGCCGTGTCTGGTCATAATCCCAGCCGCGCAGCGCCGCACCCGGAAATCGAATCCGCAGCGGGTGCCGGGTGGGGAGCGGGTACGTCGCCGGGGTGACAGTCAGCGTGCCGATTTTGAGTCGTGGCTGGCCGCCGGGAGCGGGGAGCGTGCCTTCCGGCGTATAAGCGCCGGTAAATATCGACCACTCGCCGGGCGGCATCGTCGGCGGGATCGTCACCGGGTAGATGACTTCAACCAGGGCCGGAGCCTTTTCGATCACCGGGGCCTGCATCTGGAGATCGACCTGTGTCAGCGGCGGCTGTCCCTCCGCCCCGATGTGGACAAATGTCGATAGGTCACCAAAGTTGACCGGTTCGGAGACTTCCCAGGTGAGTACAATGTCAATTGATTCACCAGCGGCTGCCGTTTCCGGCAGCGCGTCGTCAGGGTTGTTGACTAACGAGTACGGGCCAAAATCGGCCAGTGCTTCGGCATTTTCGGTGGCCGGAGGCGGCGCAATCGAGAGGCGGTCGCCCTCAATCGTATAAGGGAGAAACCGGTAGGTCTGGGGGAACTGCTGGGTGACGACCACAGCGGAGTCTTCGCCGATGCTTTCCCCGATCTCCCGTGTCCAGGCATCCATCACCGATTCGTCACCCGCTTCGACGACCACATACTCGATCTTGACATCGGGCCGCAGGTGCTCTACCTGCTGCAAGTACCACAGCGGCGTGATCCGGTGCCATGTCGCCAGAATTTCCGCACCTTCCGGGGTCTGATCGAGCGTTTGCAGCGCCGTCTCCCGTGCCTCCTCAATGCTCGCCAGCCGCCGCATCGTGACCCACCCATCGCCGAAGCCAAACAGGATCGCGACAGCGGTAATCGCGCCGAGAATCACCGCCTGCGGCCTTTTGACGCTGCCCAGCAGCCAGCCTACCAGCAGCGCCAGCAGCAGATAAGCGGGCTGTGCGTAGTCCTCGGGCTGCGGGGCTTTGTAGGTCACGCTGACGAAAACATGCACGACGACCGCGATTGTGATCAGGGCGGCCAGCCAGCGATCACGGACGAATGCCACGATCAACCCTACTCCGGCAACGGCGAAAACCCACACCGGCCATTGAAGCCGGAAGATTTCCCTGACAACCCACCACTGTTCCCGGAGATCGGCGGCGCTTGCCAGCGAGAACGCTTCCCCCGAAAAACCTTTCGCCAGAACGTAATCCCAGAAAGCGTTCCAGGGTGCGGCTGAGGCGAGTATATCGGGCTGCCTGAGCAGGATATAGAGCCAGGGCAGGCTGCCGATCAGCGCTGCGCTGATTGCTACCGGCCATTTGCGCCACGACTTCAAATCGGCGGCGGCGACTGCCAGCGCGAACACCGAGCCGATGAATAACAGCGACCCGTGATGGGTGACGCTGAACCCGGCGGCCAGCCCGAACCGGAACAGCGTCCATTTCACCGGCTGATCCAGCTTCACCTGGCGGCGATACTCCAGCGCGGCGTCGAGCATCAGCGCAGCACAAAGCACGGTGAAAGGCCGGACGGCGGCCTGTGTAGCCGTCATCCAGAAGCTGCCGGAAACCATCAGCAGCAGGCCGGAAAGCCACCCGGCCCACACTTTCCCGGTTTCACGATCTACCATGTGAGAGACAAGCGATACGGCAGTCGCACCGACCAGCGCCGAGAACAGGTTGACCCGCCACGCAAACGTCCCGATGGGGATCAGCCGGGAGAACAGCCCGGCAAGAATGGTGTAAAGCGGATAGCCGGGCGGATGGGCCACGCCCCAGGTCGCCGCCACCGTCTGGAACTCGCCGCCGTCCGACGGGAGCACGCCCGGCGACAGGGTCAGGATGTAGACGATCAACGCGATAATGCCGGGAACCAGGTGCAGCAGCCAGCGAGGGAGCCGATCAGGACGCAGGGTGGTCAGCCAACCGGCGGCGGTCACTCCCACCGCCGCCACCGCCAGACGCGGCAGGGCGACCGGGCTGGCACAGTAGATGATCAGCCCGCAAGCCGTCCAGCGCGGGGCTTTCCAGAAATAACCGATCGCTGCCCCAACGATAAACATCAGCAGCGCAAGGATCGGCAGCGGCCCAAAATCCCACCAGAGCCGGACAAAGGCCGTGCCGGTCAGTACACTCATCGCAAGTTGAATCCCGGTCGCTTGTTGAAGATATCGCTTAATCGAACTCTGCTGCTGTGAACTCATGGAGAGCTGTCCCCCGTGCCGATTTACCATGCGCATGTTGGAACAGGCGTGATTGTAGCCGACTATCAATAAAACAGCATGCCCGGTATTGGCGCATGCTGCGAAACTAAATTGCGGCGAAAGAGAACGGTGCCGCTACCTGGTTTGTGGCACGATCTCTACCTTGTCCCCGACGCTGGCCGACAGGCGCTTGGCCGCGTTTCCGTTGACCACCGATACCATCACATAATAGGTTGGACTGAGCAGGGCGATCAAATCCCCGACCGGGCGATCTCCAAAGGTGGTCACCAGATCGTGGAGTTCGACGCCCCCGACACGCACGACAACCGGCCTGAGGGGTTTGATCACCTCGTGCTTGATATTGGTGATGATATTGCCAAAATAGTCGATGTGGCTGACCTCACCCTGAACCACTCCATCGACAATTGCTGGCTCCTGCGGTTTGAGCCGGATGATATCCGTAATCGGTGTCCCCATTCTGCCGATCGGGACCCCTTTGGCGACATGGCCCCCGCACGGCGCAAAGATGTCGCGCCCGTGGAAAACCGGGTTGACTTCCTCGTTCCAGTATTCAGGGTTGTCAAGAGCGACAATCTCGATTGGCGCACCTGACCGTTCTGCCCGTTCGAGCAGGGGGGTGCATACCCCGTTGTCCGGCCCGACAAAAAATTGATTGCCGAAGCGCGCGGCGATGGCCCGCCGCTTGGTGCCAACCCCCGGATCGATCACGACGACATGCACCGTCTCGTCGGGGAAATAGGGGGCAATACGTTCGAGGACCAGGGCCGCCTCGTGGATATTCTGGGGCGCGACCTGGTGAGAAAGATCGGCAATGGGGTTGCCGGGAACGATTCGCCAGATCACCCCTTTCATCACGGCATCGCCGCCTTCCCGCGTACCAAAATCCGTTAGCAGAGTAATGTGCCGCATTGCTTATTCCTTTAAATTCCGTCTTACCAACTATCGTCTCAGCCTATTGTATCAGTATAACCAGGGTGGCACCCATAACCCGCCGAAACCTGCCCGTTTTGCGACGATAGCCCCGGCCAGGAGCAGCAGCCCAAAAGCAAGATACACCCAATCCACGAGATTGTACTTGAGCTGCGGCAGCCAGGTGCGCGGCCCGATGCCGAATCCGCGCAAATCCATCGCGTCGCTGATCTCCTCGCCGCTGACCACCGAGCCAATCGTCAGCGGGATCAGGAGGGGAGCAAAATTACGGATACGCTGGAAGAGATTCATTCCCTCGCGCGATTCGAGTTCGAAGCCGCGTGCCCGCTGCGCATCCATGATGGTTTGCATGTCGCGCCCCAGGGTCGGGATGAACCGGAAAGCCATATCCATCGCATAGGCAATTTTGTCGCCAAATCCCAGCTTTCTGAATGTGATGCCGTACATGTAGGGGTCGAACGTAAAGGGGATCACGACGGCCAGCGCTGCGAAAGTCATCATCCGCATGATCTGCGTCACCAGGTAGGCCAGGCGTTCGGCGCTGAGGTGGGGATGGAGTGAGAGTCCCAGGAAATTGATCGCCGGAGACCAGATGATATGCTCGTCGGCAGCCGAGTAGACGCCGACCGAGCCACGCCCGGTCAGCAGGGTGACCATCGAAAGCATGACGGCGATCACGGTGATGACGATCCAGAAGCGCCGCATCTGCTTCCAGGTAATGCGGGAAATGATGATCTGCAGAAAGGCGATAAACAAGAAACCGGCTACCAGGCGCAAATCCCACATACCGGCACCCCGGCCAGGGACGAACCCCACCGCGATCAATGCGCAAACCATAAAGAGGATGCGCGCACGCGGATCGAGCCGGTGGTACAGCGTGCCTCGGTCGGTATAGGCCCAGTTGACAAGCATGGTGAAAGTCCTTGGTTAGAGGGTGGGGAACAGTCCCCACCCTCTCGTTCAAACTCTTGACTAGCGTCCGGCTCCTACACGGGCCTGCTTCCAGGCGGCGTAGAGGAGCGGAGTCAGGATGGCGGCGAACAGGATGTTCGGGCCAGCGGCGGGGATGAACTCGCCGATGATCGCCGTGGTGAAGTTATAGCCGTTGAAGAAGATATCGGCAATGGCAGCAAAGCCGATCCCGACGATAACGCCCAACGTTCCCCAGACCACAAGGGCACGGGTATCCTCATCACTGAGCCAGGCGGTAATCGCGGCGGCTTGTTTATTGACATACCATGCGCCAACCGCGCACAGGATCGCAATCGCCCAGAGAAGTACAAAGCCTGCACCAGGTTCACTGTCAAGTAGATCAACTATGCCGAAGGCGATGAAGGCCAGTGTAAGGAGGATTAGCAGGTAGGGCCAGTATTTCGGCGCAAGGCTCATACCCAGCATCACGATCAGAACCACCAGCATCACGTACCACCAGGCACCGAAGTTGGCCGTTTCACCTGACCAGGGGTCGATGATATTCGGTGATACCAGGGGCAGGATGACGGCCACGGCCAGGATACCGGCGCAAACCCAGAGCAGGATTTGCACCTTGCCGCGCACACCCTTGCCCAGATACATTCCGGCCAGGCCGGGGATCAACCCCATCAGGCCGTTGGCGACGTCCCAGATCGGGAACACGCCCCAGCCGGTAAGCGCATCGCCGAGGACATTGCCGAATGCGCCGACGAAGAAGCCAACCGCCGGGCCGAAGGCAAAGCCAAAGAAGATCGGGATGACGACCACCGGGCGCAGGGCGACCAGACTGACCGACGGAACGGGAACGATGTTGAACAGCCAGGAGAGAACGCCGTACAGCGCCGCGCCGATTGCCATCATGACGACTTCACGTGTGCCGATCTTGAACATCTCGGCGTCGGCAAACAGAACATAGATCAGGTACAGGACAATGCCCCCGATGATGACCCATGTTGCCCATCCCTGGAGGAGATTGCCGCCGCCGAACGGGGATTGGGCGGAGACGCCGTAGGATTCGCCGCCGCTGGTTGCACTGGCGATGACATCGCCGAGATACAGCAGCGCAACCAGGATGACGATGCCAGCGACGACAAACACCAACCCTTTGACATACTTGTTGCTCATATCACGCTCCTTATGATGTGAATTAAATACTCCGGATTAACGGCTACGGCTAACGCGAACAGCAGCGCCGCCCGCGAAAAACCCTCATCGAGAAAAAACTTCCGGTACTCAACCTCTACCTATTACGCGATCAATCACTCAGCGCATGAGACAGCGCGTCGGCTCGCAGAAAGCGCCCGGTTTGAGGCAGGTATTCCAGGTTGGCTTTGAGGAGCGAAGATGGAATAACACGATGTTGCAGCAGTTGGTCGAAGTCGGCCAGCACTTCAGTGGGGCGGCCATCGGCTACCAGGCGGCCATCACCGATCAGTAGCACCCGGTTGGCATAACAGACGGCCAGGTCGATATCGTGGGTGATGAACACGATAGCCGAGAACCCATAAGCCCGGCTGTCGTCGGCCCTGATCCCGGCGACCGAATCCATAAAACTCATGTAGTTGGCATAGTCCTGCCCGGCAGTTGGCTCGTCCATCACGAGAATCGAACTCCGCATCGAGAGGATCGCGGCAATGCTGATCCGCTTCTGCTGGCCGAAGCTCAGGGCCAGCGGCGGGCGACCGGCTTCTTCGATCAGGTGAACGACATCGAGCGCCTGTTCGGTATTCACTTCGATTTCTTCAAGCGTCTGCCCGATATTCTTAGGCCCGAAAGCCAGTTCTTCACGAACCGTCGACGCAAACAGCATATGGCGTGGATTCTGGAAGACATAGCCAACCACACGCGCCATCTGCGCGGCGGTCATCTCCCGGCTGTCGGTGCCCCGTAAACGCACATGGCCAGCAGTCGGCTTGAGAAGCCCAATGGCATGTTTGACCAGCGTCGTCTTCCCGGCTCCGTTCGGCCCAAGCACGGCAATGATATCCCCCTCGCGGATGGCGAGATTGACATCTTTGATCACCAGCGGGCCGTCGCCATACCGGAATGAGACATCCTCGAACTCGATCAAGGCCGGGGATTCGCCTTTTGCTTCCGGGATGGGTGTTATCCGGGGTGCCTGCGATTTGTCTTTTTTCACCCGTTCAATGACGACCGGTGCGGGAAGTTTGACCAACTCGTAATCGACGGTCTGAACCAGTTCCTCGGTCGAGCCGACAAAACTGACCGACTGGTCTTCCATGTGAATCGAGAGATCGGGCCTGACGGCAAGGACATCTTCAACGCGGTGCTCGATGATCAGGATGGTTTTGCCTTCATCCGCCAGCCACCGGATCAACTTGAGCGCTTCCTGCGCGCTGGCCGGGTCGAGGTTTGCCAGCGGCTCGTCGAGGGCGAGAATGTCCGGGCGCATCGCCAGCACTCCCGCCAGGGCCAGTTTTTGCTTTTCTCCGCCGGAAAGGGAAAAGGTTTCCCGGTCCTTCAGGTGGAGAATCCCCAGGTAGTCGAGCGTTTCGTCCACCCGCCTGATGATCTCGTCCCTGGGCAGTCCGAGGTTCTCCAACCCAAAGGCGACTTCGGTGAGAACCTTCGCACCGATGATCTGCCGTTCGGGGTCTTGAAGCACAGTTCCCACTGCCTGCGAGATCGTGGAGAGTGGTTTGTCGCTGTAATCTTTCCCGTTGATGAGAATGGTCCCGGTAACTTCTGCTCGATAGCTGCGTGGGATCAACCCATTGATGCAGCGAAGCAGGGTCGTTTTCCCGCAGCCGCTGGTCCCGGAGATCAGAATGATCTGCCCCTGTTCGACTTGAAACGAGACATCACGCAGGGCGTATTCGTCACGGGTGAGGTAGCGGCACGATAGGTTTTCAACAACAAGTGGGGGTGCGACAGAAGACGTCATCAATCTTTGCCTGGTGGTTAGTTGCCTCTATATAGAATCTACACTTCATGGCGGATAAAGTTACGCATATCTGTTCAGTCGGCTCCTCGGAAAAGCGAAGGCAGATAGCGCATTTCGTGCGCTTTGGCTTCGAGTTCTTCGCGGAAATTGGGATGGGCAATGGCGATCAACGCCTGCGCGCGCTCGCGGATCGACCTGCCGTATAGTTTGGCGACGCCAAATTCCGTCACGATATAGTGGATATCATTGCGTGTGGTAACGACCCCGGCTCCTGGATTAAGCTGCCACGTGATCCGGCTGATCGTATCGTTCTTGGTCGTCGCCGGAAGTGCAATGATCGGCTTGCCGCCTTTCGAACGGGCCGCCCCGCGCACGAAATCGACCTGCCCGCCCACGCCGCTGAATAGTTTATGCCCCATACTGTCGGCGCAGACCTGGCCGGTAAGGTCGACCTCAATCGCCGAGTTGACCGAGACCATCCGGTCGTTCTGGGCGATCAGGAATGGATCGTTGACATATTCGGTCGGGTGAAGCTCGACGATCGGGTTGTCGTCGACGAAGTCATAGAGCCGCTGCGTGCCCAGCATGAACCCGGCGATGATCTTGCCGGGGTGGATCGACTTGGCCTCGTTGGTAATGATCCCCCGGTCGACCAGGTCGATGATGCCATCTGAGAACAATTCGGTGTGTATGCCCAGGTCACGCTTGTCCTGGAGATACTGCAAGACTGCGTCTGGGATGCCGCCGATCCCGGTTTGGATGGTGCTGCCATCTTCGATCAGATCGGCGATATGCTGCCCTATCGCCTGCTGGATCGGCGAGGGTTCGCCCATGATGAATTCGGGCAGCGGGTAATCGACCTCGACGATATGCTTGATTTTGCTGACGTGGATGAAGCTGTCGCCCAACGTGCGCGGCATACGCGGGTTCACTTCAGCGATCACCACGTCGGCGACTTCGGCTGCCGTCTTGGTCACGCCGACTTCAACGCCGTAGGAACAGAATCCATGTTCGTCGGGGGGGGAAACGTGGATCAAGGCCACATCGACCGGCAGTTCGGTTCGCCACAGGCGGGGTATTTCGGAAAGGAATACGGGCGTGAAATCGGCCCGCCCTTCCTGAACTGCCGAGCGAATATCCGAACTGATGAACATCGTATTGACGCGGATATGCCCGGCCATCTCCGGCTTGACGTAATCGGCATCGCCGACGGTCAGCACCTGCGCGATTTCGACATCGTGCAAATTCTTTGCATAGGAGACAAGGGCTTTCAGGACAACCTGCGGCACCGAACAGTTGCCCGTCAGGAAAACCCGGTCGCCCGACTTGATGGATCGGACAGCTTCGTCGGCTGTACAGCGGTGTTCCTGGTAGATTTGTGCCCAACGTGCCATGTCAGGACTCCTTTAGGACCATTGCGAGGTTCTGGTTGACGATCTCTCCCCTGTGGACAAGAATACCGCGCTGTAGCGCCGTATCGGCATCTATCGCAGCCTGGGTTCCCCGGTTGGCAAGCTGCTGTATGAACGGCCAGGCGGCATTCAGGTAGGCATGGGTGGTCGTCCGGGCGACGACGCTGGTCATATTTGGAACACAGTAATGGAGTATGCCCTCCTCGGTGTAAACCGGGCTGTCGTGGGTGGTTGGTCGGCTCGTTTCCAGGCATCCTCCCTGATCGATGGAGATATCCATGATCAGGCTGCGCGGGCGCATCGTCTTGAGCATTTCACGTGTAATCAAAACAGGCGCTCTGGCCCCCGGTTCATTGGCAGCGGTGACCAGCACATCGGCAAAAGCAACGGTCCGCGCAATATTGAAATCGTAGGCGACCAGCGTCACCACCCGGCCATTCAACAGTTGATCGACTTCCTGCAAACGGTTCAGGTCTTTGTCGAGGACGATAACCTGCGCCCCCAGCGCGACGAAGGTCCTGGCCGCGTTGAAGCCGACTTCCCCCGCCCCGATGATGCAAACGTCAATCGGGGGGATGCCCGGCAGCCCGCTGATCAGGATACCCTTGCCCCCGCCGTCGTTCTGAAGCCAGCGCGCAGCGACCTGTGGGATCATCCGCCCGGCGATCTGGCTCGGCGGGCGCAGCACCGGCAGGAACCCGTTGTCACACTGGATCGTCTCATAGGCAACTGCCGTGATGTTATGCTCAAGCAGCGCCTGCGTGATTTCATTCGGGCGGGCGGCGAGGTGCCAGAAAGCGCAGATCGTCTGCTCGTCACGCAGCAAATCGAGTTCGGCGCGGCGCACGCCACCGACCTTCAAGACCAGATCGGAACGCGAATAGACCTCCTCCGCCGTATAGACGATCCGCCCACCGGCCTGGACATAGTCGGCATCGTCGAAGCCCGCGCCCTTTCCCGCCCCGCTCTGGATATAGCAGCGGTGGCCGTCTTTGTTGAGCAGGTTGATCCCCTGCGGAGTCAGCCCGACCCGGTATTCATTAGGTCGTATTTCGATTGGGATTCCTATATCCATCCTGACCACTCCTGAAGATATTTATACACAAACTGAACTCACAACTCGAAGAATGTATTCAGATCGGCTGCCTGGAAGTACGCGCGAAAAGCCGCCGTCTCTGACAGCAATGCTTGAAGTGAAAGATAGAGTGACTCTTGATCCTCTTTACTGGCCGTACCCTTCTTTGTGACGGTAATCTGCCCGCCATCGCCCCATTCCAGTGAAATCTGGCCCCTGGCCGCCATCCAGTCGAGGCCCAGCCGCACCGCCGATTCGCGGTGGGCGGTCAGGCTGGCAAGCTGGGCGATGGAAGTCTGCCCGCCGTATGTTTTGACCGCGTATTTGACCAGCCCGGCCAGCCGTTTGATGAAACTGTCGGCTTTTCCATTGGCCGGAAGATGGGAAACAACCGTGATGCGTCGTGCGCCGGTCGATTCAAGCATCTGGTCAAGTTCCTGCGGGCCGGGAGGCGTCGTCCAGATGACGAGGTGCTGGCAGGGCGTAGGTTCGTGCCGGGTGATGATCCGTTCGCTGACAAACGGCAGTTCGGCGCTTTCGCCGCCCTCCACCCAGGCAAGCCAGTCGCCCGATTCGGGCAGCGCCGCCGGGTCGAATCCCGCACGCAGATCGGCAACCTCGTAATGCAGATCGACATCAACTTCTACGCCCGGCGTCGGACGGGCATCGACCCATTCAAGCTGCAAGGATCGCCGCCCCCGGTAATCGTTGATCCGGGGGATATAGACCAGGTCGATCACCCCGGCGGGTTTGGGGTATTCCGCACCCCGCCACCAGGTGACATCGACCTGGTTCCCCTGCTCGTCTTCGACCGTAATGAAGCGATGTTTTTTACCAATTCCGAAATCGCGAGTTGAGACGACGTGAAGCGCATCGGTTCGCAGATGGATTGCCGGGTTGCCTTCCCCGAATGGAGCCAGCCGGTTCAATTCATCGGCCAGTTCCATATCGACTTCGGACAGCGGCAGGCAGGCATCGACCGCGATTCCCTGCACGACATCGTGATCCCAGGTTTCCCGGACGGTGTTCGAAAGCCGCCGCCGGAACTGGGGGATCAGGTCGGCGTCGAGGGAACAGCCCGCCGCTCCCGGATGTCCACCGTGTCCTTTGAGCAGGTCTTCGTTGGCCGCGATGCACGCGCCGATATTCACCCCCGGCACCGACCGCGCCGATCCCCGTGCGATGGGATCGCCCGGCGGGGAGGACAGCAGCAGCACCGGTCGTTCGTATTTATCCGCTAACCGCGAGGCGACAATCCCAATCACGCCCGGATGCCAGTGATCACCGGCCAGCACCAGAGCGGCGAAATCAAGCAGTGATGGGTCATTCGCGATCTGATCCTGGGCCGCCGCGTAAATCTGATCCTCGATCTGCTTGCGGCGGTTGTTGAGCAGTTCAAGCTGTGCGGCGACCTGCCGCGCCAACGTCATATCATCGGTCGTCAGCAGTTCGACCGCCAGCGAAGCGTCGTCCAACCGGCCCAGGGCGTTCAGGCGCGGCCCAATCTGGAAGCCGATAGTATCCGACGACAGGTTGGAGGGATCGACCTGCGCGGCCTGCATCAGCGCCTGAAGGCCGGTACGTTTCGGGTAGCGTAGCGCATCGATCCCAAGCTGCAACAGGTAGCGGGTATCGCCGCGCTGGTTGGCAACGTCGGCGACAATGCCTAACGCAGCGAGGTCGAGGAACTGCTGCTCGTCGCCTGCGCGCCCGGTGATGGCATAGACCTGCTCGATCAGCTTGTAGGCGACGCCCACGCCGGGCAGGTCACGCAGGGGATGATCGGCGGGGAGGCGCTGCGGGTTGACCACCGCCGGGGCAGCGGGCAGGGATTTGGGCAGCGCGTGGTGATCGGTGATCAGAATCGTCCGCCCGGCCTCGATCACTTTTTCGACCGCCTCGTGTTCGGATACCCCGGTATCGCAGGTCAGGATGAGGTCGATATCCTGCTTGAGATAGCCTTCCAGCACATCAATGGCAATGCCGTGACCGTGCTTCATGCGATGCGGAACGTGATAGGATACGTTCGCTCCCAGCTTCCGCAGGCCGTCGACCAGCAGCGCGGTCGAGGTCTGCCCATCGACATCGAAATCGCCCCAGACGAGAATATGCTCGCCGTGTTGGATGCTCTCGAAGAGCCGGTCGGCAGCGAATGCCAGATCGGGGAGGGCGGTAGGCGGAGAAGGCGAATAACAGGCCGGGTCGAGGAAGGCCCGCGCCTCGTCGGGCTGATCGATGCCGCGCCGTATGAGGATTTCGGCAGCCAGCGGGTGCCCCCCGACGGCTTTCTGGAATGCGTTGTCAACGCTGACTTGCGGCGGATCGATCCAGTTCAATGAGAGGCTCCATTACACCAATTGGTCGAGTCTTGCTATACTCACCGGTTGAGGGGGAAAATATCCAAAAGCACACCACACTTATAGTATCATCAGTACCTGATTCTGAAAACCATGCCCCATGCTAATGAGGGTGATGCCCGACAGTCATCGTGAGGAAAGATGAGCAATCTACACAACTTAAACGATCCCTTTGGCGCACGTGACACATTACAGACAGCAAACGGCCCGGTTGTGATCTACCGGCTGGACCGGATCGAGGCGCAGGGGCTTGGGGGCCTCTCCCGGCTGCCTTACGCGATCCGCATTTTGCTCGAAGCCGCCCTTCGCCAACTCGATGGCTTTTCGATCACTAGGGACGATGTCGCCAACCTTGCCGCCTGGAAAGACCCCGGCGAGCAGGAGATATCCTATCGCCCGGCGCGGGTCGTTTTGCAGGATTTCACCGGCGTGCCCAGCGTGGTCGACCTGGCTGCGCTGCGCTCGGCGATGGCCCGCCTCGGCGGTGATCCCTCCCGGATCAACCCGGTCGTCCCCGCCGACCTGGTGATCGACCACTCGGTGCAGGTTGACCGATTTGGATCGGCTTTAGCGCTGGCATTCAACGCCGAACGGGAATTTGAACGCAACCACGAGCGCTACGAATTCCTGCGCTGGGGCAAGGAAGCCTTCGATAATTTCCGGGTCGTTCCACCCGCAACCGGGATCATCCACCAGGTTAACCTCGAGTTTCTCGCCAAAGGCGTCCTAACCCGCGAGGTCAACGGCGAAACGGTCACCTTCCCCGACACGCTGGTCGGCACAGATTCGCACACCACGATGGTCAATGCGCTTGGTGTTCTGGGTTGGGGGGTAGGCGGCATCGAAGCCGAGGCAGCGATGCTCGGCCAGCCGATCTATATGTTGATGCCCGAAGTGGTCGGGTTCAAAATGATCGGTACGCTCCCAGAAGGGACGACCGCCACCGATCTCGTCCTGACCGTCACCGAGATGCTGCGCAAGAAGGGCGTCGTGGGCCGCTTCGTCGAATATTACGGCCCCGGAATCAGCCAGTTGAGCCTCGCCGACCGGGCGACTCTCGCAAACATGGCCCCCGACTACGGGGCGACGATGGGCTTCTTCCCGGTGGATGACGAAACGTTGAATTACCTCCGGGGAACCAATCGCGGCGGCGCACTGGCCGATCTGGTTGAGCGGTACACTAAAGAACAACAGCTCTTCCGCACTGGCGATTCACCTGACCCGGCCTATGAAGACACCATCGAGCTTGACCTCAGCACGGTCGAGCCGAGCATCGCCGGGCCGAAGCGCCCCAACGAGCGCATCCCGCTGACCGGCGTCAAAGAGTCATTCCGCGCATCACTGTCGGCGGCGACCGGCAACGGCAGCCAGCCGCGCAAAGTCTCCATTTCCATCAAAGATGAACAGGCAGAAATCAGCGATGGGGCGGTCGTCATCGCTGCGATCACAAGCTGTACCAACACGTCGAATCCCTCGGTGATGGTCGGGGCCGGGCTGCTCGCCAAGAAAGCGGTCGAGAAGGGTCTGAGCCTGCCGCCGCACGTCAAACCCAGCCTTGCCCCCGGATCGAAGGTCGTCTCGCGCTACCTGAAAGACGCCGGGCTGCTGCCCTACCTTGAGCAGCTTCGCTATCACGTAGTCGGCTACGGCTGCACGACCTGCATCGGCAACAGCGGCCCGCTCGATCAGGCGGTTGCCGGGGCGATCCAGGAAAACGATCTGGTAGTCGCCGCCGTATTGAGCGGCAACCGCAACTTCGAGGGGCGGGTCAACCCGCTTACCCGGCTCAACTATCTGGCTTCGCCCCCGCTGGTGATCGCCTACGCGCTGGCCGGGACGGTCGATATCGACTTCGAAACCGAGCCGCTGGGGTACGATCCCGACGGCCAGCCGGTCTACCTGCGTGACATCTGGCCGACCCAGGCCGAAATCCGCGAGACGATCCAGGCGGCGATCAAACCGGAATTGTTCGAAGAGGAATACGCCAACGTCTTCGACGGGAACGAGATGTGGAACGAGATTCCGGTGCCGGAAGGCGACATCTATACATGGCCCGAATCGACCTATATCTACGAGCCGCCCTTCTTCATCGACATCACCGCCGAAGAACCGCCGATCAGCCCCATTGAAGGGGCGCGGGCACTGGCCCTGCTGGGCGATTCGGTGACCACCGACCATATCTCCCCGGCTGGCCCCATCCCCGCCGACGGCCCGGCGGGTGAACACCTGATCGAACTGGGAATCAGCCCGCGCGACTTCAACACCTTCGGTGCCCGCAGAGGCAATCACGAGGTGATGATGCGCGGCGGGTTCAGCAATATCCGGCTGCGCAATCAACTGGTGCCCGGCACCGAAGGCGGCGTGACCGTCTACCTGCCGGAAGGCAGCGCCAGCCGTGAAGACGGCGAAGAGATGAGCATCTACCATGCAGCGATGCGTTATATCGACGAGGGAACACCTCTCGTCGTGATTGCCGGGGCGGAATACGGCACGGGCAGTTCCCGCGACTGGGCGGCAAAGGCCACTTACCTGCTGGGAATCAAGGCGGTGCTGGCCGCCAGCTACGAGCGCATCCACCGCAGCAACCTGATCGGGATGGGCGTCCTCCCCTTGCAGTTCAAACCCGGCGAAAACGCCGGATCGCTTGGCCTGACCGGTTTCGAAACCTACGACATCGAAGGGCTGGATGACGATCTCCAGCCGCGCCAGGAGGTCACCATGCGTGCCCGCCGCGCCGACGGTGGCGAAACCGTCTTTTCGATGATCTGCCGCGTCGATTCGCCGGTCGAGGTGCGCTACTATCGCAACGGTGGTATTCTGCATACCGTCCTGCGCGATATGCTGCGGGAAGAATAAGATCGCGCTCCGGCATACTGCCTGTGGAGGATGATCGATGAACCTGTCGATGAGAAATGCACGGTTCATATTGTTTGCCGCCGGTGCCATCCTGCTGGCGGCGCTGGCCTGCAACACCGGTTTCGCCGACCAGCCGGATACACCGGCAACCGTCCAATCGGTGTACGCGACGATCACCGCCCACGCCGAGGCAGCGGGGCTGCCCACTGCGATGGAAGAACAATCCGCCAGCGCGACGTCCGAACCTGATGCGCCCACCGAGACTCCGCAGGTTGCACGAATGGGCAACGGCACCAATCTGACTTTCCCGCGCTGCTCGGACGACATCACCGTCGACGGCGACAACCAGGACTGGGAAGCATTGGAAGGCGTGCCCCGCTTTGCCATCAACCAGCCGACCTACGGCGCGGGGGCGTGGTCGGGAGAGGACGACCTGAGCGGGTACGCCTGGGCCTGCTGGGACGACGAGAATTTCTACCTCGTCATCGATGTGGTCGATGATGTTCACGTCCAGACCGGGAGCGGGGCAACCGCCTGGAAGGGCGACGAGGTCGAGTTGTTATTCGACCGCGACCTGCCCGGCGATTTCCTCGACGCGAACTGGAACGACGACGATATCCAGATCGGCCTGTCACCCGGCGACTTCGAAGACAACCCCCCGGCGGCGGTGCGCTATTTCCCCACCCTGCGTGACCTCGACTCGGTGGCGCTGTCGGCCAGCCCTTCGAACGGCGGCGGCTATCTCCTTGAGGCGGCCATCGCCTGGAACGACCTGGACATGACGCCCCGGAGCGGGAAGAACTACGGGTTCTGCCTCGCACTCAGCGACGACGATCAGGCAGGCACGGCCAGCCAGGATTCGATGGTGAGCCACTGTACCAACCTGAAAGTCAACGATCCGACCACCTGGGCGACCCTCCAACTGACCGACTGATCGAATAGAATCGAAAAGCCCCGTTCCGCTGGCAGCGATACGGGGCTTTTTTATTGCAAGGTATGAATCTAAAAGCCTTCCATCTGTGAGAAATCGGCCACGCCGTCGGCGAGCGCGGCGATGTTTTGCAGCAGCGCCAGCCGGTTCTCCCGGACCGCATTGTCCTCATGCATGACCAGCACACCGCCTTCTTCAGCCGGGGCGAAGAACGCCGAGATCGGGGCGACCAGCGGCTCGAATGCCTCCATAAACGTATCGACCTCCGCCTCATCGCCGATTTGATCTGCTGCCCGTTTGTACGCCTCGTACAGGTCTTTCTCGACCGGTTCGGCCAGCGAGCGAGTCTTGAGTTTAAAGCGCTTCTCCTGGCTGCGCGTGATTCGGACGCAGCGGGCGTAGGCATCGAGGATCGACTCCCAGTTGTCGCGGGTTGTCCATTCGGCAAGCTGCGCCGCCGCGATCTGGGCGCGGTTTGGGTTGTGACCGCGTTCCGCCAGCACTGCCTCGACGATATCGTGCGGGTATGTCTCGCGCAGCACGACGCGCATCCGCCCGACGACGAAATCAAGGACGGTTTCTTTCACCTCATCGGAGACGAACTTTTCGCCCAGTTCGCGGGTATATCCCATCGCCGCCCAATCAATGGCCTGACGGAGGTCGAGATCGATCCGGTGGCCCATCAGAATCTGGACGATCCCCAGCGCGGCGCGGCGCAGCCCATACGGGTCGGTCGAGCCGGTTGGCTGCAAACCGACTGCGAACAACCCGACCAGGCTGTCGAGCCGGTCGGCCAGGGCGATGGCGATCCCGGCAGGTGATCCGGGCAGGCTGTCACCGGCAAAGCGGGGATGGTAATGTTCCCCGATTGCGTCGGCCACGTCTCCGGGTTCGCCGGAACGCAGCGCGTAGATACGTCCCATCACACCCTGGAGCGAGGTCATTTCGACGACCATGCTGGTCACGAGATCGGCTTTTGCCAGCCGTGCGGCGCGGATGGCGTGGTCGAGGTCGCCCCTGTCGTCGGCGATGTCGAGCACCCCGCCGAGCCGGGCGGTCAGCCCTTCGAGCCGGGCGGCCTTGTCATAGTACGAGCCAAGTTCTTCCTGGAACGTAAGCGTTTCCAACTTCGGGAGATAGCTCTCCAGCGGCTGCTGGATGTCGTCGTTATAGAAGAATCGCGCATCGGCGAACCGGGCGCGGATGACGTGTTCGTTGCCGTGCGTTACTTTGTCCAGGTGCTGGTCATCGCCATTTCTAACGGCGATGAAGACCGGCAGCAGGTGGTCATCTTTATCGACGACGGCGAAATAGCGCTGGTGCTTCTTCATCACCGAAATGAGCACTGCTTCCGGGAGTTCGAGATCGGCTTCGTCGAAGGCACCGAGCAGCGCCGTTGGCTGCTCGACCAGGTTGGTGACTTCGTCCAGGAGGTCAGAATCCTCTTTGATACTGCCCCCAGCTTTCGCAGCCAGCCTATCGATCTGCTTGCGGATTTCTTCCCGCCGCGCTTCCCGGTCGATGATGATGCCCAGTTCCTGCATGGTATCGAAGTAGGAAGCGATGTCGGCCAGTTCGATCTCCGG
>DAOUES010000282.1:0-29119 GCA_034430335.1 Anaerolineae bacterium | reverse complement strand
GTTTTGCCGGGGCCTAATTTATTGCGAAGTGACTGCCACCACGAGTCGTGTTTTTCCATGCGCGTTGTCCATATCGGAACGAAACACAGCGAGCGAGTGCGAAAGTGAAAACGGTTATGATAGCCAATTATATCGCCTGCACGATGCTTTAGCAGACAGCATGAAGGCCGCCCATCGACAGCCGCCCGGCTTTTTCTTCAATCGTCTTCCCCCTGACGTTTCCATTGAATTATAGCCCATCGGTTTTTAACCTTGACAAACACCCTCTTGCGTGTACAATATCGACTGTGAAGCCGAAGTGGCGGAATAGGCAGACGCGCTACGTTCAGGGCGTAGTGGGCATTACGCCCGTGTGGGTTCAACTCCCACCTTCGGCATAGCAATGAAGCAGGCTGGGTTCAAACCCGGCCTTTTGTCTTAGGATAGCTTGCGTGGTCGACGCACAACCATCACCCAAATCTCAGCCCGAACCGCGAAAGTCTCCCTTTCAACGCCTGCGGCTGACCAACTGGCAGATCATCCTGATCGCTCTGGTCGTCGTCGGTGGGCGCTTGATCATCGACTTTTCCCAGCGCATCGTCGAGGGCCAGCAGAAGATCGCCGAACAGCGCAGCCTCGAAGCCGAGATCGAGACACTCCTGGACGAGCAGCAGCAGCTTGAAGCCGACAAAGCCTACTATGCGAGTCAGGCCTATGTCGAAGCCTGGGCGCACGATGAAGGCAAGATGGTCAAGGACGGCGAAAAACTGGTGATCCCGCTGCACGACGAGGAAGTCGTCCCGGTCGAGGAAGTCCCCGTTGTTCAGCCGCAAATCTCACTGACCCCACCACAAATCTGGTGGACACTCTTCTTCGACAGCCCGCCGCCGTTTTGATCCGTTTCCGTTTGCGAATCCATCCGGCGACTCTGTAGAATCTGGGCACGGACTTCTCTTTTCCCCCAGCAAGGAAA
Organism: Anaerolineae bacterium; assembly: GCA_034430335.1. Taxonomy (GTDB): domain Bacteria; phylum Chloroflexota; class Anaerolineae; order Aggregatilineales; family UBA3940; genus JAFGOY01. Next base: position 28,167 of record DAOUES010000282.1, on the reverse strand, counting down.
AAACCTGTGATCGCGGAACACCACACGTCTGACGAAATCTTTACCACGCTTGCCGGTGAATGGAACGATCTGCTTTCCCCAACGCGCTCGACGAGCTTCTTCATGCGCACCGATTGGCAGCGCATCTGGTGGAAGTATCTTCACGAAGGCGATCTATCGGTTGTCACCGTTCGCGATGACGGCGGTACACTGCGCGGCGTCGGCTCCTGGTTCATCGCCGAACGGGACGGCCAGCGGGTGATCAACATCGTCGGCAGCGAGGACGTGACCGATTACCTGGAGATCGTCGCCGCGCCGGGAGACGAAGTGCCCGTTTTCGACACCCTGCTCGATTTTCTCCTCTCCGGCGATGCCCCTGCCTGGGATAGTATCGAGTTGTGCAATGTCCCGGAAGACTCGCCGACCAGGACCCTGTTTCCCGATCTCGCCGGGGCGCGTGGATTGATTGTCGCAGAGGAGGTTCAGGAAGTCTGCCCGGTGATCGATCTCCCCGGTAGTTTCGAAGACTACCTGGGGACTATCGACAAAAAGCAGCGTCACGAACTGCGCCGCAAGCGCCGCCGCGCCGAGGCCCAGGATATATCCTGGTATACCGTCGGGCCGGGGCATGATCTCGAAGCGGAGATCGCCGATTTCCTCGATTTGATGGCACTCAGTACGCCTGAAAAGGCGGCATTCCTGGAAGAACCGGGCCACCGGGAATTCTTTCACGAGATGGGACGGGTGCTGTTCGATCAGGGGCTGCTCGATCTGCTGTTTCTCACGGTCGAGGGACAGAAGGCAGCGGCGATGTGGCAGTTCGCCTACCGGGATCGGATGATGCTCTACAACTCCGGCCTGAATCCCTCCGACTTTGCCGGGTTAAGCCCTGGCATTGTCCTCTCGACCTACAGCATCGAAGCTGCCATCGAAAAAGGACTGGCCCGGTACGACTTTCTGCGCGGCGACGAGACGTACAAGTACCGGATGGGGGCCAGAGACACTTCGATCTATCGCATTTCTGTTCACCGGTAGACACTGAGAGGTTTTTCCTTGTCCAACCGACCGTTGCGTGTTGCCATGTTGAGCGTTCACACCTGTCCGTTGGCAGGCCTGGGCGGGAAAAAGACCGGGGGGATGAACGTTTACGTCCGCGAGTTGGGCGCTGAACTGGGTCGGCGCGGCATTGACGTCGATGTCTTTACCTGCGCACAGGACCCCTGCACGCCGCATCTGGACGACAATCTCCTGGGAGACCGGGCGCGGGTAATCCACATTCCGGCTGGCGAGGGGATTTATTTGTCGCCCCCTGAGATTTACCGCCACCTGCCCGAATTTACCGATCGGGTGCTTGCCTTTGCCGAGAAAGAAGCGCTTCGCTATGACCTGATCCACAGCCACTACTGGTTATCCGGTGCCGCAGCGACAAAGCTGGCTTCGGCCTGGCAGGTTCCCGTCATTCAAATGTTCCATACCCTGGGCAGGATGAAGAACCGGATATCCCAGGACGGCAAGGGAAAAGAGCCGCCTCTGCGAATCGAGGTGGAGACCCAAATCATGCAGCAGGCCGATCTGCTGATCGCTGCCACGCCCGCCGAGCGCATCCAGTTGATGTGGCTCTACGGTGCAAACATGCGCAAAATCCGGGTTGTCCCCCCCGGCGTGAATGTCCACCATTTCCGCCCGATGCCGCGCCACGAAGCGCGTAAAGTGCTGGGTATGGCCGACAACGAACAAATGCTGTTATTTGTCGGGCGGATCGAACCGTTGAAGGGAATCGAAACGCTGCTGCGCTCGCTGGCGATCCTCAAAGAGGAAATCCCCGACTGCGCCGGACACCTGCGGCTGTCGATCATCGGCGGGGCGCTGGACGATGCCGAAGAAGAAGGGACCGAACTCTCGCGGTTGATGGCGCTGGCCGACGAACTCGAGTTGAGCAAATGCATCTCGTTTCTTGGCGCAAAATGCCAGGCGACGCTACCGACCTATTACGCCGCCGCCGAAATGGTGATGATGCCCTCCCACTACGAATCGTTTGGTATGGTCGCCCTGGAAGCGATGGCCTGCGGAACGCCGGTCGTCGCGTCGGAGGTCGGCGGATTGGCCTATCTGGTGCAGGACGGCGTTACGGGGTTCCACGTCCCGGCCAGTCACCCGGAGGAACTCGCCGGGAAAATCCGGCTGCTGCTGGAAAACACGACACTCCGGCGGGAAATGTCAGCGGCGGCGGTTGAGTATGCGCAGCAGTACAATTGGGAACTGATCGGGGCGCGGGTGGAACAGCTTTATCAAGAGGTTCTGGAAAACCAATCTCATACTATCTCAAATAAACTCGACATGATTTAACATGTCATCAGGCTCCAGCACAAAACAGATTAACTCCAACGTTTTGACCCAGTCACCAATGGTATGAGCATCCAGGCTGCCAAAAACAATTCCGGCATGCTCAATCCCTTCAGCCGCCATGTGAAGAAAATCTGCATCAGATGTGGCCAATACCCGACCTTCACTGGTGGCTCTGGACAGATGATTCATATCTTCATCCCCCAGGTAGGTCAAGGTCACGTACACATTGCATCTACACCACGCTGGCGAAGTTGTACAGCAATCTTGGGACTAAGATTCTCGTCCAAGAAGAGACGTATGGCCGCTGGCAATCAATTGCTCCTTGAGTTCCTGGACAAGCTCCCGACGCTCGCGGATACTGGCATCAATATCGTCTTTGTGGGCATAATAATAAGATAGAGCAGCATGAACTTCCGCCAACGATATGTCGTAGTCGGTGGCAATCTGCTCCGGCGTCCGGTTGTGGATAATACGTGCAATTGCAAGAACCGACACTTCCAATCCGGTTCCGGCAAGGCAGGGTCGGCCATTGCGAACTTTGGGATTGGTGGTAATCAGGTTTATGCTTTGAACAGTGTCCATCTTCCTGTCAAACCTTTAGAATACGCTTAACATTCTATTTGTATTTTACCGTCAATTGACTGTATCTGTTCAACAGAACAACCTACTAGGTAAACGAAAACGCGCCCCGATACGGCTGGGGCGCGCTTGATTGCTCGTAATTAACACACGCTATGAATCGCTGATTATATCCTGGTAGATTGCCTGCGTTTCAGGTGCCGGGGCAATCTTATAGCGTTCTTCCAGTTCTATCATGAGATTCTGGTAGTGTTCGGCGGCTTCCCCCCGGCGTCCAAGCCTGCCGTATAGTTTTAACACTTCGCGGTGCAGATCCTCTCGGTTGCCAGCTTCGCTGACGGCTCGTAAGAACAAACCAAGCGCAATCTCGTATTGGCCCTGCTCGGCGCGGATATGTCCCATCTCGGTGAGTGCTTCGAGATACCCCTCACGGAAATCGGCGCGCCGCGAGACGATCCAGGGATCGTCGTGGCCTTGCAGATAGTCACCTCGGTACAGATCAATCGCATACTGCCAGTGGGGGGCCGCGTCTTCGCCAGAAGCGCTGCGTGCCTCGACCAAACTTCCGACAAACTCCAGCACATCATATTGGAGCTTCAACGCCGGATTGACGCGATAGTGCCCACCCTTATGCACTAGCACATCGAACCCCAGGGCCTTATGGAGACGGCGCTTCGTCACATGAAAGACGTTCACCGCCTGGTCAAGGGGCAGGTCAGGCCAGAAGGCTTGGCAAATATCCGCACGGGTTACCATTGGCCGGTCGAGCGAGAAGAAGAAGAGAAGACGAGGTAAGTGACCTTCCCACGTTGTAACATGCTGGCCATTAACCATTACATAACCAGGCCCCAGGGCAAATACCTCGACATTAGGGTTTTCCGATAAACTTTCCGAATAAAAACCGCTGGTTAATAACTGAGAGTCTTTTAACACAACGGCTTGGTGCTTTGCTACCAGGGCTACCCAGGGGAGGTGGGGCAGCGATCGACTGTTGATCAGGAGATGGCAGTGATCAGGGAGATAGTCAAGGAGGTATTCAACAAACGTTTGGATTTCTGGAATATTATCCGCCCGGTCATATTCATCCAGAATGAGGAGATAATCGCCCTCACTCAATTCCACCAGGTCCTCCGCCAGTGCTGTGGCAAGCCGGTCGAAGTCATCAGGATAGTTACTGCGCACCTGATTGAGCCTTCGGCCAAAGGTCGGGCTTTGATCGGCAAGATCGTGGACCAGGCCGGTCAGCAGTTGTGCCAGACTGACATCCGTCACTCCCAGACTGTAGTAAAAGAGAGGGCAGGGAGGCGAATCGAGCAGTGCGGCAATGAGGAGGGTCCGGTATCGGCTGCTAGGGTGTATGAGGAGTAATTTATTGGAGGTATAGTGAGCAGCCAGGGTCTCGATTGAGGGATAAACCAACTCTTTGAGACTCATTTTTATGCTTCCTTGTGGACCATAACATATACTACTGTATACAGATCAGTATTCTTACGAGCAATCTAGGATCGCACTCATCATACCATCTATATTTTTCTTACACAAGATACAAAATTAAAAAAACAGCCGACCGTGTAACTCTGGGCTTAAGATTTAACCAAGATATATATAATAAAATTTTAAGAGTTTTGCAAAAAGGAGGTGTGATGGTAATGGCGGAGAATCGTTCAAAACCTCGTCCGGCCAACATCGTTCTGAACCGTGAAAAACACGAACTGCAAATTGATTGGCAGGATGGGCACACCAGCCGCTATCCACTCGACGAACTGCGCGAAGCCTGCCCGTGCGCATCCTGCCGGGGAGGTCACGAGTTCATGGGGCCTGATCACGATCCCGATCTGCTGAGTTTGCAGCCGGTTCGCTCATATCAGGTCGAGGAGATGCAGCTAGCCGGTAACTATGCGCTGCAATTCGTATGGAGCGACGGGCACGATTCGGGATTCTACTCGTGGGAGTATCTACGGCGGATTTGCCCATGTGCTGAATGCACACAGCAGTGATATTCCGGGGTCAGGCAGATAGATAGTCTCTGAGATTATGCTGGACGGCGTAGGCGGCGGCTTCCGCCCGGTTTGCGACGCCCAGCTTGCCGAGAATGTTGCTGACGTAATTGCGAACGGTTCCCTCACCCAGATACAGCGCTTCGGCGATCTCGCGGTTGGTCTTGCCTTCCGATACAAGCTGTAAGACCTGCATTTCCTGGTTGGTCAGTTCGGCGAACGCCGAGGCTTCTTCTTCGCGCTGCGCTTTGCGAACTTCTTCGAAGACTCGCTGAGTCAGGCTGGGGTCGAGCAGGGCTTCACCGCGTCCCACCGCCTCGATAGCGCTCACCAGGTCGTCACCGCCGATCTGCTTGAGAACATAGCCCGCGGCCCCGGCTCTTATAGCGGCAAAGAGCATCTCGTCTTCGGCGTAGCTCGTCAGAATGATCACCTTGGTATCGGGGTAGTTGTCGGTGATCGTCTGGCAGACCTCCACACCACTCATCCCCGGCAGGCGGATATCGAGCACGACCACGTCGGGGTTGAAGACCGGGATTTTCTCCAGCGCTTCGCGCCCGTTGCTGGCTTCGGCCACAACCTCAAAATCAGGATGGCGTTCAAGAAGGGTTCGCAGCCCAAGTCTGACTATCTCGTGATCGTCGACGATGATGATCCGCTGTCGACTCATTCTGTCATCTCCAATATGCTTCCGGGATCGGTTGGTTGGTATCAGAAGTATATCGACTGGTGCCGATTCTCACAATGACCGTCAATCTGGCAGGCGGGAGGCCGATCCGGTTGTCTTCTTCTACTGCTGCGAGAAGGGGAATTTGCCAGAATTGGCCGCTTTCGGCTGGATTCTGGCCCTCCGGGGCTGTAAAATACGGTTGAGGCTGCCGGGGAGGATGAATCGTGGGGTATGGTGAGCGATGTAGGAAAAATGAGTACGCGAAAGGGCCTCGGCAATACACGAAACCACCCCGTGTTTCGTATATTGCCGAGGGGGAGGACTATGCGAAGCCTGGCGGTCGTGTTTGATTGGGGCGGTGTGCTCATGCGCACCGAAGATTATACGCCGCGTTTTTCCTGGGATGATAAGCTGGGGCTGGCGCGTGGATCGGTCGAATTGGTGGTGCATGGAAGCGCCGCCTGGCGATTGGCGCAGCAGGGAAAGATCACCCTCGATGCATACTGGGATAGGGTAGGCGGCGAACTGAATCTGACGCCCGATCAACTATCCAGACTCCGCGTTGACTTCTACAGCGGTGATCGCCTGGATCGATCACTGGTCGATCTGATCCGTAAAATGAGAAAACGGGGGTTACTCGTCGGGCTGTTGAGCAACTACACCGTCGACCTTGCGGAGATCGTAACCGGGGTAGGACTTGGCGGGTTGTTCGATGCGCAGATGATTTCGGCGGAGATCGGGATCGTGAAGCCCGACCCGGCGGCATACGAAGCCGTCCTTGCCGAATTATCGGTAGAGCCGAGAGATGCCTTCTTCGTCGACGATTTCGACGAAAACGTCAAAAGCGCTCAATCGCTTGGAATCAGCGCCGTGCAATTCGCTCCCGGCCTTGATCTGGAAAGTCTGATAAATTCGTGGATAGGCGAGAAGGTCAATGCCGTTACCTGAAGCCATCATCTTCGATTACGGGCGCGTTCTGGTCGGCCCGGTCGACGAAGAATCCTTCGACGGCAATCTGACCCGGCTGGCGCGCCGCTGCGGTTTCGATCAGGGGATCGATCTCTGGAATCATGTCTACGTCAGCCAGGGCTGGGAAGACGCCAAACGCGGGCGGCTGTCACACGCCGATTTTTGGGCCGGGCGGCTGGCGGCGCTGGGAATCACTACGGCTGAGGATCGGGCCGTGTTCAAGTCGGATTTATTCGCTTACTGGGGGCTGCTGTCCGGCATGAAAGCCCTGCTCCAGGAGTTACACGCAAAGTACCGGCTGGCCGTCTTGAGCAACACCTCGCGCATCGGCTTCGCCGATTACCTTTCCGAGCGGCGCGGCTTTGGCAGCCTGTTCGAAGTGGTCGTCAGTTCCGCCGAAGTCGGCTTCGCCAAGCCGGAGCCGGAAGTTTACCACATCGCACTTGACCGCTTGAACATCCAGCCGGGGCAGGCGCTCTTTGTCGACGATCTCCAGCGCAACACCGACGCCGCCGGGAAGCTCGGCATCCCCTCGATTGTCTTCACCACCGCCGACGCGTTACGCGAGGAACTGCAAAACCGGGGCATCTTGCCGATCCGGTATTGACACGCCACGCATTCTGTTTTACCCTTGCGGCGCTTGAGACACTATATATAAGGAAGCGTTCAATGCCTGAGATAGTCCCCCCCCGCATCCCGGCAGGGATGCGCGATATTCTTCCCGAGCAAATGTTGAAGCGCCAGTATGTCCTCGACCTGGTGACGCAGGTTTTCGAGGAATTCGGGTTCGAGCCACTGCAAACGTCGGCGGTTGAACTCACCGAAACGTTGATGGGCAAATACGGCCCCGACGCCGAGCGGTTGATCTACAAAGCGTGGTACGGCAGCGAACTGGGTGACGAATTCGCCCTGCGCTACGATCTGTCGGTGCCGCTCTCGCGTGTCGTCGCCATGTACCCCGATCTGCCGCGCCCGTTCAAGCGCTACCAGATCGCCCCCGTCTGGCGCGCCGACCGCCCGCAGAAGGGCCGCTACCGCGAATTTTTCCAGTGCGATGTCGATATCGTCGGCACCGACAGCATCCTCGCCGATGCCGAGATCGTGACCGTGATCTACGAGGTGCTGACCCGCCTCGGCTTTACCGGGTTCACCATTTCGATCAACAACCGCAAGCTGATCGACGGCATCGGGCAGTTTGCCGGTGTGCCCGATGAACTGCTGCCCGGCCTGTACCGGTCAATCGACAAACTAGACAAGATCGGCGAGGAGGGGGTTCGTCGCGAACTGCTGATGGTCGGCGTTCCCGACGATCCGGTGCAGCCGCTTCAGCGTGCCGCGCGGCTGGGAATCCAGGGCAAACTGCCCTTCAATGAGATGCAGGCCCACCTCATCGAGCAGGAAAACCTGCCCGCCGGACTCGCCGAAGCAGTGCTTGGTCCTCTTCAAGCCCAGGTTCAGGATGCCATCGACCGGGATATCCCCGGCAACGAGATGCAGTCGGCCACCCGCGATATTGTCCAGGCGCTCGCTCCGCAGCTTCGCGATTACTACGGCAAGCAGTCGACGATCATCCCCACCGATGTCGTCGACCGGCTGATGGCGCTGCTCCTGATCGACGGCCCGGTCGAAGGCATTCTCGACGATCTTTCCGTTCAAATGACCGACTATCCCAAAGCGGTCGAGGGGATCGGCGAACTGCGTGCGCTTTTCGCCGCGCTTGATGCGATGGGCGTCCCGCCTGAGTTCACCCGCCTCAACTTTGCGATGGTGCGCGGACTGGCCTACTACACCGGCCCGATCTTCGAGACGACGATCACCGAGCCTAAAGCGATGCCCTCGATTGTCGGCGGGGGCCGCTACGACGAACTGATCGGCCTGTTCTCCGAAACCAGCTACCCGGCTACCGGCACCAGCCTGGGCATCGAGCGGATCATCGACGCGATGGACGAGTTGAACATGTTCCCTGCCGAGATCCGTTCGACGACCGCCGAAGTGCTGGTGACCGCCTTCAGCGCCGAAACCCTCCCCGAATCGATGAAGCTGGCCGCCGAACTCCGCAAAACGGGGGTCAGGACGGCCCTCTATTTCGATGACGCCGACCGCCTGGGCGACCAGATCGGTTATGCTTCGGCGAAGGGCATCCCCTTTGTGATCGTCCTCGGCCCGGACGAGATCGCCTCGGGTGAGGTGACCGTCCGCAGGCTGGGCGAGACTCGCAAAGACAGCGAGCAGCGCAACATCCCTCGCAGCGAAGTGGCACAGGCCATCCGGAACTGGTAAAGTATGAGTCCGGTCACTTCTGGCAGCGCGTCAGGAGTGGCCGGGTCTCCATATCGCCCCCTGTGGGGGAGATGGACGACGAAGTCGTCCAGAGGGGGTGCTCCGCCTCGCACAAAGTTGAAACGTCTAAACCTCCGCAAAATTGTAAACGTCTCCCTTTTTACGCTTCCCTGGAACCTTTTTGCCCTCCACCACGTATATATTGGTAGAAAATGACACCCGTATCGGTAGTATCCTTGTATTGACGTTTACCGGTAGATCAAAGTTCGCACTCTATTTGTTGTCGACAGGGGAGTAACCTATGGCTGAAGAAACCGTCACGGTTAAGAAATCCGAGTTTTCCAAGCACATGAAGGCGGCGACAAAGGCTTCGGTCAAGCAGGTGGGCAGCCTGGTTCCCAGGGAATTCTGGCAGTACGGGCGTGAAGCGCGCCGTGAGTTCTTACTCGCGATGAGAAGTGTGGTCGACGGCGCGATTGATCGCCTGGAAGCCAGGGGAACCGGGGAAGCGCCGCCCGCCAAGCCAAAGCCCAAAGCCCGCAAGACCAGGGTTGTTGTCGAGGAAGCGCCGGAAGAATCAGAAGAATAAGCGGTTTTACTGGTATCAGAATAGAAAAACCCCACAGTGTAAGCTGCGGGGTTTCGTTTTATATTCGAGGGTGGATGATGGGATTTGAACCCACAACCACCGCATCCACAGTGCGGCACTCTGCCATTGAGCTACATCCACCATAGCCAGCCGATATTGTATCGCACCAAAATTTCCCCCGCAATAATACCCGCTTGATCCGGGCCGGTCATTCGTGGTTAAATCAACCACACCGGCGGAAGCCGATTGTCCCTGGAATCCAGACAAAAGATCGCGATCATGGGAAACAAGCTCTGCCCCAAAATCATACTCGAAGGCACCCGGCTGACGTTCAAAACCGAGATCGCCTTCACGCTGAACGAGCTTACGGCCCATCAGAGAGATTATCCCTTCCGCTGGCTTGAGCAGCGCCTGGCTCCAATCGGGTTCCGGCTGGTGTACTGCACCCGCACCCCCGAATCTTTCGAAGCCGCCCGCGCCGAACGTCTGAAAGTCTCCGGTAAGCCATCACAGTATGACGACCTGTCGATATTCGTCGAAGAGCAAAAGCTGATGGATCGTCTGGTCGGCGAGTCGATCCTGCCGACTCTGCGCCTGGACGTTTCAGACAACGATGTCGGGGCCGCCGCCGAACGGATCGCCGATTGGCTCGAAGACACAGGTGGGCTATACGCCGATTACTGATGATTTCACACTTGCCTGACAATCCAGTATAATGCCTGTCATGGGACCTAAATCCTAAAATTACCAATACCAATTGAGGCGATTCACCATGACACGCGAATCATTCGGGCGATACACCATCGTCGAGGAATTAGGCCGGGGCGGCATGGCGATTGTCTACAAAGCCCACGACCCACGTTTTAACCGCGAAGTAGCACTGAAAGTACTCCCCCGTGAGTTCATGTTCGAAACGACTTTTCACGAACGCTTCGAGCGCGAGGCGCGGGCTATTGCGTCTCTTGAACACTCGGCGATTGTCCCGGTCTATGACTTTGGTGATATGGAGGGCCAGCCCTACTTCGTGATGCGCTACATGTCTGGCGGCTCGCTGGCCGAGGCCATCGTGCGGGGGCCGCTGGCACTCGACGAGACGGTCACCATCCTTGAACGGATCGGCGCGGCGCTTGATTGGGCGCACCGGCACGCGGTCATTCACCGTGACGTGAAACCGCAGAACATCCTTTTCGACGGCGCTGGCGACGCCTATCTGTCGGACTTCGGCATTGTGAAGCTCACCGAAGCAACTGCACAGCTGACCGGCAGCGGCTTTGTCGGAACCCCGGCCTATATTGCGCCGGAGATCGGCAGCAGCAGCGGCGTGCCCCACCTCGTCGATGTGTACGCGCTGGGGGTGACCCTGTTCGAAATGCTGGCAGGCTGTCGCCCCTTCCAGGCCGATACCCCGATGGGACTGTTGATGGCCCATCTTTCCCAGCCTATCCCGGATATCCAGACCTACCGCCCCGATCTTCCCGCTGCCGTGCAGCAGGTCGTCGCCCGCGCCCTGGCAAAAGACCCGGTAGAACGCATCCAGCGGGCGGGTGACATCGCGGTTGAGCTTCGCCGGGCAATGGAAGGCACCTTCACAGTCGATGATGCCATCCCGGCGCAGCCGGAGTTCCACCCGGCGGCAGCCGCCTGGCCCGACGCAGTGACAGTCGACGTCGGCGCAGTGGTTAAAGGCAAACCAGGCACACCGGCGGCGCGTACGCGCCGTATCCCACCGCTTTTTTGGATCGGCGGGCTGGTCGCCGCTGCGGTTTTCGTCGCAGGCGTACTGGCGCTGCCCATCCTGCCTGGCACGGGCCGATCCGAGCCAGAAACGCCGGAAGCAGCAATCGCTGCCGAAGAGCCAACCACGCCGCCAGAACCCACCCTCACGCCGGAACCCACCCTCACGCCGGTGCCAACCGGCGAGCCGACCTCCACCCCGGTGCCAGCAACGCCTACATTTGATCCTGCACCATGCCTTGATGATGGCTTACCCGAAGCTGCCTGTACGGGTGTCAGCGGCAACGGCGAGTGGACACCGTATAGTGTGGTAAAAAACGGTGTGGAGATGGCCCTTGTCCCGGCAGGCTGCTTCCAGATGGGCAGCGCGGATGGTGATAGCAGCGAGTCTCCGGTGCATCAGGTATGCTTCGAGGAGCCTTTCTGGATTGATGTTTATGAGGTGACGAACGCCCAGTTTGCGACTTTTAGCGGGGAAAATAGTACCTGGCCGGACTCGGAACGGTCCCGTGCAGGCATCAACTGGGAAGACTCCGATGCCTTCTGTAAGCTGCGGGGCGCACGCCTGCCGACCGAGGCAGAATGGGAGTACGCGGCCCGCGGCCCGGATGGGCTGACCTATCCCTGGGGGAATGATTTTGTCGCAGACAATGTGGTCTACAGCGAAAATTCTGACAATCAAGTTCAGGTAACAGGGAGCAAGCCGGGCGGGGTATCGTGGATCGGCGCTTATGACCTGAGCGGCAATGTATGGGAATGGGTGAATGATTGGTACGACAACGAGTACTATGCGACACTGGCCGGTGATGTGGTAAATCCATTAGGGCCGTCGGACACAGGAGACTATCGCGTGCTGCGGGGCGGCTCGTTCTTCGGTTCTACAGACTACCTGCGCGCCACGTTTCGCGGTTGGTACTATCCATCCTTCAACTACAGCTACTACGGTTTCCGCTGCGCCCTCTCGATTGAGTAGTCCTTTGATGAAACTTAGCAAAAAAACTGCCGGTCGAACCGGCAGTTTTTGCGTCATATCACATCACGACAGCTTTGCGATGACCTGCTCAAGCGCCTCACGGGGCGGGCGCAGTTTTTCGTCCGGCAGGGAAACCAGCGGCTCATCGACCAGATGGCTCACCTCGTTGAAGGCTGGCCGATCTTCATCCACGTAGATCAGGCCCGTCGGGAACAGGTTCTTCTCCCGCGATTCTTCCAGCAGGGTGAGCGATGCGATTTTATTGGTCGGATCGTGGCTGCCCGGTTCGATCTTTTTCAGCCACAGGTGTGAGCGGTCGTGCATCTCGACGACGATCACCGCCCCGGCGGAGTAGTCGACCATGATCGGATCGGCATAGGGGACATAGGTGATGTCTTGCAGCACTTCCTGGTGCTGCTTCCCCCAGGGATAGCTCTTGGTCGATGTCTCGTGGTTGTTGAAGGTCACACACGGGCTGATGATGTCGAGCACCGCCGTCCCCCGGTGACTGAGCGCCGCTTTCAGCAGTTCGCGCACCTGGCCGGGGTCACCGGCAAAAGATCGCGCAACGAACGACGCTTCGGCAGCGATTGCCTCCAGGCAGATGTCGATGGGCGGCAGCTCGTTGACTCCCGCGTATTTCAACTGCTGTCCCTGGTCAGCCGTCGCCGAGAACTGCCCTTTAGTCAGGGCGTAAACGCCGTTGTTCTCGACGATATAGACGACCGGGATATTGCGCCGCACCATGTGCTTGAACTGCCCCAACCCGATGCTCCCGGTGTCGCCGTCACCGCTGACGCCGATGGCGATCAGGTCTTTATTGACCGTCGTCGCGCCGGTCGCAACGGCAGGCATACGCCCGTGCAGGGCATTGAAGCCATGCGAACGGCTCATGAAATAGGCCGGTGATTTGCTCGAGCAGCCGATGCCGCTCAACTTGACCACCCGCGTCGGGTCAATCGACATATCGTAGGCCACCGAGATGATCTGGTTGGAGATCGAGTTGTGCCCGCAGCCCTTGCACAGCGTCGTCGGACGCCCTGCGTAGTCTCCGCGTTCCAGGCCGATCTCGTTTTCACGAACTGAGGAGGCCATTATGCATTCTCCTTTTGCAGTAGAAGCGTCACCAACCGGTCGGCGGTCAGTGGGAGGCCATCGAGGTGAGCGAGCGAGATTATCCTGGGGGCAAGTTCCGGGTATTCGGTCTGTAATATCTTCGCCATCTGCCCATCGCTGTTGTTCTCGAACACGTAGCAGCGCAGATGTTTTTCAATGAACTTTCGCACGTCGTCACCCGGGGGCAGGGCACGAAGGCGCAAATAATCGAATTCGATATCCTTCCGCCGCAGGAGATCGCGCCCTTCGACGACGGCAGGGTGGGTGGTGCCATACGCAATCACCCCGAACTGTGCGCCTTCCACCTCATCGATCACCGGGGCAGGCACCGCCGAACGGGCCGTATCGAATTTCCGGTTCAGCCGCTCGGTATTGGCAACCCAGTGTTCCGGGCGTTCGCTGTAGATGGCGTGCTCGTCGTGGCCGGTGCCACGTGTGAAGTAGGCGGCCAGCGGGTGTTTCGTTCCGGGCAGCGTCCGGTAGGCGATCCCGTCGCCGTCCACATCTTTATATCGAGAGAATGTCCCCAGCCGGGTCAGGTCTTCGGCAGTGAGCACCTTCCCCCGGTCGATGGGTTCGCCGGGATACTCGAACGGCTCGCTCATCCAGGAGTTCATTCCCAGGTCGAGATCGCTCAGAACCAGCACCAGCGTCTGGAACCGGTCGGCCAGGTCCAAAGCCCGCCACCCGAACTCGAATGCCTCTTTCAGGCTGCTGGGCAGCAGCACGATATGCTTCGAATCGCCGTGTCCGAGGAAATAGGCAGACAGCACATCCCCCTGTGATGTTCGCGTCGGAAGCCCGGTCGAGGGACCGACTCGCTGGACATCCCAGATCACGGCGGGAATTTCGGCGAAGTACGACAGCCCGGCAAACTCGGACATCAGCGAGATGCCGGGGCCGGAAGTGGCGGTCATCGCCCGGCCACCGGCCCAGCCTGCGCCGATCACCATCCCGATTGCCGCCAGTTCGTCCTCCGCCTGCACGACCGCGCAGGTCGCTTTGCCCGTCTCCGGGTCGAGGCGCATATCCTGAACGTACTCCCGCAGCGCATCGACCAGGCTCGTCGACGGGGTGATCGGGTACCAGGCGACGAGCGTCACTCCCCCGAAGATTGCCCCCAGCGCCCCGGCGGAGTTTCCGTCCAGCATGATCATGTTTTTGGTCAGGTCGAGGCGCTTCACCCGGTAGGGATTGGCTGCCGGGAGATGGCCCATCGCCCAGTCGTAGGCGGCCTTCACTACCATCATATTCATCTCGGCGGCCCTGGTTTTTCCGGAAAAGTGGAACTTCAGCGCTTCTTCGATCTCGCCCATCTCGATCTCGATCAGCGCGGCCAGCGTCCCCACATACACCATATTGGAGACGTAGTCACGAAGATTCGATGGAACATCGGCGCTTTTGAGCAGTTCTTTTACCGGCACGGGATACATGTGGATATCGCCCCGCTCGGTGACCTTCCAATCAGCCGGGTAGATGCATACGCCTCCCGCCGGAAGGCTGTCGATATCCTCGCCGATGGTCACCTGGTTCATTGCAACCAGCACTTCGCTCGTCCCTTTGCGGGCAACGTACCCGTCTTTGCTGACTCGAACGGTGAACCAGGTAGGCAAGCCCTGGATATTGGAGGGGAAGATATTTTTGCCGCAGACCGGAATCCCCATTCGAAACAGGGACCTCAGCAGTATGGTATTCGCCGTCTGGCTGCCGGTGCCGTTGACGGTGGCGATGACTATTTGAAAATCATTGATGATTGTTTGCTGCTCGTCTTCGCTGGAGACCTTTTCGGCGCGTTGGGTATCGCTCATAGGTGCAAAGCTCCTGAAGCTTCCGATTGTCGATCCTCACCCACGACGTGTGGCTGCTTTATCGTATTCTGATGATATCAGATACGTTTAGAAAACGCATTGGAATGCCTGGAAAACGAAAAAACCACCCCCATTTTAGGAGATGGCTTTAGCTAACTTCTTCGATCCAGGCTGTTTTCTAACCCGATTTCTCGCTGTCGTCCGAAACGTCGGTCAGGTCGAGCGGCTCGACGTAGCCCGGCATCAACGCCAACCACTGCATTGCGTCAACCGGCAGGCCGTTGACGATGATCTCGAAGTGAAGATGAGGTCCCATCGTCCGCCCGGTCGCCCCGGCCCCGGCGATCAGTTGCCCACCGCGAACCATGTCGCCCGGCTTGACGTACATCTTGGAGAGATGGGCATACAGTGAATAGATGCCATAGCCGTGATCGATGATGATCACGTCTCCCCGGATTTCGAAAAATTCCGCCGAGACCACGCGCCCGGCAGCCGTCGCCAGGATTTCTTCGCCGTTGTAGCGGCGAAAATCGGTCCCCGAATGGTAACTTTCTAGCAGGCCGCCGTTATAGGATCGATTCGCCCCGTACTGCGAGGTGATCGGCGCTCCCGGTGCCGGGTTGACAAACGGCCACCCCCAGGGATTGATCTGCGTCCGGGGCGCATAGATTTCTTCCAGGCGGGCTGTTTCCTGGGCGTTCAGCACCGGGTCGAACAGACGTGCATCAAGATGTGAATCGAAGTAGAGTTCCTCATCTAGATAGTTATAGGACTGAACGACGATTGTCGCAGACTGGGCCAACCGCTGTCCGGTGCGCGGGTCGGCGGCATCGACGGCCAGTTCGTGCTCGCCAGACGGTGCATCATGGTGAAAGGCATAGAGCGCCAGGTAGCCTTCGCCCGTCCAGAAGACATCCATCGGCTGCGCGTCAAACGTGGCGGTCACCTCCAGTGGATGCCCGCCGGTGACGAACACATAGCCTGCCTGTCCGGGGAGAAGGTTGGTAGGGGTAATGGTGATCGAGATACCCGACGCAATAGGCGTCGCCTTTGCGGTTTGGGCAGGAGATGTCAGGAGAACGGCGAGAAAGACCGCCATTGCCCCCATAATGGGTCGAAAGCGTTTCATAATGAAGAAGTTCTCAGATAAATTTGACGTTCTGGCCGAGGGCAAATCCTCGTATTTGCCACATCACGGCGGAATTATACCACCTATCGCACCCGGAGACATTTTTTCGCCGGGAATGTGTGATACACTCAGGGGCGGTGGTAATTTCACCTTACCGGTGGCAGCCCGCGCCGGGGTAGGGGTGTAAAAATGGTGCTTTTGAATGTGGCCCAGAAACCCATTTGAGGACGGTTCAACCAGAAGCAAGTATCCTGAAATCAGGGGGATTTTGCCCCAAAATTCGGTATAAAGACGCCTAACCGCGTTTCCCATCCCCTGAAGGGTCTTTTTATGCCTATCATAGACGATCTGCTCAAGAATCTACCTCCCGACCGGCCCGTCGAATCGGTGCATATCGGCATCAAATGGACGCTGGTCTGCCTCGTTTCCGGTCCGGCGGGCGAATCGCCCCCGTGTGGACTGGCAAAAACCGTCCTATCTGACGACGAGCCGGGCGGTCACGGGCACGGATCGGTTGCCGACGGCGGGTTTTTGCACCTGAAATCGGCCCGTGAGCTGGCTGCGCTGGCGAGATCGCCCTCCGGGCCGGAGCGCGCGGTCGGGTTTGCTGCGATCAATGCGCTGATCGCCCCCAACGAAGCGTCAATCATCGATCTGAACGCCCGCGAAGTCCTGATCGAGCGTGGGCGGGGCAAAAAAGCAGCGATGATCGGCCATTTCCCGTTCGCCGACGATCTCCGCGCCGCAGCCGAAACGCTCTGGGTGCTCGAACTGAACCCCGCGCCGGGCGATCTCCCGGCATCGGCAGCCCCTGACGTACTTCCCCAGGCCGAGATTGTCGCCGTCACCTCACTGACGCTGGTCAACGATACATTCGAAGACCTGGCAAAGCTGTGGAACCCGGCGGCGACCGTCGTCCTACTGGGGCCGTCGACCCTGTTTTCGCCGCTGCTGTTCGACTACGGCGTCGATCTGCTGTGTGGAACGGTCATCACCGACCCGGCGCTGGCGGCCCGGCACGTCATGCAGGGATCATCGTTCAAGCGCATGGAAGGGACACGCCGGGTCACGATGGCGAAACCGGCTGACTGACTATTTGCTATCGACCGTCAATCGTGCTACGGTGAACATGTTGGCTTTTAGCGTAAATTACCGGGAGGGATCGCTGTGATAAAGAAGTTCCTGAGTCGTAAGGGTTTCTTTCTCGCACTGAGCAGCATACTGCTCGCCATGATCATATTTTCCGCCTGCAACCTGGGTGCCGTCAAACAGAATCAGCCAACCCAGGCCCCGACCATCACCTACTTCATCGATCCCACGCTGCTGACTCCCGCCGATGCAGGGGCAACTGAAGAACCTGCCGAAACCGCCACCCCGACCATCGTCGCCTCGCCGACCGGGTGCGGGTACTGGTCCGAGTTCGTCGAGGATGTCACCATTCCCGACAAAACCGAAATTCCCTCCGGTACCACCTTCGAAAAAACCTGGCGGATTCGCAACATCGGCTGCCTGGCATGGCCTCCCGGCACGCAGCTTTATTTCTGGGGCGGCGATCAACTGGGCGGGCCGGACACAGTCGATGTGCCTTCGACCTCTCCCCTGGAGACCACCGACATCACCGTCGAATTCGCCGCGCCCGACGAGCCGGGCGAGTATCTCGGCAACTGGCAGATCATCGCCCCCGATGGCTCCTGGGTCGGGCCGCACATCTACGTCGAGATCGTCGTCGTGCAATCGACCGCCACGCCGATCCCCGCCTGGGTCGACTTCATCGGCGCGTGGAGCACCGACGAAGTCGATGCCCGCGTCACGAAGATCGAAACCCGCGAGGAAGGCGGGATGTTCTACGCCCATATCTGGACCGGCAGTACAGACTGGGGAGAAACCTCGTCGCCCTCCTCGGATGCCGACGACGGGATCGTCTCGCTGACCTGGACGGGTGTCGGGCCGGGGGCCAACGACGAGCGCACCGAAACCCAGCAGTTGAAAGTGCTCGGCGATGGCCGCCTGCAGATCACCGGGCAGGTCGATTATGACGACACAAAGGAAGACGATTTCAACTACACGCTGTTCCTGGATGCAGAAAACGGGGGTTAGTCAGAGAGCCGCCCAAACTGATAATACGCAGCGCAGGCCCCTTCGCTGCTGACCATTGGCGCGCCGAGCGGAGTCCTCGGCGTGCATTCTTTCCCAAAAGCCGGGCATTCGTTTGGCTTGAGCCGCCCCTGAAGCACCAGCCCGGCCTGGCACAGCGGCGATTCGCTGACTTCCAGCGCCCCGACCTCGAATTTCTTTTCGGCGTCGTAGGCGGCATATTCCTCGCGCAGTTGCCAGCCCGAATCGGGGATCATCCCAACCCCGCGCCATTTCCGGTCGCAGGTTTCGAACACCGCATCGATCACTTTCTGGGCGGGTTTGTTCCCTTCGCGAACGACGAGCCGCTCGTAGGCATTTTCGACTTCGGCGCGGCCCTGCTCCAACTGCCTCACGGCCCGCAGGATTCCCCGCGCGAGATCGACCGGCTCGAAACCGGTCACCACGATTGGCACATTGAACCTTTCCGCCAGCGGATCGTATTCCCAGGTGCCCATCACCGTGCAAACGTGGCCCGCCGCGAGGAAAGCCTGCACCCGGTTCTCCGGCGAACTCAGCAGCACCTCGATAGCAGGCGGCACCCTGACATGTGAAACCAGCATCGAGAAATTGTCGATCCCCTGTATTTTTGCCTGTTGAACCGCCATCGCGTTGGCCGGGGCCGTCGTCTCGAAGCCCACCCCGAAGAAAACGACCTCTTTGTCCGGGTTTTCGCGGGCGATTTTCAGGCAGTCGAGCGGCGAATAGACGATCCTGATATCCCCGCCCGCCGATTTGACCTGGAACAGGTCACGATCCGAGCCGGGCACGCGCAGCATATCGCCGAAGGAGGTAAAGATCACCTCCGGGCGGGAGGCGATCAGCAGCGCTTTGTCGATCAATTCGAGCGGGGTCACGCAGACCGGGCAGCCCGGCCCGTGAACCAGTTCGATTTCAGGCGGCAGCAGCCGGTCGAACCCGTGCCGGATGATGCTGTGAGTCTGCCCACCGCAGATTTCCATCAGCACCCAGGGGCGGGTCACCGTCTTCTCGATCTCGTCAAGCAGCGCCCGCACTTTATCCGCGTCACGGTATTCGGTCAGGTATTTCATCGGTCGATCTTATTCAGCCGGGGCGGGCGCTTGGCCGAGTTCTTCGCCCAGCGCGTCGATCTCGCGCAGCAGGTCGAGCGTTTCCAGCGCCTCCTGCTCGTCGATCACGTTCAGCGCAAACCCGACATGCACCAGCACGTAGCTGCCGATCTCTGCTTCGGGCACATACGCGAGGCACGTTTCCTTGACGATCCCGCCAAAATTGACCTTCGCCATCGGCAGGCCGTCAGTCTCGTAGATTTCTTCGATCTTTCCGGGGATTCCCAGGCACATGCTGCACTCTCTCAAAATCACGCCTTCTTACGTTTAACCTGTTCGCGCACCCAGCCATACCAGGCGTCGAGTCCTTCACCCGTCCGGCAGGAGATGGGGAAGAATTCCACGTCGTTATTGAGCGCCTCGACGCCGCGCTTGAAGTGTTCCACGTCGAAATCCTGCACCGCCAGGTAGTCGATCTTGTTCAGGAGCAGCACATCCGCTCCCCGGAACATCGCCGGGTACTTGTAAGGTTTGTCGTCGCCTTCGGGCACGCTGGCAATCACCACCTTTTTGTCTGCACCGAGGTTCCACGCCGCCGGGCAGATCAGGTTCCCCACGTTTTCGATGATCAACATATCAATCGAATTCAGGTCAAACCGGGGGAGGATGTTGGCGATCATATTCGCCTGTAGGTGGCAGTCGCCGCCGGTATTGACCAGTTCGACCGGGATGCCCTGCGCTGCGATCTTCTCCACGTCGACCATTACCACGTCGCCGTCGACCGCCGCCAGCCGCAGTTCTCCCTTCAACACCTCGACGGTGCGCAGGATCAGCGATGTCTTCCCGCCGCCCGGCGAAGCCATCAGGTTGATCGAAAACACCCCGGCTTCGGCCAGTTTTGCCTTGTTTGCTGCGGCAATCTGGTCATTGCTGCTTGTGATCTGTTCTTCTACTGCTACTTTAACCGTCTTTGCCATCTTTTTCTGGTCCTTCTACCTCGATACTCTCCAGCCGGAACTGGTCGCCATCGGCGACCTGCGCCCGGACTTCGCCGCAAAACGGGCAGTGGCCGTCATAATCACGCATCGGGAATTGTTTTTCGCAGGCCAGGCAGGTCAAAAGGCCGGGGACCCGTTCGAAGTGCAGTTCCGCGCCTTCGGCGATGCCGCCCTTCGCCATGATCTCCCAGTAAAATTCGACCGATTCGCCAACCACCGACGAAAATTCCCCGATCACCAGGTTCAGCCGGGTAACCTTTATTGCACCCGCTTCTTCGGCGTGGCGCAGGGTCAATTCCAGTAATTGTTCGGTGATCGCCGCTTCGTGCATCAAGTCTCCGTGCCGGTCTGATTTATTCTGCCCCTGATCATAATCTCCGGCAGACGGCAGGAACAATAGCATTCATCAGGAAAACCGATGATTTCTGTCCTATTATGAGAATTGTCGAAGCGCCGCCCTATTCCGCCGAATACCCTTCCGGGTGGCGGCTGTGCCATTCCCACGCGCTGGCGATGATCGTTTCCAGGGCCGGAATCCGGGGTTCCCAGCCGAGTTCACTGCTGATCCGTGACGCATCGGCCACCAGCCGGGCCGCGTCGCCGGACCGCCGGGGAGCGGTGACCGCCGGGATCGGGTGGCCGGTGACCTTCCGCGCCGTCTCGATCACTTCCTTCACCGAGTATCCCGCGCCGTTGCCCAGGTTGTAGACCATCACCGGGCGATCTTCGAGCGCTTCCAGGGCCAGCAGGTGCGCCGATGCGAGATCGGCGATGTGAATATAGTCCCGGATGCACGAGCCGTCCGGGGTGGGGTAATCCTCACCATAGATCGAGACATGCTCGCGCTGCCCCAGCGCAACCTGGAGGACAATCGGTATCAGGTGGCTTTCCGGCTGGTGCGCCTCGCCCCGGTCGGCGAATCCCCCGGCAGCGTTGAAGTAGCGCAGCGCCGCATAGCGCAGATCGTGAACCTTGTGATACCAGCCCAGCATCTTCTCGACCATCAGCTTGGTTTCACCGTAGACGCTGGCCGGGCCGAGCGGATCGTTCTCGTTCAGCGGGGTATCTTTGCTTGCGTACAGTCCTGCCGTCGAGGAGAAAACGAACTTTTTCACGCCGTTCCTGACCGCCGCTTCGATCAGCACGGCGCTGCCGCTGACGTTGTTCCTGAAGAAGCGCCCCGGATCGACCATCGATTCGCCTGCTTCGATCAGCGCGGCGAAATGCAGGACGGCATCAAATTGACCGCCTCCCAGCACTTCCGATAGTTTACCCTCGTCGAGAATGTCGCCCTGGATGAATTCGGCCCCTTCGGGGACGGCGGCCCGGTAGCCTTTGGCGAGGCTGTCGTAGATCGTCACCTCGTGCCCGCCCTGTAGAAGCTGCTGCGCCACGACACTGCCAATATATCCTGCGCCGCCGGTTACAAATGCTCTCACGATAGGTTCTCCTGGTGGTTGTTGATGATTAAACAAAAGCGCCACCCTGTCTGCCGGTGGCGCTGCTCCTGGTGTTTTAGCTGGGGGACAGGGATTTGAACCCCGACTAATGGTTCCAGAGACCACTGTTCTGCCGATTAAACTATCCCCCAGAGTGGGGGGGATTCTACCGCAACCTGAAATGAAAGGCAACGTTTTTCTCCAATCAATTTCACTTCTCCTGGCATCGGATAGATTCCGGCAGGAAAGTACCCGCTACTCGGCGGGGAATGCGCTGAAAAACGCCCAGATCACCTCGTTTGCATCGAATTCCTGGCTGACCGTCCCGACGAAGTCGTTAGCCGGGATTTCCGGGTGTCCGGGCCAGGTGTGCCCGCCTCCCTCGACCGTAATGAACCACACCTCGGTGCCATCAGCGCAGCCGCCGTATATTTCCGTGTGGATCGCCGTTCCGTCGTCGACCTCGTCCTGGGATGATTCGACGGTGGGGTCTGCCGGGCAGCCATTTACCTCGCTCCACCAATTGACCGTTTCCTCGGCGGAGAGAATGTCGCCCCGATTATTGATCACCGAACCGCCCTCGTAAGGCACGAGCGGATCGGCGGTGCCGTTGATGAACAGCATGGATGTCGGCGATCCGGGGTCACATACCGCGTGGAGATTGACGGACAGGGTGGCAGCAACGACCGCCCCGGCCTGGATGCGATCCGACAGGTTGCAAACCAGGGCCTGGGTGAAAAATCCGCCGTTCGAGATGCCCACCGCATACACTCGATCCGAGTCGACGAGATAGGTAGATTCCAGCTCATCGAGCAGCGCAGAAATAAATACCACGTCATCGATGTTTGACTGTTCGGCGTCGGTCACGCCCCGGCCATCAGCCCAACTATGTTTGTAACCTTCAGGATAGACGGCGATAAACCCTTCCCGGTCGGCGACCTTGTTAAACTCTGTGAAGCGAGCAATACGCCGTCCACTGCTCCCTCCACCATGCAGAACCAGGACAACAGGCAGTGCAGTCGATTCATCATATGCCGGGGGCAAATGCACAATATAGTCACGGGGTATCCCGCCAACTGTGAGAGTGGCATTTGCGTCCCTGTTCCGTAACAGCAGGAAAATACTGAGACCCAGCAAAAGAATCACGCCCGGCAGCAACCAGAACAGCTTCTTTCTCACGGTCAAACCCTTTCGTCGCAGGTTGATAAGAACGCACAAATTATATCCAATGTCACCGAATCCCTGACACATAGATGACGGCTCTGGTTCTTTTAATAGGCGTGGGCTATAATGCCCAACATATGGTACATGAACGCTTCTCCCGCCTGGAAGACCAGATACAGCGCCTCGTCGAAGGGGGGTTCGCGCGGCTTTTTGCCGGGCGGCTCCACCCGCGTGATGTGCTGACCCGGCTGGCGCATGCCATGGAAGACCGCTCACACGAGACCGAAACCGGCGATCTGCTTGCCCCGGACGTGTACATCGTGCGCCTTAACCCGCAGGATCACGAGGAAATCTTGGCCAGCGGAGTCGATCTGGTCGACCAACTGGCCGACGAACTGGTCAAGATGGCCCGTTCAGCCGGTCTCAAGCTGATCGCCCGGCCTCAAATCCGGCTGCTGGCCGACCTGACGGTCGAGCCGCACGACGTGGCAATCAGCGCCCAGCATACCAGGCCAAAGGTCGAGACCACCCAGGCGATGCCGTTGAAGCCACAGGTAAACCAGGCCAACCCCGAACCGCCGCAGGCGGCGCTGATCGTCGACGGAGATCGCCATATTCCACTGGCCGGGCCGGTGCTCAATGTCGGGCGGCAGCGTGACAACCATCTCATCCTCAACGAGCCGGAAATCTCCCGCCATCACATCCAGATTCGCCTGCGTTTTGGGCGCTACGTCCTCTTCGACCTGACCAGCACGCAGGGCACCCTGGTCAACGCCAACCCCGTCCAGGAGCACACCCTGCAGCCCGGCGATGTCATCACGCTGGCCAATCACTCGCTGATCTACGTCGAGGAAAATGTATCTGACGACGATCCTGAGACCGTGTCGCTGGGAAAAACGCAGCCAGCGCCCGGCCCGACCGAGTAGCAGACGGGAAATCATGTCTCTCGATGTCTTTTTATTGATATTTCGCATCGCCATCATTGCGGCCCTTTATATCTTCCTGGGTACGCTGCTGTGGTACGGCTGGCAGGATATCCGCCTGGCCGGGCAGCAGCTCCAGCCCGATGCGAGAACCGCCGCCCGGCTGATCGTCGTCGAATCTGACAGCGCCGTCCCGCTCGAAGTCGGCATGCGCTTTCCGCTCGAGCGGGAAACCCTGCTGGGGCGGGGGCCGGTCAACTCGATCATCCTCCCCGACAGCTTTGCCAGCAGCCGCCATGCGATCATCAGCATCAGGAACGGCCAGTGGTGGCTCGAAGACCAGAACAGCCGCAACGGGACGCGCCTGAATGGAGTCGACATTGCCAACGGCGTCGTCATTTCGGCGGGGGACGTGATCGAGATCGGGCGGGTCAAGTTGATGTTTGAGTGCGGATAAGCGAGCCTGCTCAACGAATTAAGGAGAAGCACACTATGGCAGAAACCCCGGTTCGGATTGGCGTGATAGGGGGATCAGGGCTGTACCGGATGCCCCAGCTTACCGACATCGAAGAACGTGATATCGAAACGCCGTTCGGCCCGCCCTCCGATTCGATCATCATCGGGACGCTCAACGGCGTCCGGGTCGCGTTCATCCCCCGTCACGGGCGGGGCCACATCCACCTGCCGGGTGAGGTGCCCTACCGGGCAAACATCTTCGCCCTGAAAACCCTCGGCGTCGAAACCTGCATCGCCGTCAGCGCCTGCGGCTCGCTGCGTGAAGACTACGAACCCGGCCACATCGTCGTACCCGACCAGATTTACGACAATACCAAAGGGCGGATATCCTCCTTCTTCGGTGGTGGAATCGCTGTACACGTCGGCACCGCCGACCCGATCTGCCAGCGAACGGGCGGTATGGTGAGCGAAGCCGTCAGAAAGGTGGGCGGGACGGTCAAGGAGGGCGGCGCGTTCATCACCATCGAAGGCCCGCGTTTCTCGACCAAAGCCGAAAGCAACGTCTTCCGTTCCTGGGGTATGTCGATCATTGGGATGACCACCTCGCCGGAAGCATTCCTCGCCCGCGAAGCCGAAATGTGCTACGCGGTGATGGCCCATGTCACCGATTACGACGTGTGGCACGAGAGCGAGGAAGCGGTGACGGTCGACATGGTCGTCAGGACTTTCAACAAGAACCTGGAGATCGCGCAAAGTGCGCTCGCCGAGCTGGTGGTACTGCTCGCCGGATCAGAGCGCACCTGTGAGTGCAAGGACGCGCTGGCCGGGGCGACGATCACCGACCCGCGAAAAATCCCCCCCGAAGTCATGGAGCGCCTGCGTCCGCTGGTCGACAGGCACTTCGATTAGCCCCGCACAGGGATTCTGAGCGATCATGATTACCGGCGAAGCCGTTTCGCCCGTTCCGGGCAGCCACCGGGAGCGCATCCTGCTTGTTCTTTCGGCGATTTTCGTCATTTTGAACCGGGTGGCGCTCCAGTTCGCGTTCGATCAGCCCTGGTACACCTCCTGGCCGGTGATCGTCTGGCTTGCCTGTGTAATCACCTCCCACGTGGTGCTCAACCGGCTGCTCCCCCGCCGCGACCCGGTTATCTTGCCTGTGATCGGGCTGCTGTCCGGCTGGGGCCTGACGCTCGTCGCCCGGCTCGCCCCTCCCTTCGCCATCCGCCAGACGATCTGGCTGGCGATCGCATCGGCGGCGGGCCTGCTGGTGGCACTCCTCCCACCGGGGATGCGTCTCCTACGTCGCTTCCGCTACACGTGGCTGCTCCTCGGATTACTGCTTCTTGCCGCGACGCTCGTCTGGGGCGTCAACCCCTCCGGCGATGTCTACGCCCCGCGCCTGTGGCTCGGCTTCGGGATTTTCTATTTCCAACCCTCCGAAATCCTCAAGCTGCTGCTGATCGTGTTCCTGGCCAGCTATCTCGCCGACAAGGGCGAGATCATCGTCGCCACCCCGGTCAAGATCGGGCGGCTGAACCTTCCCGCCCCCGCCTACACCGGCCCGATGCTGCTGATGTGGGGATTCTGTATGATCTTGCTCGTCTGGCAGCGCGACCTGGGCGCGGCATCGCTGTTTTTCCTGATCTTCCTGGCGATGCTCTATGTATCGACCGGGCAGCCGGGCTACCTCGGAGCCGGGCTGTTCCTGCTGGTGCTGGCCGGTCTGGTCGGCTACGTGATGTTCGACGTCGTCCGCCTGCGCGTTGATGCCTGGTGGAACCCTTGGCCGGAAGCCGGTGGCCGGGCTTTCCAGATCGTCCAATCGCTGATTGCCATCGCCGCCGGTGGAATATTCGGGCAGGGCGTCGGATTGGGAAAACCGGGGTTCATCCCGGTCGTCCACTCTGATTTCGTTTTCGCCGCTATCGCCGAAGAATGGGGGCTGCTGGGAGCCGTCGGCGTGACCGCCTGCCTTGCGATCCTGGTCATCCGGGCGCTGCGGATCGCCACCCGCGCCGCCGACCACCCCTTCCGGGCGCTGCTGGCAACCGGGATCGGGGTTTCGATGGGCATCCAGTCGATTCTGATCATGGGCGGTGTACTCAAGTTGATCCCCCTGACCGGCGTGACGCTTCCCTTCGTCAGCTATGGGGGAAGCTCGCTCCTGTCCAGCTTCATCATGGCCGGGCTGCTGCTGCGTGCCTCCGACCTCGAAACACGGGTCAGGCTGCGGCGCAGGCCACAGCCATCCGTCGACACGACCCAGGAGGTGATCGCATGATCGCCTCGCTGCGCCGCCTGTCTGCCGGACTGCTGGTCATCTTTGGGCTGATAGCGCTGTCTCTGAGCTACTGGACGCTCGTCCGGGGCACCGAATTGGTCACCCGTGATGACAATCCGCGCCGGGTGCTCGCCGAGCAGCAAATTCAGCGCGGGAAAATTCTAGATCGCAACGAGGTAGTGCTGGCCGAATCCGTCTATGACCCCGATACAGGGACGATTCAGCGCATCTATCACTACCCATCCGCCGCGCCGGTGGTTGGCTACTACAGCCTGCGCTACGGCGTCGGCGGCATCGAATCCGCCTACGACGATCAACTGCGGGGCGGCGGCCAGTTAACCTATGCTGAGGCGATTCTCCAGGATTTACTGCACCGCCAGCAGGTTGGCTCGGATGTGCAGATCAGCCTCGACATTACCGTCCAGGAGGCGGTGAGCGAGGCGCTCGAAGGATATACCGGGGCAGTGGTCGTCCTCCACGTGCCGGATGGTCAGGTGCTGGCGCTTGCCAGTTCCCCCACCTACGACCCGGCAGCACTCGACGATAACTGGGACGCGCTCTCGACCGATCCCAATGCGCCGCTCCTCAACCGGGCCACCCAGGGTCTCTACCAGCCCGGCGAAAGCCTCCAGAGCGTCGTATTAGGGGCAGCGCTGAACAATGGGCTTGTCAGCGCCGCCGATCAATGGCGAGGCGGAAGCACCACCACAGTTGACGGCAGGGAGCTTCCCTGCGCCGCCAGCATCAGCTACGCAAATTCGCTTGGAGGTGCTTACGTGGTCGGCTGCCCGGAGCCGTTCCGCCAGTTGGCCTTGCAGATCGGTGCCCACCGGCTGTTGATGGCCCTCACCGATTTCGGGCTGACCGAACCGCCGCCTTTCACCCTGCCGACCGAAGCCGCCACCGTCGACACCGATCTCATCCAGGATCAGCTTGCCCTGACGGGCATTGGGCAGAGCGATCTAACCGTCAGTCCCTTACAAATGGCGATGATCGCCGCCAGCTTCGCCGGTCACGGGCAGATGCCGCCCTTGCAGCTCGTGCTGGCAACCCGGGAACCGGGGGATATCTGGCTGCCGGTCGCCGCCGACGGCTTCCCGCGCGGGACGCTCAGCCGCGCCAGCGCCGACGCCATCGAAGAGCTGATGCTGCGCTCGGTCGATGAGGGAGCCTCGCAGCCAGCCAGTGTACCAGTGGGGTACACGGTCGCGGGACATACCGGGCTGGCGATGGCCGGGCCGGGGGGCGAGTTGAACGCCTGGTTCATTGGTTACTCGGCCTACAACCCCGGCAACTCGATAGCCGTCGCGGTTCTCCTGGAAAACACGCCCGACGCCAGCGAAGCCGCCCGGATCGGCGGGCTGGCGCTCGCGGCGGCCCTCAATTCCGTCCCCTGAATCAAAACGCGGCCTGTTGGCCGCGCTTATCGTTTCTTTTATCCGGTTTCTATACCATCGACCGGGCACGCTCCACGATCACGTCGAGCCGGTTGGCCCCGTCTTCATTGCCTGCCTCACGGAGCTGATCCGACAGGTCCTGCATGATGTCGAGCAGTTCGTCGGTCACACCG
>DAOUES010000281.1:0-15316 GCA_034430335.1 Anaerolineae bacterium | reverse complement strand
GCTGAAAGGCTTGTCCGTAGTTAAGGGCGAGGAAAGTTGTGCCTGATTTTGTCCGTGAAGGAACAACCCCCTCTGTCGCTGCGCGACATCTCCCCCAGATTTGGGGGCGATCAGGGTTGGCTTTGTTTGATACGGTTTGAAAAAACAGGTTGTCTGGCTGACAAAACCGGCATCAGCGGAATCTAATTGCGGACAAGCCTTGAAGCACCGGGCTAATTTCGGGATTCCACTTTTATCCTGTCCGCCCCATTTGCCCCTCTGCCCGGTCGTGATGATATACTTGGATCGGGAGAACTACCCGCACCGCTGACCCGACAATCGCAGCAGACGCCAGATCGAGACGATAACCGGGTTATGCTGCCAACCTACACACTTTCCTGTCCATAGGTGAATGGCCTGATATGCTAGAAGACTTTTTTGCCGGTCTGCCCCTGTTCGTCAATATCCTGTTCGTCCTCGCCGCGCTGTATGTCGTCACCCGGTCGTCGCACTACCTCGTCGACGGGGCGATCCATATCGCAACCGAGTTCAATATCAGCCCGCTGATCATCGGCGCGACCGTCGTGGCGATGGGCACCTCGTCGGCGGAGCTGGCGGTCAACCTGTCCGTCGTGCTGGGCCGGGGCGATACATCGGTGGTCGTGGGGAACATCCTGGGATCGAACCTGGTCAACTTTGGAATCGAACTGGGGATTTCGGCGCTGATCGCCGGGGCGATTCTCGTGCCGCAGGAAGTGCTCGAAAAGGACATCCCGCTGTATCTGGCGGCAACCGGCCTGCTGACCGCGCTGGTCTTCGACAACCGGATCGGGCGCTTCGAGGCGCTGATCATGCTGCTGCTGTTCGGGCTGGCCCTCAACCTGATCATCCAGTACGCAAAGGCAAAACATCAAAGCGGCATTCTGCTGGTCGAAGTGTCGGAGGTCGAGACGATCTCGCATCCCACCGCGCGGGAATTGACGCGGGGGCAGGCGCTGCTGGCGCTGTTTGGCGGGCTGGCGGTGCTGGTGCTGTCTTCACGGGTGCTGGTGCTCAACTGCGGGGCGGCGGCGCAGATGCTCAACATCCCGAAGTTCATCGTCGGGCTGGTGATCATCGGGCCGGGCACGTCGCTGCCGGAGATCGCCTCGTCGATCCAGGCGGCGCGGCGCGGGCACGCCAATCTCGTGTTAGGCACGGCGTTCGGGAGCAACCTGTTCAACCTGCTGTTCGGGCTGGGCCTCCCGGCGCTGATCCAGCCGCTCGACATCAACGAGACGGCGGTACTCAGCTTCATCTTCATGACCGCGATCAATATCTCGCTGGTCGGGCTGATCCTGACGAACATCAGAGGGCTGGGCGAATCGAAAACGATCAGCCGCTTCACCGGGTGGTTCCTGCTGGTGACCTATGCGGGATTCATCGCCTACCAGGTGATGCTCTCCTCCGGGGGCAGCATCCGGGAGGGGCTGATCATCGCCGGGATGGTCGTAGGCGGGATGGTGTTCCTGGGGCTGGTCTACCGGCTGATCAGCACACGGGCAATCCAGCGGATACAGGACGGCAGACCGGCGATCACGACGCGGATCATCTGCGCGACACGGGGCGGAAAAGACAGCCAGCCGACCCATGCGAGCGCGATCCGGCTGGCGAAAGAGCAGAACGCCGAAGTGCTGTTCCTGTACGTCTTCGATCTGAGCGCCCTGCACCGGATGGCAACGCCCATCGTGATCAACCCGGAAGCGCAGGTCAAGCAGATGCTGCACTTCCTGCAAACCACCGCCCAGGGGCAGGCGCAGCAGGCCGGGGTGCAGGCGCGGGTGATCGTGCGGACGGGGAGCCTGATCGAGCAGATCAGGGAAATTGCGGAAGAAGAAAACGCCAGCCTGGTGGTGCTGGGCGCGTCGGCGGAGGATACGGGGTTGTTCGAGAAGCGGGCGCTGGCCTCGTTCGCCGTCGAGATCGAACGGATAACCGGGGTGACGGTGCATATCGCCGGGCAGGATGATGGGGGTGGTTAACCCCCTCTGTCTCCTGCGGAGACATCTCCCCCAGAATTGGGGGCGATCAGGGTTGGCGCTGTCAATACAGTTGCAATAATTTCTGGTTCCTTGCCAGAATGCATTTCGTTTGGGATAATATACATATCTTGTATATTATCCCGAATAAAAAGCATGGATAGAGAAACTCTCCTTAAAGCATTTCATCCGCTTCCCTACTTCTCGCTGGACAGCTATATGCAGTTGGCGGACGAGAAACGCACATCTGCCACTGTGCAGCTTTCCCGATGGGAAAGGAGTGGTCATATTGTCCGGCTGAAACGAGGCATTTACATGACCGCCGACTTCCGAAACCGTCACGTGAGCGAACCCGGCTTCCTCCCGATGGTCAGCGCGGTCATTCAGCCGCAGTCATACACGTCGACGACATTCGAGTTGCAGGCTCACGGCATCCTGACAGAGATCACCTACCCGGTGACCGCCGTTTGTTTCAAGCGAACATATGAGGTGGCAAATTCGCTGGGAGACTTTCTTTACCAGAAAATCAAGCCTGAACTCTACAAGGGCTTTGATACATTCGAGTATTTCGGCGTGCCGACGCATCGCGCCACGCTTGCGAAAGCGTTATTCGACACCCTCTATCTCCGGCCCATTCCGAGAGAAAGTCGAACAAGAAGCAGCGATCTGGCGGAAGAACTGCGCTTGAACCTGGCGGAAGTATCCGATCAGGATCGTGAGCAGTTTGCCGATTACGTCGAGCAGAGTGATTCCGAAAAGATGCGTGATATTCTCGATAATTTCAGGGCGAATGTATGGCGACATTAATCCAGACCCTACGACTTGCACTCGATAGAGAAGAGGCTGAACTTCCGGTTGAGGTCCAGCGCGTTTTGCTGAAAGAATGCCTACAGGCTTATGTTCTCGACTACCTGTACAACCATTCCAAATATCGCTTCCTCAACTTCTATGGTGGTTCCTGTCTGCATACCATCTACAACCTCAACCGGTTGTCGGAAGATATCGATCTCGACAACAGCGGCGGGGTCGACCTCACCTCGTTAGCGGAAGACCTGGAAAGCTTTTTCCACTCCCGCGTAAGCTATCCTGAGACGACCAGTCATGAACAGTTCAGTGGCAGCGATATCCTTCGCGTGACTCTAAAATTCCCGCTTCTATATGAGTTGGGATTGTCTCCCCACAGGGATGAGAACCTGCACCTGAAAGTCGAAGTCAGCCAGCATAAACAAATCGCTGTGATTCAGCATACGCCGGTTCTATATCATGGACGGACTTTCGTCCCTTCTCATTTTTCGCTGGAGACGATGATGGCCGGAAAGATGATCGCCTGCATCGAACGCAGTTTCTCGGCGGGAAAGACCGGGATCAACTTCAAAGGCAGGGATTATTACGACCTGCTCTGGTTCATGTCGCAGCAGGTCTGGCCGCTTGAAGAGAAGCTGGCGAAGGACGGCCAGAATCCTTATACCGTCGAGACGGCTTTTTCACTCATTCAGGACAGGGTTGAAGGGATCAGAACGTCCGATCTCGCCTATGATTTGAGACCGCTGTTTGACCGGCAGTCGTTCATTCAGGGTTGGATCGAGAGCTTTCACGAGAACTTTTTACGGCTTTCCCGGTTCTATTACGAGTGAGTATGGCGGTTCACATCGCCGGGCTGGACGATGATGCGGCGGCCCGCAGGACTGAGGGGATTTGATGCACTTGCGGGAATCCTTCGGTGAGGCAGACGGTCGATGCAACAATAGATTACATCATTGAAAATTTATACACTGTAGTGTAGTATTATAGATATTACGGCGCGAATCAGGAAGAGGGCAATGGCCACCTATATCCTTGATGAGAATGTCAACGAGTCTCGTAAGGTCAAAGCGCGCTGTCGAGAGTTGGGACTTGAAGTACATCGGGTTCATGACTTCGATCTACTCAAGACCGATGACCGGGTCATCTTCCAGTTTGCACAGGCACACGGGCACGTCATTGTGACGGGAAACGTTTATGAGTTCCGCTCGTTTCAAAATGTGGTCAACGCGCAGGGCGAACTGCTACCTGGAGCAATATACATCCCTGCTCATTTGCAAAAGAACACCGAGTTGATCATACGCCGTATTGTTGAGGTCGAAACAGAGGAATACTACTATGGCGGTGAGTGGTGGGTTCGTGAGTAGAACGGAATGAGCAGGAGGTTTCTATGGTAGATTCAATTGTGATTAGCAACGAGTACATCGTCAAAACTCCCGGTATCTGTGGGGGGCGGGCGCGCATCGAGGAAACGCGGATTGGTGTGGAGATCATCGTAGGGCTGTATCAGTCCGGGGCGACGGTCGAGGAGATCGCCGCCGGGTACCACGATTCGCAGGTCACTCCAGCCAAAGTCCATGCCGCACTGGTTTACTACTATGACAACCAGCCGGAAATTGATGCCATTCTGGATGACATCCGGCAGTTGGCGGTTGACGGACAGGCGCAAAATGATCAACTGCGCGCCGACAAAGGGCTGTCACCAACCGGAACTTACATCACCTCACGGGAGGCCGCAGCGATTCTGGGCATCGACCACGAATCGCGCTGGGTGGCGCGGCTGTGTCGCAATGGTCAGCTTGACTGCCGAAAAATGGGGCGTGACTGGCTGGTAAGCCGCCAGAGTGTGGAAGACTACGCCCAACGTGATCGCAAGCCCGGCCCCAAGTCAGCGGACAGTTGATTGTCCGCCATCTGATCGACGATTCGACGGCCCCGCTTCTGACCCAGACCTACGATCCATACGGTGAAGTCTACGCAGATGAATCCGTACCAGTACGACCTACAGCGGCCACAACACCGGGACGAGCACAATCGAGATGAGGTAGATCAACAGGGTCAGCGGGGCACCGACCTTGATGAAATCGGAGAAGCGATACTGCCCCGGCCCGTAGACCATCAGGCTGGCCGGTTCGAGCGGGGTGATGAACGAGCAGCTCGCCGCCAGCGCAATGATGATCGCAAAGCTGCGCGGGTTCAGGCCAAGCTGGGCCGCTGCCTGGATCGCCACCGGGAAGACCACCGCCGCCGACGCCTGGTTGGACATCGGCTGGGTGAGGAGCACGGTCAGCATGAAGAAGGCCGAAAGCAGCCAGACCGGGTGACCCGATCCAAACAGCGCCGCGATCTGATCGGCGAGAAAGGCTGCTGTGCCGGTGCTCTCCATCGCAATGCCCAGCCCCAGCATGCAGGCGATCACGATCAGCGCCGTCCACTGGACATTTTTGTAAGCCTCTTCCGGGGTGATACAGCGGGTGGTCATCGCCAGAGTCGCGCCCAGCAGCATCGCCACCGCTGGCGAGAGGATGTTGAACGCCGAGACGACGACCGCCCCCAGAAAAATCGAGATCGCCAGCGGCGCACGGCGGCGGTTGGGGCGGTTCTGGACGACCATGCCGAGAAGCTGGTAGATATTCTGCTGCTCAAGCGCGGCGATCTGCTGGCGATCACCCTGCACCAGCAGGATATCGCCCACCCGCAGGCGGACATCGGCGATCTGGCGGGTCAGCGTTTCGCCGCGCCGGTTGATCGCCAGGACTTGCAGGTCATAGCGCTGGCGCACATTGGCCGATTTCAGGGTGCGGCGCAGCAGCGGCGAACCGGGCAGCAGGACGACCTCGCTCAGGCCCATATCCCCGCTTTCGAGATCGGCAAATTCCAGGTCGATATCCGGGCCGACGTCGATGCCGGAATTATCCTTGATATCGAGAATGTTGGCCTGCCGCCCTTCGACCAGCAGCAGGTCGCCTTCGGCCAGACGGGTCGAGGCGCGCGGGTGGATGGTGCGTCTACCATCGCGGATCACGCGGAGGACGTTCAAATCCATATCACGGCCCAGGCGGGATTCGAGGAGGGTCTTGCCGATCAGCGGCGACGCGGCCTTGATGCGAATCTCGGTCAGGTAGATGCGGCTGCCGTATTCCTGCTCATCCGGCTCGACGGGAGCGCGGTCGGGCACCAGCCGCCGCCCGACGAACACCATGTAGAGCAGACTGACAACGGCAATCGGGATACCGGCGAGGGTCAGTTCGAACATGCCGATCGGGGCCATGCCGGATTGAGTCATCATCCCGCTGACGACGATGTTGGTCGAGGTGCCGATCAGGGTCAGGGAGCTGGCCGAGATCGCCGCGAACGAGAGCGGCATCAGCACTTTCGAGGGGCTGATCTTGGCCTGCCGCGCCAGACCGGTCACGATGGGGAGGAGCAGCGCGGTCGAAGCGGTATTGCTGACAAAGGCGCTGGTTACAATCGCCACCAGCATGATCACCAGCACCAGCCAGGTCGTCCCGTTGGAGCCGGTCCAGCGCTGCATCAGCATCCCGGCGTATTCGGTGACGCCCGTATTGGACATGGCGGCGGTGAGGATCAGCAGGCCAAAGACCATCACAAAGATGTCGCTGCCAAAACCCTTGAAGGCCATGTGCAGCGGGAGCAGGCCGGTCAGAATGAGAAAGAGCAGGATCAGCAGCGCGTTGATATCGGCGGGGAGCCACTCGAACGAAAAGAGAACCACTGCCGCCGTCAGCGTAAAAAGCATCAGGATGATCTGAAAATCCATAATCCCTCACCTGCCGGGCAGCCGGTCAACCGGCCTGCCGGAGTTCCTCAATCGCTTTGACCAGGTGGTAAAGCGCGGCATTGACCGGCGTCGGGACGCCGAGCGCCGCGCCTTCACGCATCACTGCCCCGCAGATCAGGTCGATCTCGGTGGGCGCACCGCGCTCCACGTCCTGGAGCATCGACGTGCGGTTGGCAGCGGTCTGCCCGACCGACATTTCGACATAGGCGACCGGGTCATCATAGGGTAGTGCGATTCCCTTTGCTTTGGCAACTGCGGCGACTTCCAGGGCGATGTCGGCCATCAACCGGCGGGTCGATTCGGATTCGAGGAGCATGCCGTTGCGCACACGCAGAACGGCAGTCAGCGAGTTGGCGGCGGCGTTGAGCACCAGCTTGCCCCAGACGAGCGAATCGATATCGTCGACGACTTCGGTTTCGATCCCGGCCCGGTTGAACAGGTCGGCCAGGACGCGCACCTGTTCGTCAAGGGCGGGCATCGTGGCGATGGTGGTCAGGCCGCCGCCCGCATAACGCAGCACGCCCGGCCCGGCGGTCGCCGCGCCCTGGGTGGTGACTCCCTGGATGATGCGGGGCCGGTCGACATGTTCGGCGGCGATCTCGCGCACGCCGATCCCGTTCTGGAGGATCACGGCGATGCCATCAGGGGCGAGAATCCGGGCGGCCTGCTGCGCGGCGCGGTTCAGGCCGGAGGCTTTGGTCAGGAAGAGGACGACATCGACCGGGGCCACCGCGTCGACCGAATCGACCGCGTTGAGGTCGACATAATCGACGTGATCGCCGGGATAGATGAAGCGCAGGCGTGCCCGCCGCAGGGCGTCGATCTGCTCCGGCCACGTTCCGATCAGGGTAACATCGGCGAGGGGCGAAAGGCGGGCACCAAACAGGCACCCCATCGCCCCGACGCCAAAAATGGCAATACGCATTGAGTCCTCGTCACGTTTTCTCATAGCAATGGATCACCCCCTCTGCCGCTGCGTGGACATCTCCCCACCCCACCCCCTTCGTCCGACGTTCCGTCGGCTACTTCCCCCAGTATTGGGGGCGATCACCCCCCCTCCCCAGCCCTCCCCCTATCAGGGAGAGGGAGCGAACAAGGAGTTCTGTGTTTGGTGCGTGGAGGAGCACCCCCTCTGAACGACCTGCGGTCGGCCATCTCCCCCACCGGGGGCGATCAGGGTTGGCCTGGTTTTTTGACTCGATCCTTACAATTCATGCCAGATATGGAAGCGACCACGTGCTGCCGGTCAACCCGCCGGGAGTCACTTTTTATTGCCTGCCGCCCTCCGATTCATCATCCGAGGAACCTGGCTTCCACTCGTGGCCGCCCTGCCCTGTCCCATGCCGCAAAAGGCGTGCGCCAGTCGGGTTCTGGCATACCTCTCTTTTGCTCTTCGCCCGTTCTTCCTGGAAGTTCTGTACCATCCGGCAGGACTGCGCCTTCAAGCTCTACCCTTCTGAGATTCGTGTCATCCATATAAGCGCCCGTGAGATCGGCCCTCATGAGCTTTGCCCGCTCCAGAGAGGCCCCGCCGAGATTGGCGTTCAATAGATATGCCCCTATCAGGTTGGCGTCCGACAGGCGCGCCCCGGTGAGGTTGGCGAAAACCAGGTGCGCTCCTGTGAGGTTGGCGTGATTCAAGTCTGTCCCCGTGAGGTTGGCGTCCAACAGGTTTGCCTTTGCGAGGTCCGTATTATACAGGTCGGCCCCTTCCAGCAGCCCGGTTGCCTTCATACTTGACAGGATAGGCATTCGCTCCTTTGGCGTCTGCGCCGCCCGCAGCCGGGCGATCTCCTGCGCCTGGACGAAACTGCGTATCATGTCCTGGGTCGCTTTCGTCCGCGTCTCTTCGAGTTCATCCTGTATGCGTTTCTCGCGCCTGCCCCGGATGACCTCCAGCAATATGAACGTCAGGAACGCGCCGAGCATCTCTGTCCCGGAGTTCTGCAAAAAACCATCCCACCAGGCAAACCAGTCGACATTTGTGCTGGCGGCGTGAGACGCCCGCGAACCGAACACCGCGAGAACAAACAATCCTATCAGTACGACAATGATCGCCAAATCAATAACAGTGTCCATCCGCTGCCTGAGTGACTTGATCATGACGGCTCCCCCTGACCAGTATAAATGAAAAAGCCGCGCCCGGTGAAGTTTGTGCGGCTTTGCCCCACCCTGACCGGCCATAGATCAGGCATCTCTCCCACCCCCTTCGCCGAACCCCCGGATCGATCTGCGGTCGGGATTGGAAAGGGCGTTTCGATCACGACTCGAATTCGCCGAAGATCTCCGACCAGAGTTCGTCGGAGAAGGAAAACTCGTGTTCTTTGCCGGGGAATTCCCCGGCGCGGACATCGGCGCAGTAGGCGGCGAAAGCATCGCGCAGGGTAGTCGAGAGATTGGCGTACTGCTTCACGAAACGCGGCGTGAAGCGCTCGAACAGGCCGAGCAGGTCATGGGTGACGAGCACCTGCCCGTCACAACCCGCCCCGGCCCCGATTCCGATGGTGGGAATGCCGAGCCGGTCGGTGATCAGGGCTGCCAGCCGCGCCGGGATCGCTTCGATGACCAGGGCGAAGGCCCCGGCCTCTTCGATAGCGTGGGCGTCGGCGACCAGTTTGCGGGCGGCGTCGAGCGATTTGCCCTGCGTCTTATAGCCGCCAAACACGCTGACGCTCTGCGGGGTCAGCCCGATATGGCCCATCACCGCGATGCCCGCATCGACAAGCGCCCTGATCGTCGGGGCAGTGGTCTGCCCGCCTTCGACCTTGACCGCGCCTGCTCCCCCTTCGGCGAGCAGGCGGGCGGCGTTGCGGAGAGCGTCTTCCGGCGAGGTTTGATAGCTCATAAACGGCATATCGGCGATGATCAGCGGGCGCTTCGCGCCGCGAGTCACCGCCTGGCAGTGAAGCACCATCATATCCATCGTGACCGGCAGCGTCGTCTCGAAGCCATGCACGACCATCCCCAGCGTATCGCCGACGAGGATCACGTCGATGCCAGCCTGGTCGAGCAGTGCGGCGGTCGGGCAGTCGTAGGCGGTGAGCATGGCGATTGGCTCGCCGCGCTGTTTCATCTCCTGCAAGGTGTGGATCGTTACGCGGTCGTTCATGGTCTCCATGCCGTTCGACTGTCAGGGATATTTCAATGCGCTCATTGTAACGCCGGGGAAGCCGTCGAGACAAGTAAGGCTGTTTTCCTCACATTTGATTTGTGAAAAATTCATGACTTTTTGGTCCAATCAATCTTTTTCCAAAAAACCCGTGCTATAATGCAAATGTATTTGGGGCAATACATGTCTCTTTTTATTTACGATGTCATGCCTATGTCGGGAATGTACTGCGAACATGAGAAACATTATCGCAACATGGTTTGACCCTTCCAGGACCCAAATACTGCTGACTTACCAGGACGGATGGACCTGGGACGACTGGCTGGCCTTAGACGAGACGCTGGTGCAATGGCTGAACCGCGCCGATCACGAGATCGACCTGGTTCATGATATCCGGTATGCCGAACTACCCAAAGATACACTGAGCCGCCTGCCCATCATTTCCAGCAGGACGGTCGGCCCCTGCCACCCACGCGCAGGGAACATTGCCATAGCCGGGTGCGGCCCATCACAGGACATCCTGGCCGACATCCTCTCCCGCCTGTACGATAACAGCGGGCGGCACATCCAATCGACACACTCAATCGAGGAGGCAGCGGCGTTCCTGGAATCGTGCCGGGTGTTCGACACCGGGCAGTTGCTCTAGGGTTCATTTAAAATCGATTTGTCGCCTGCGGCGACCGGGGACAGTCACATGGGCTGTCCCTTTATGTTTATCGCCCCGCCCGTATCCCACTTGGCAATCAACCCCACAACAGATAACATATCGGTAACCAGAGATATCGATCACGACCATTCCGGGAGAATATCATGCGCAGGTCGCTGCCTGTAATCACCGCAATATGTTTCGCGATATCGCTGACCGCCTGCCAGTTGATCGTCCCGACCGAGGGAACGAGCCAGAGCGAAGCCGTCGAGCCGACGGCCACCGTCCCGGCTCCCACGCTGGAAGCGGCAGCGGATACCGAAGAGATCGCCCCGGTGGACGAGGAGCCTGTCGACGAGAGCGGGCCATTGATCCTGACCGTGTGGACATCAGAACGCCATGCGCCGTCGAGCGAGACACCCGGCGGGCAGGTCTTATTGGAGCAGCTCGCCGCCTTCGACGAGGCCCGCCCGGACATCCAGGTCGAAGTGTACGTCAAGCGGGTCAGCGGCCCCGGCAGCATGCTCGCCTATCTTCGCAGCGCCCCGACGGTCGCGCCCGGCATCCTGCCCGACCTGGTGCTGCTCGACCGCGAGGCGCTGGTACAGGCCGCCAACGAAGAACTGGTCGCGCCGATTGAAAGACTGGTCGACCCGGCGGTGGCATCCGAACTGTACCCGGCGGCGATCAGCGTGGGATCGGTCGAGGGGACGCTGATCGGGCTGCCTTACGTGTTAGAAACCGAACACGTGGTTTACCGCACGTCGATCTACAAAGACCCGCCCGTCACCTTCGAGGATGTCCTCGCAAGCCCGGAGCCGTTCGTCTTCCCCGCCGGGACAATCGGCAAGGTCAACCGCACCACGCTGACCCAGTACCTGGCGGCGGGCGGCACGCTGATCGACGAGAACGGCGATCCCACATTGGACATAGAAGCGCTCAATGCCGTGCTGACCTTCACCGCCGAAGCCCGCGAGAAGGGGGTGATCGACCCGGCGCTGTTCCAGCTCACCGATCCGGCGGAAAGTATGGAGATGTACCTCACCCGGCAGACCTCGCTGGCCGTGACGACATCGACCAACTACCTGCACGAGATCGATGTGCTGCGCAGCACCAGCGCGGCGGCGATCCCGAACGCGGACGGCATCCCCTTTGCGCTGGCGACCGGCTGGTCGTGGTGTGTGACGACCACCGATCTCGATCACCAGACGGCGGCGATGGCGCTGCTCAACTTCATGCTGAACCCGATCAACCAGGGCGAATATACCCAGGCCAGCGGCTGGCTGCCGACGCAGTCCCGGTCGCTGACCGTATGGGGCGACGGCAACGAATACGCCCGGTTCGCCGATCAACTGCTCGAAAACGCGATCATGCGGCCCAATGCCGTGACAATCGGTGAAGCCGGAATGGCCATCCAACAGGCATTGGAAGACGTATTGATCGATGAGATGCTGCCTGCCCAGGCAACCAGCAAGGCCGTCCAGTCGCTAA
This sequence comes from Anaerolineae bacterium, assembly GCA_034430335.1. Lineage (GTDB taxonomy): Bacteria > Chloroflexota > Anaerolineae > Aggregatilineales > UBA3940 > JAFGOY01. The sequence goes on along the minus strand of DAOUES010000281.1, from coordinate 3,470 downwards.
CGCCTGAGTCGGCTGAACCGGCTTCCTGACAAGTGTTGACAGGTTTCCAAGACCGGGAAAACCCGGTTCGATAAGGAGCCACCATGCTGAGACGGAGCTACCGGCAAACCGAGCCGCCCAACCTGCCGTTTGACGACCACGAGGAACATATCTGGAGCCTCGTGAGAGCGTCAATGGCTGCCGCCGACCCGGCCAGGGCGCTCGAATCCAACTGGCCCTGGGTGCTTTCGAAGGCGGAGCGGTTCTATATTGTCGGCGCGGGCAAAGCCGCGCTGGGGATGAGCCTGAAAGCCGAAGAACTGTGCGGCGACCGGCTGCTTGGGGGCGCGATTGCGGTTGTGCCGGAGCGCCTGTCACGGCTGCTCCAGAGCATCCAGGATCACGACCTGGCCTTCGAAGCCTTCCCGGTGGCCCACCCCTACCCCGACGAACGGAACGTGCGCGCTGCGGAAGCGATTGCCGATATGGCCCGCCGCGCCGGGGAAAACGATCACCTGCTGGCGCTGATCTCAGGGGGTGGATCGGCGATGCTGACGCTGCCCGCCGAAGGATTGACGCTCGACGACCTGGCGGCGATCACCGAATCGCTGCACCGATCCGGTGCGCCGATCACGCAGTTGAACATGGTTCGCAAACACTGCGAACAGCTCAAAGGCGGCGGGCTGGCCCGGCTCGCCTATCCCGCCCAGGTCTGGGCATTCATCCTCTCGGACGTGGTCGGCGACTCGCTGAACGTGATCGCCTCCGGCCCGACTGCGCCCGATCCGACCACCTACCAGGACGCGCTCGACGTGCTGCACTATTACAACGTCGAAGGGGCTGTGCCGAATGTCACCCGGCACCTGAGGGCAGGCGCAAACGGCAAGGTGCCGGAAACGCTCAAACCGGGCGATGAAGCATTCTCACGTGTCACCAATATGCTGATCGGCAGCAACCGGCTGGCGCTGGAGGCGGCCCGCAAGCACGCCACCGAGCACGGCTGGCGCGTGGTCGGGTTCGAGTTTGGGGTCGAAGGGGAGGCGCGGATCGTGGGGATGAACCTGGCGCTCCGCTCACAGGATATCCTCCAGCGGCCCGACCGCCCAGCGTGTTATCTGCTCGGCGGGGAGACGACGGTCACCGTTCACGGCGACGGGCGGGGCGGTCGATGCCAGGAACTGGCGCTGGCGGCGGCGATCCAGTTGGAGGGTATCGCGAATGTGGCAGTGGCCGCTTTTGCCACCGACGGGATCGACGGGCAGAGCGACGCTGCCGGGGCGTTCTGCACCGGGCAAACGGTGGCGCGGGGCCGGGAGATGGGCCTCAACGCCGCCCGCTACCTGAACAACAACGACAGCTACACCTTCTTCCAGAAGGTCGGCGGGCTGATCGAGCTGGGGCCGACCGGGACGAATGTCAACGATATTGCGATTGCGCTGGTGTACTGAGACGATCCCGGCGCTGAAGCCGCCAGACTCAATCGACAGATCGACCGGGGCACCACTCCTGACGAAAGCAAGGAGCATTTATGTTTCAGAATATGAGTTTTGTTGAAATCATCGATCTTTTGGCTCAACTTGTAACTCTTATCGGTGTTCCTGCTGCCATATATGTATTTCTGGAAGAGAAGAGAAAAGAGCGTAGAGAAAGAGAGTATGGCACCTATCATGCCCTGGATGAAAAGTACCTTGAATATCTTGATTACTGCTTGCAGCACCCCGAATTAAATCTTTACCACATTCCTCTTGAACGTAAACATGATCTGACTGATATTCAACAGATACAACAATACGCAATGTTCGATATGTTGATTTCTCTAATGGAAAGAGCATTTCTGATGTATCGAGATCAATCGAATAAAATTAAAAAAGCACAGTGGGATGGTTGGAACGAATACATGATCGACTGGTGTAATCGTGACGACTTTTGTAAGTTGTGGGAAATATGTGGCGATCAATGGGATGAAGAGTTTACCGATCATATGAATGCTCTTATAGCACAGCGATAGTGCGGCAGAAGTTGGCTGTTGAAACTCACGACATCGTATGTTCACCGTAGTTTGGCCGCCCTTCAAAACAGCTTATACTATGGGCTGATCATAGAAGCTTTCGAGGGATTTGCAGCATCTGGAAAGGGATGAATCATACATGACCATTGTCCAGAACAGTATCAAAGTCAATGCAGCACCGGAGACCATCGAAGCCTATTCGCGTTATGCGGAAAGCTGGCCGGACTGGTTCCCCGGCGTGACCAGCGTCGCGGTCGACGATGCGTATCCGGGTGTTGGCAGCGTCGCACAGGTCGAGTTTCAGGCAGCAGGTGTAACGTTCGAACTGACCTTTACCGTACTGGACTACGTGCCCGGAGTACGGGTCGAGTATGAAATCCAGGGAATGGCACATGGCCGGGCCAGCTTCGACCTGGCAGCGGAAGATAGCGAACAATGGGTCGAGGCAGAGATCGAATATGAACTGCCCGGTGGGGTGTTGGGGAAAATCGCCGACCGGGCGGTTGTCGAGCAGCGGGTCGAAGCGGCGCTGGAAGAAGCCCTCATCAACCTGAAAGCGGGAGCGGAAGGCTGATCCCGAAGGATGCAAAATCAAAGCATCGTCTGAGAACTTATACAGGAGCCAGACCATGCGCAGGATAGAAACTGTTGTCATCGGCCTGATCTACGGAGCGATCCCCGTTATCGCCTGCTCTCTGGCCGGGTGGTGGTTGATCATTCCCTTCGTACCGGAGTCGCTGATCTTCGTCGGGCTGCTGGCCGGTCTATTCGTGGGGATAATGGTAGACGTGGTGTTTCTCAAGCGATGGATTCGCCGGGCCTATACGTCGTCGCCCATCGTCTGGAGCGGTATCTATCTCTTCTATTCGGTGGGACTCTTCGGGATGTTCATGGGTGTCCCGATCTTCAACGTCGGGCTGGCCGTACCGGCGGGCTGCTTCGTCGGGGCATATTTGGCGCATCGTGAGGCTCAACCGCCGCAGGTAAAGAAAGCCGCCCGGCGCTCCTCGCTGGTAACGACCGGCATCCTGGCGCTGATCTGCGGCGCATCGGCCACCGTAGCCCTGAACGATCCCTACACGGCTGGCAACCTGGAAGGACTGCTGGGATTGGGCTTCCCCGTCACGCCAATGATGATCGTCGGCATCATCCTGATCGGGGGAAGCTTCCTGCTCGCGCTGCAATGGTGGGTCACGAAGACATCCGTCGAGCTGACCTATCGCTATTTTGTGCGCCACGCGGGATAGCGCCCGACCTCACCGCGTACATGATCGGCTCTATCCGGGGCCAACGGGAAGACCCCGGACAGAGCCGACATGTGGATTATTCAGTTTGATTTCAATCGGGGTCACATAAACTTCTGGCGGATGAGATCGAGACGCTGGCCGACTTCGGGGCCGGGGCCGAACATCCCGGTCAGCTTGTCACAGATGGCGTCGTCACAGTGGGCGCAGGTTTCGACTCCGCGCCCCATCGCGCAGGA
>DAOUES010000280.1:0-11325 GCA_034430335.1 Anaerolineae bacterium | reverse complement strand
GGAATGCGTTATAATCGGCTCAAACCTGCGGCATACCGGGCGCGGCTGACGACCCCGCCCTTACACGACGAAGGAAAAAGCGAGGGGTATGCGCCTCTAGATAATCCACACACGAGATGATCCGATGTCCTGCCTGCTGTTTCGACCGAATCGAGACAGCACGGTATCCGGTGTGCTGTCCGTGTGTTCTGCGATCTGCTCCCCCTGCGGTGGGCAGATTTTCGCTTTTTGTGTTGGAGGTGTGTATCTATGCTGCAAGTCAACAAACTATCGAAATCTTACGGTGCGCTGACCGTCCTCAGCGATGTCTCTTTTGTCGTCAATCCGAACGACCGCGCCGCGCTGGTTGGGCCGAACGGCTGCGGCAAGTCGACGCTGCTCGACATCGTCGGCGGGCTGGAAACGCCCGACTCCGGCCTGGTGACGCTCGATCAATCGGCCACGCTGGGTTATCTCCGTCAGGGGCTGACTCCATCGCCGGGGCAGTCGGTGCTGGAGGCAGCGTGCGAAGGGGTGGCCGGGTGGCACGAGGCCCGCCAGCATCTCGACGATCTCGCCCGGCGGATGGCCGCCCCCGGCGCGGACGTGGATCACCTGCTGGGCGAATACGGGCGGGCGCAGGCGCGATTCGAATCGCTGGGCGGGTATGACATCGAACACCGGGCCGGGGCGCTGCTGTCGCGGTTCGGGCTGCCCGATCTGGATCAGCCGGTCGAGGTGTTGAGCGGCGGCCAGCAAACCCGCCTGATGCTGTCCGGGGTGCTGCTCGCCCAACCCGACCTGCTGCTCCTCGACGAGCCGACCAATCACCTGGACATCGACATGCTGGAATGGCTGGAGGAATTCCTATCGGCTTACAACGGGGCAGTGCTGATCGTGTCGCACGACCGGACTTTCCTGGATCGCACCGTCACGCGGGTGCTTGAGCTTGATCAGCGGACGCATACGGTCACGGAGTACACGGGGAGCTACTCGGATTACGCGGCGCAGAAAGCCGCCGCCGTCGACCGGCAGTGGGCGACGTGGAAGGATCAACGGGCCGAGGAGCGCCGGATGCGGGCCGACATCCACCGGACGAAGATGCACGCACAGAGCGTCGAGCTAACGACGACCTCGCGCGAGCCGAACCTCCGCCGGTATGCGAAGAAGGTGGCGAAGAAGGCAGTATCACGGGAAAAGAAGCTCGACCGCTACCTCGAATCGGATGACCGGGTCGAGCAGCCCGACCGCCACTGGCAGGTGAAGATCGACTTCGGGGAGATGCCGCGCGGGGGCCAGGAAGTGGTGACGCTCAAGGGGATCGGCCATACGTTCGATGGCGATGTGTGGCTGTTCCGCGATCTCAACCTGGTGCTGCGGCACGGGGAGCGGATCGCGCTTTTGGGGCCGAACGGCTCAGGCAAATCGACACTGCTGCGGGTGATGGTCGGGGCACTGGAACCCGCCGAGGGGACAATCAGGCCGGGGGCGAATGTGCGGATCGGGTATATGCCGCAAAAACAGGAGACGCTCGACCCGGACTCGACGCCGTTCGAGATCATCCGGCAGGCGGCGGCAGCCGGAGAGACGGATATCCGAAACTTCCTGCACTATTTCCTGTTTGCGGGCGATGACGTGTTCGCGCCGGTGGGCCGGTTGAGCTACGGCGAGCGGGCGCGGCTGCTCCTGGCGAAGCTGGTGATCGGCGGGGCGAACTGTCTGGTGCTCGACGAGCCGGTCAATCACCTCGACATCGCCTCGCGGGAGCGCTTCGAGGAGGCGCTCGGCGCGTTCCCCGGCACGGTGCTGGCCGCCGTCCACGACCGGGCGTTCATCGATAGATTCGCGTCGGGGATATGGCGGCTGGAAGGCGGTCGGCTGGGGCGGTATTTAGATCGGGAGGAGATGGGGCGTATACCCGGCGCTGAAGCACCGGGCTAAAATCGAACCGCAAAGGGCGCGGAAGACGCAAAGAGGAGGCTGAAGGTCGGTTGAAGGATACCCCCACAGGGGGCGATCAAGGAGCGTTCGATTTTGTGCGTGATGAAGCACCCCGTCCCCCTCTGGGCCTACGGCCCATCTCCCCCACAGGGGGCGATCAGGGGATTTCTGCCGTTTTGCCAACCGGCTTTCCCCGACTATAATCGTGACGGATAACCTGACAATCAAGTTAAGCGACCCGCACGGTGATGACCAAAGAATCGACTCCCGATACCCTTTCCACGCTTCGCAGCCAGGCCCGCGAACTGCTCAACGAGTTCGACGCCGCCGACGGGCTGGCGAGTTATTACGCCCTTTACCATGCCAACCAGCGCACCGTCCTGTTCACCCATTTCGATACCACCGGCGTCGTCGACGGCTTTCTCGCCCGCTGTCAGACCGGCATCGACCTGTTCCGCCCGCTGGTGACTCTGCGCGTCAGGGGTGCCAATGACCCGGTATCCCCGCTGATCGACTCCGCGCTCGTGGCGGGCCGCCCCTACCTGACGGTTTTCCCGGCGGCCCTGCGTGACCAGGTCGGCGGGCTGGCCGCACTCAGCGACAGCACCTGCAACCGGATCATGCGCCTCGAATCGTCGCGCTTCCAACCCGACCTGAACACGCTGGTCGCCACCCGCACCGATAGGGATGGTCACCCACGCGCCGAGATCGTGCGCGGCGACCGGGTGATCGCCCAGGCGGGGGTCAACTGGCGCTCGCCGATCTTCGCCGAAGTCTATGTGAAGGTCGAGCCGGAAGGACGCGGGCACGGTTGGGGCCAATCGGTGGTGCGGGCGGTGTCCGCCGCGCTGCTCGATATGCACGTCACGCCGCTCTACGCCGTCGCCGAAGACAACGACGCCTCCTACGACCTCGCGCTGGATGTCGGCTTCGTCGATACCGGCGCGCGGGAGATCATGGCCCAGGCCATCCGCGCCGACAGTTAGTGGTTTGTAAAGTCAGATTTTGGCCTCTTTTCCCCGGCGCTGAAGACGCCGGGCTAAAATCGATAGGTCGACCGGCGGTCGACCTCGCCCATACAAGACGAGATCGATGGTAAAGGCGGCCCTGTACGACCAAAGGTCGTCGGTCGCCCGTAGTTACAGATAGACTTGAAGTCACCAACAATATCGAAGGACTGTTGTCCCCCTTTGCTAAGGGGGGACGGATGAGCCGAAGGCTCACAGGGGGGTGATCGACACAGCAAAGCTTGTGCATCTCCCTCCAACCCCGGAGCGATTCACATGCCAGATGCAGTCTTTACCTTCCCGTCCGATTTTCTATGGGGGACGGCCACATCAGCCCACCAGGTCGAAGGCAATAACACCAACAACGACTGGTGGGAATGGGAGCAGCGCGGCGAGGGCCGCGTCTTCGGCGATCACACCTCCGGGGCAGCCTGTGACTGGTGGAAGGGCCGCGCCGAAGAAGACATCAAGCGCATGGCCGATCTCGGCACCAACGCCCACCGCCTGTCCATCGAGTGGAGCCGGATCGAGCCGCAGGAAGGCGAGTGGAACTACGAGGCCCTCGACCGCTACCGCAAGATTCTCACTGCCCTGCGCAGCGCCGGGATCGAGCCGATGGTCACCCTGCATCACTTCACCAACCCGACCTGGGTATCCCAGCGCGGCGGCTGGCTGCATCCCGATTCGCCCAAATGGTTCGACCGCTTCGCCAAGAAAGCGGTCGGCGATCTCTACGACCAGTGCGACTCGTGGTGCACGATCAACGAGCCGAACGTCTACGCCTCGCAGGGATACTTCGTCGGGAAGTGGCCGCCCGGCGTCTCCAACATGAACGATTATTTCCGCGTGGTGCGCAACATGCTGATCGCCCACGCCGCCGCCTACCGCTCGATCCACGCCATCCAACCGCTGGCGAAGGTCGGCCTCGCCAAGCACATGGTCATCTGGAAGCCCCGCAGCCGGATGCCGCAGAACCGCCTGGTTGCCAGTCTGCTCGACCGCGCCTTCAACCAGGTGACCTTCGATGCGCTGTCGACCGGACGCTGGCGGCCCATCGGATCAAAAAGCGAAACGCTCCCCGACCTGCAAAACACCCTCGACTGGATCGGGCTGAACTACTACACGCGCCAGGATGCCTGGTTCAGCCTGCGGGCGCTGTCGGCGCTCGGAATCCGGTTCGGCCCGAATCCCGCCGCGCCCAAAGGCCCGGAGGGTTGGGGCGAACTCTACCCGCAGGGGATTTACGAATGCATCATGCGGTTGGACAAGCAGTTCGGGCTGCCCATTGCCATCACCGAGACAGGCGTCCCCGACGAGCTCGACAAGCTGCGCCCGGCCTGGATTCTGGAAAGCCTGCGCCACGTCTGGCAGGCAGTGATGCACAGCATCCCGGTGACCGGCTACTACTTCTGGAGCCTGCTCGACAACTTCGAGTGGGCCGAGGGCTACGATCCCCGCTTCCGGTTTGGCCTCTACGGGGTCGATTTCGAATCGCAGGAGCGGGCGCTCCGCAAGAGCGGCGAACTCTACGCCGAGATCGCCGGATCGGGCACGATCAGCAGCGACATGACCCGCCGCTACGCGCCGCAAATCTTTGACCGGTTGTTCCCGAAATAATCGTCCGGGTATGTCAAATGCTCGATCACTATTACATGATCCTAGGAATCAAGCCAGGGGCAGGCAAGAAAGCCATTCAGAAGGCTTTTCACCGGCTGGCAAAGGAGTTCCATCCTGACGTCAACCCCGCGCCGGACGCCGGGGAGCGTTTCAAGCAGATCAACGAAGCCTACCAAATCCTGGTCGCACTGGCCGGTGAGGGCACGGATTCGCAGAGATTCGCCAAGGCAGAGGCGATCCCCGGGTTTCTGGCGGCCTACCTGCGCGGGTACGAGCTTTACCAGCGCGGGATGTACGGGCTGGCTGTCGTCGAATTTGATCAGGCCGTGCTGCTCAATCTAGATTATGCGACCGCCTACGAGTATCGTGGGCGCTGTTTTCACAAACTGGGCGAGCTTCGCCGTGCGTTAGCCGATCTTGATCGGGCTGTCGCCCTTGACCAGAGAGATGCTTTCGCCCTGCGGGAACGGGCAGAAATCCGCCAGGCGCTGCGCGATTACGAAGGGACGCTGGCAGATACCACGGCTGCGCTGAAAATCTACCCGCGCATGGATTCGGCGTACAACCTGCGGGGCAACGCCTATTCCGAACTCAAGGATCATCGCAGGGCGATTGAGGAGTATACGACCGCCATCGGAATCAGACCCAGACATGGCCCCTATTACTGCAATCGTGGGCTGGCCTACAGCGCCCTACGGCAGTATGAGAACTCGATTGCGGATTACACACGGGCGATAGGACTCGACGCGGAGTATGTGGATGCTTACCTCAACCGGGCCAACGACTACGGGTTCACCCGGCAGTATGACAGGGCACTGGCCGACCTGAACGCCGCGTTGAGCCTGGTGCAGCAGGAGCACAGGCTTATCAACAGTCGTGGGCAGGTGTTCCTGCGGGCGGGGAGATACGACGAGGCGTTCGACGATTTCCGGCAGGCACTTGTGCTGTGTCCCGACTACGCGCCCGCCTATCTCAATCGCGGGGTTGTGTGGCTGCTCCGGCAGGAATACGACCTTGCGCTGGCCGACTTCGAGCAGGGCGACAGGCTGTTTCAGGGCAGGCAGTACCGCATTGCGAGGAATGTGCCGGGAGCCACCATCAGCCTGGTCCGGGCGCTGGCGCATCTGGGAAAAGGCGAAGAAGCACGCGCTCACCAGATATGGTTGCGTGAACTGCTGCCGCTTGGCGCAGGCTACCGCGATGCCGAATGGGTCATAGGGGAGCATCAGGTGCTGCCGCCGCTTCGCGGGCTGCTGGAGGCTTTGCTGGAATCCCTGCCGGATCGCCCGACTGGATGGCAGGGGCCGGTCGCCCCATCACGCGGAAAAACCTAGAACGGCGACTCGAATCCTTCGAACATCCCCCACTTCTGATCCCGCCCCGACAGCAGCGGATCGGCGCACGGCCACTCGATCCCAATCGTGGGGTCGTCCCACATCAGCCCATCTTCCGACCCGGCGTCGTAATACCCATCGACTTTGTAGGCCGCCATCACCTCGTCGGTCAGCGTGCAGAACCCATGGGCAAATCCGGCGGGGATGTAGACCATGTTGAATTTTTCCGCCGCGAGTTCCACCCCGCCCCACTGCCCGTAAGTCGGCGACTCTTTTCGCAGATCGACGAACACGTCATACATCGTCCCGATCACCGCCCGGACGAGCTTCGCCTGCGCGTGCGGCGGACGCTGAAAGTGCAGCCCCCGGATCACCCCCCGGCGCGTCGACAGCGACTGGTTCTCCTGCACCCACCCGGTTCGAAGGCCGTGCGCCTCGAAAAACTCGGCGCGGTACGTCTCGACGAAGTACCCGCGTCTGTCGCCGCGCGGGTGCAGTGTGATCTCGTAGACGCCTTCCAGGTTGAGCGGTCGAATATCGGGCATGCGGTGTTGTCTCCTGAGCTATGGTCATCGATCCGGCATCAATGATGCCACGCGAGGGCAAGGAGGTCAAGGAAGAAGTCAAGCGCAGAGGACGTAAAGGAAAGAGATTTTTTCCTCTTTGCACTCTCTGCGCCCTTGCGGTGAATCTCAGCCCTGATCACTGTCCCCTCCCCGCTGGTCGAACTAGCTCAATCGGGTTTATACTAACTGGTATCGGTTTTTTTACAGTGAATCTAGTGATCAAGAGGCAGAGCAAACGATGATCGGTGAGACGCTGGGTGGTTATCGTATTGTCGAACAGGTCGGCGTGGGCGGCATGGCGACTGTGTACAAAGCCTATGATGCCGCCATGGATCGCTATGTCGCGCTCAAGGTGCTGCCCGACCGCTATGCCCGTGACGCCGAGTTCCGCCAGCGCTTCGAGCGTGAGGCGCGGGCCATTTCCCGCCTCGAGCATCCCCACATCTTACCGGTTCACGGCTACGGCGAAGACCAGGGATACACCTTTCTTGTGATGCGCTACCTGCCGAGCGGCACGCTCAAAGAGCGGCTGGCGCAGGGACGGCTGCCGCTTCCACTGGCGGCCAGCGTGCTGCGCCAGGTCGCCGATGCGCTCGACTACGCCCACGAGCAGGGCATCCTCCACCGCGACATCAAGCCCAGCAACATCCTGATGGATGCCCGTGAGAACGTCTACCTGACGGACTTCGGCATCGCCAAGATCGTCGAGGATTCGGTGAATCTGACCGGGGAGAAACTGCTCGGCACGCCCGCTTACATGAGTCCTGAGCAGTGTCAGGGCGGCAAAGAGCTGACTCCTGCCTGCGACGAGTATTCGCTGGGGATCGTCCTTTACGAGATGGTCATCGGCACCGCGCCTTTCCAGGCCGATACGCCTGTTGCCATCGTCTTCAAGCATCTCTACGATCCCCTGCCGATGCCCCGCCAGTTCCAGCCCAACCTGCCCGAAGCGGTCGAGAAGGTCATCCTGAAGGCGCTGTCGAAAGACCCGGCTTCGCGTTATCCGTCGTGCACGACGCTGGCCGATGCGTTCGCCGACGCCCTTCGCAGCAGCGACGATGTCACCCAATCGCCCACCATCGACATCGAGCCGCCTGCCCGCCGCAAACCGCGATCCGCGCTGTGGATCGGCCTGGGGGTGGCGGCGCTGGTGATTCTCGGCGGGCTGCTGCTGGCGCTGACCGGCGGGCGCTCGCTCCTGTCGTTTGCCTTCGCCGAGCCGACGCCTACCATAACGCCGACCCCGACCGCCGGGGAATGGGTCGACGCGGTGATGGGCAGCATCGAGGGGCGGGAGCCTGATGTCGTCGATAATTTCGACAATCCCGAAAGCGGCTGGGGCGAGGGATCGTTTTCCGGCGGCGACTGGTGGGGCTACCAGGATGGCGAGTACCTTGTGAGGGCATCCTACATGCCAAACGGTGGATGCTGCGCCGGCCCCGGCTACCCGGAAGCCATACTGCTGACCGATTTCGTGCTGGAGATCGATACCACACTGCTTGAAGGCGAACAGGGAACGACCTTTGTGGTGATACGGTTTGATGAACGCGCAGGCGAGCACGTCCCACACTATGGCGTGATATTGAACAACGATGGCCTGCTTACTTTTTATAGAAATGACGGCACGAATCACCAGCCCCTGGCCGAAGCCCAGTTTGTGACGGCATCACGGGGTTTTGGAACGGCCCCGAATCACCTGACCATCATCGCCCAGGGTGATCGATTCGCGTTCATGGTCAACGGCGGCCACATTCTGGAAGTAACCGACGATCTCGTCAGCCAGGGTCGGCTGATGTTCGGCGTCGAAAACAGCGCGCCTGATACCTGGGTGGAAGCCAGCTTCGACAATCTGCGAATCTGGCACCTCGACCGCTGAGTGGGGCTGAAGCACCGAAACCCCAGAGCTGAAGCCGCCGAAACCCGGGGCTGAAGCCGCCGGGCTAATCTTTTTTCTTTTTCCCTCCCTTTGCGATCTTTGCGTCCTCTGCGGTTCGATATTCAACCCCGGCTGGAGCCAAACAGGTTCCCTGCCACAATCGTAAACACGAACAGCGATAGTATCTCCCCGGCGAAGAATCGAATCGCCCACACGGTCGACTTCGTCAGCAGCTCCCTGACCACTGCCCGCACCGATTCGTTGTCCGACGCGCCCAGCACCGAAAACAGCGAGAACTGCCCCGACACCGAAAAGATGATCGTCAGCCCCGCGCACACAATCGCCAGGAAGAACGATACCCGGTAGAGAATCTTCTCCAGCGTCGATCCCGGCTCGACGAACACCTTCTCTTTCAGCGTCGCCATGACCAGAATCAGCCCGGTCGAGAGGGCGATGATCTGCCCGAACCAGTTGGTAAACAATTCGATGAATTTCAGAAAAATCTCTTCGCTCACGCTTCCCTGCTCCTCTCTGACGGTTCAATCACGGTTCAGACCATCATACACGAGAAGAGAAAAGTGAAAAGTCCAGAGCTATGACCTATAATCAGGGTCGTTTTTCCTTTTTTCTTTTTCCTGAGAACGGAGCGAGCAATGCCCCAACTGGTCAAAGGTGGAAAATGGGTCTTCGGGTGGACGGTCGTCGGCGTGGAGCGGACGATCACCATACCGCCCGCCGCCTGGATCGAATACGGTTTCCGGGTCGGCGACAAAGTCGCGTTCCTCAAGGGGAGCAAAACGTCGGGCGGATTCAGCATCGGGCGGATGGAGGTGCTGACTCAGAAATCCACCCCTATCATCGACCGCGCCCTGGCCCAGGCGGAGATCGCCGAAGCGGGCCGGATCGCCCTACCCCCGGCAGTCGACGCCCAGCCCGGAGATCGCCTGCTGGTGGCGCGGGGGAGCGGCCTCGCCCTCGGATTCCTGGTCAAAGGGCCGATCATCGGTGAGGCGATCAATCACCCGGAGATCGAGACGTTTACCGCCGATTGAATCGATCAGGTGACCGACGTGCGATCCCGCCTGATCGCCGACACCAGCGGAATCACGTAACACGCCACGACAATTGAACACAGCACCACCACGAACAGCGCCTCGACCGCAAACCCGACGTAGATCAACTCCAGAATCACCCGCCACAGCCAGAACGCCGCCAGCATCCCCGTCACGCCCCGGCCAATCGCGGTCGTCGTCAGGCTCTCGGTGTAGGCCAGCGTGATGAACGCATACCCGAAGATCACGGCGGTTGTTGCATAGTTGAAAATATACATGATGTCCCGGTCGGCTTTAGACAACGGTGCGAGCACCTCGCCCCAGTTGAACAACTGCGGAAACACCACGTGGAAAATCCCAAAAAACACGGTGATCCCGCCCGCGATACGCAGCAGAGTCTTGTTCATCTTTCGTTCTCCTGATAATGCAAAACAGATCGTCGATCAACACTGGCACTTATTATAGTCTCGTCTTTTTAAACTTTCAAAAATTTATAAAAACAATGTAACATATCAACTACTGCCGACTGCATCGGCCATCTCCCCCACCGGGGGCGATCAAGAAGCGCTCGATTTTGGGCGTGACGGAGCACCCCCTCTGTCGCTGCGCGACATCTCCCCCACAGGGGGCGATCAAGGGGCGCTCGGTTTTGCGCGGGAAGGCGGGATCATGGTTTGCGATCTACGAGGTCAACAAGGCACTAAAGGGCAAAATCTTGACAAGCCGTCAAAACGGGTGTACCTTATAGACTGAACAGTCTAGACCGCCTAGTCTAGACCGATAAGTCAACGAAAGGATACAGTCCATGATTGCCATAATCAACTTCATCGTGATGGTCGTCGCCGGGGCATTGATGACGATTTTCTACCTGATGAGCGTTCGTCCCGCCGCGCTTGAGCAGAAGATCGGCGAGCGTGCTTACAAACGATCCGCCACCTACCGCATGATCGGCGGCGGCATATTCATATTCGTCGTAATGGCCAACTACATCATCTACTATTTCTATCCCCTGCCGATCCCCCTCGCCCGCACCTTCCCCTGGCCGCACTGGATTTCGGCGATCATCGCCGTCCTGATCGCTGTCCCCGGCCTCACCCTGATGATCGTCTCAGGCCGCGCAACCGGTGAGGAAGCGATGATCCCAAAGAAAGAGCACACCATGTACGGCGGCATCTACCAGAAGATCCGCCACCCGATGGCCGTCGGCGAGCTGCCGCTCTGGTTTGCGATAGCCTTCGCCGAGCATTCCCCCTTCCTGATGATCTTCTCCCTGGTCTGGATACCGGTCTGGTACTGGTGGTGCGTCGCCGAGGAGAAAGACCTGCTCCTCCGCTACGGCGAATCATACGCCGAATACTGCCGACAGGTGCCGCGATTCATCCCCCGCCGCAGACAGAAAGCGTAACGCGATGTCCGATACACAAGACACCCGCCGCGCCGACCGTCTCTACCGCGCTGCCGCGATCATGCTTGCGATCTACAGCCTGATCGAACTCAGCGACTGCATCACCGTTGTCCTGATGCATTTCGGATTGGTCGGCAATTACTACCCGGAGATCGCCTTCGGCGACATCAACCGCCTGTTCACCGACCGCCCGATCTCGCTGCTGCCGCTGTTCGTGTTCTTTACCTCGAACCGGATCATCGCCGCGATTGGCCTGTTCAGGCAGCGGTTGTGGGGCTTCTGGATGGCGATCTTCGTCTGCGCCTCGACGATTGTCGTCGCGCCGGTGCTGCTCCCCCTCACCGGCGGCGAGATGATCATCGACGGCGTGATCGTGTTTTTGCTGCTGCTCGCGTATTTCGGGGCGCGGGGGTTGCCAGGCAGCGAGACTGCCACCGGTGCCCCGATTGATCTCCCACCGCAGGCAGAAAGCGAAAAATGATGCCCGATACACAAACCACCCGCTGTGCTGATCGACTATACCGGGCTGCCGCGATCATCCTTGCGAT
>DAOUES010000279.1:0-2464 GCA_034430335.1 Anaerolineae bacterium | reverse complement strand
GCGAGTCGCAGCCCTACGCCGTTCTGTCTATCGACGACGTGCTCTACAATTCCGTCCCCGGTGACCAGTTCAAGGAGCGCCTCGGTGCCGCCGCCTTCGACCGCGCAAGCGGCCTGCTCTACGTCATGGAGCAGTTCGGCGACGAGGACAAGCCGCTGATCCATGTGTGGCGGATCGGGGAGTAAATCAATACCATCTCGTAGGGGCGGGCCTTGTGCCCGCCCTGTTTTTTCCCATGAAATTGCCCCTGCTGATCTAATACTCACCTCGTACGGGCGCAGCGTACTGCGCCCGCTTGTGTTTCCCGATCTAAGCGGAAAGTAAAAAGTATCACTTGACACTTTTCACTTCCCGATCTACACTATAATCACTATGACCACTCAACCCGACCCGACCAAACCCGGCCTGCGGATGAACGAACTTGCCGCCGCGACCGGCGTGCCCAAATCGACGATACTGTACTATTTGCAGCAGGGCCTGCTCCCCGACCCGGTCAAGACCA
The DNA here is from genome assembly GCA_034430335.1 of Anaerolineae bacterium. Classification (GTDB taxonomy): domain Bacteria; phylum Chloroflexota; class Anaerolineae; order Aggregatilineales; family UBA3940; genus JAFGOY01. Next base: position 1,962 of record DAOUES010000279.1, on the reverse strand, counting down.
GCCCCAACATGGCCTACTACGCTCCTGAATGCGTCCCGATTGTGCAGTTCGTCCAGCAGATGCAGCGCCGCCATCGCCTGTCGCTCGATGAGATCAAGGCGCTCCTCGACCGCTGGGGCGGGGATGTCGATCTCGCCCTGCGCTACGCGCTCAACACGCTCGTTTTCGGCCCGCCCCCGCCCGATGACAGCCTGCTCGACCGGGATCAGTTCTGCGAATCGACCGGACTCACCTCTGCCCAGCTTGACAACCTGCTTGCCGCCCGCATCCTCCTCCCGCTCGAAGAGGCCCGCTTCGATCACCACGACGTGCAGATCGGCGAAGTGTTTGCCTGGGCGCTCTCACTTGGTTTCGAAGTCGAGGATTTCACCTATTACGTCACGCTCGGTGAGCAGATCGTCGAGCAGGAATTCGCGCTGCGGTCGAAGATCACCACCCCCCTGCCCTACGACGAGGATGCCCAGATCACCCTGCGGATGGTCGCCAATGCCCGCCTCAGCCGCGCCTATATCATCGACCGGCTGTTCCAGCACCGCGTCGCCGCGATGACCGACATCAAAGAGCAAGATGAAAGTGGCAAGTAGCAAGATAAATGGGAAATTTAGCCCGGTGCTAATGTCGTTTAACAACATAACCCGGATAATTACAACCTTCACACCCCGAAGATATGTTGCCCCCTTTGTTAAGGGTGGGGCAATTGAGGCTTGCCTCAATTGCTTAAGCGAATTGCCAAACAATTGCTGTGCAATTGTCCAATTCGCCGGTGGACTGCGGAACGAAGTTCCGCACGAGGGGTGATCAGCCTTTAGCCAAAAAGATCGACAGTAATACGTAAGAAATCAGGACATCACCATGACCGGAACAACAATCGCCACCAAAGGCCCCACCATCGACACGCGCACCTGTGACGGGTGCGCCATCTGCGTCGAGGTCTGCCCGACCCATATTTTCGTAAACAACGAAGACGTTGTCAACAACGAAAACGTTGTCGCCGATGGGAACAAATCCGTCAGCATCCACCCGGAGCGGGCCGCTTTCTGCATGGCCTGCGGGCACTGCATGGCTTATTGTCCCTCCGGCTCGATCACCGTCGCCGGGCTTTCCACCGGCCAGATTTTCGACCTGACCCGCAGCCCGGTCGATTTCGAGGCGCTGGCCGATCTGCTCGCCAGCCGCCGCTCGGTGCGGGTCTACAAAGACAAACCCGTCCCGCGCGAGCTGCTCGAAAAGATCGTCTCGACGATCACCCTCGCCCCGATGGGCTTCACACCCCACAAACTGGCGATCACCGTCGTCGTCGACCGGGCGATCATCGAGCAGGCGCTCCCGGTGCTGATCGATTTCTACGAGAAGCTCGGCAAATGGCTCTCCAACCCGGTGATGCGGATGATCTTCAAGCGCCGCGTGCCGCAGAGCAAATTCGAGGCGCTCGACGGCCATGTCCTGCCGATGCTGGCCTATCGACTGCCGATGATGAAAGCCACCGGCATCGACACCATCACGCGCGGTGCCCCGGCCATGCTCCTTTTCCACGGTCGATACGATGCCGCCTATCACTACGAGGACTCGTTCATCGCCCTGACCTACGGCCTGATCGCCGCCCACGCGCTCGGATTGGGTGCCAGCGGCATCTCATTGGTGCCGCCCATCGTCGAGAAATCGCCGGAGCTTCGCGATCTGTTCCACATTCCGCCCGATCACGAAGTATGCTCCTGCATGGTGCTCGGCTACCCGAAGTTGAAAGTGAAGCGTGGCATTCGTCGCGAGATGGCGGGGGTCAACTGGCTGTAGGGTTCCGTTAAGCCAAATTCGCTTGTCTGTCCCGGCGCTGAAGCGCCGGGCTAAAAGCGATCTCTGATGATGAACTGTCGGATCCCGGTGCTAATGTACCGGGATTCACTTTTATCTTTTATCCTGTATTTTCCTTTGCGCCCTCTGCGATCTCTGCGGTGAATCTCCCTT
>DAOUES010000278.1:0-3789 GCA_034430335.1 Anaerolineae bacterium | reverse complement strand
GTCGCCCGAACTGGAATCAATTGATGTCCAACAAATCATTCGGGAGTTACATTTCCGCTATATCTTTTCCACAACTCCAAGTGACGATCAGGCGATCCGATTGCACTAATCGTCAGCATTTGATTTTCTACAAGCGGTTTTACCAGGTACTCTATCAAGCTACGGTCTGCAAGTGTGGCACCGGACGCCTTATCCACCCGAGCTATAAAACGTGACGGAAATGTTCCCTTATCATCAGTCGAAATTTCACTTAGCTTGTAGACCAAATCCGCAAGGAGAGCTTCTTTGCCACCCGATGACGATACCTCAGTGGTAATGTTACCTTCACGATTGACTCTTAGTCTTTTCATATCGAACTCATTTAGAATTGCACTGATCCCAGCCGCCATAGCATCCTTGAAACGAAGTTCTACGCTTTCGCCTTTAATGACTAACTCTCTCAATCCACCATATTCACTCTTCGCCAATGCGTCATTTGTTGCTTCTCTGTCGAATACTCGGACTACGCTACTATCAGGCATCCAAGTCAGAGTATATTCATTCCATAACACGTGTCGGACACCCGAAATCAAGTGTTCTTCACCTACATTAATCGAGGACGATTCGCGGTTTTCATCTTCGATAATAGTCCAAACTGAATCTCCAGTGCTGTTAAGCTTTACCGCGAAAAACAACGGTAGATTGAACTCTTTCGAAAACTTACGCAGTCGCCGAAGCTTCTTTCCACTTAGTTTACGGTTTTTTTTCTTAGTTGACTTAACCTCAATACAACAATGAAATCCGTTGTTTGCATTTCCAGTATAGTTATGAATAGCGCAACCTGGTTGAAAACGTGCAAGAAAATCCGGTCGGCTATCATCACTTGGAATGATTGGTTGTCCTTCAAGTGGTATTAGATGTGTTGCCGTTTCCATCAATCTACATCGCACTGCAAATTCGTCTTCTACATCTAATCCATTTATTGCATTTTCGATCTTCTCACGCTCTTGTTGATCGTCTGGTAGCAGTAGTTCTTTAATCTTTTGATTAGTTTCAGAATCGGGGGATGCATCTCGCACCGATTTCAGTACTTTTGCAAGTTCAATTTTCGAGACTCGATCTGCTTTTTCAGTCACTGCTGCTTATTCCTTATATGTAGGATTTCATCACAAAGCTTAATGCACGAAGAATAATCTAGATCAGACTGCTCCTATTGTTAATAAGTATATGACAAAAACCGCGCTCAGTGAAGTCAGCACGGTTTCAATATGATTGGATATCAATACTTGTTACTTTCATCATTATCATAAATCAAAAAGCCGCACATAGTGAAATCAGCGCGGCCCACATCCCCCTCTGGCCGACGCAGTCGGCCATCTCCCCCAAACTTGGGGGCGATCAAGGTTGGCTTTGTTTGTGACAACCGGCTAATTTAGCCGCAGTATTCACTCCGCGAAATATCTATTCGATCTCAACCGTGAAGTAGTGCCCGGCGGGGTTCCCGGCGATATCGAGCACGTCGACGCCGCTGAACGAGCCGTCGGGATTGAGCGAATACATCCCGACCTCCAACTGCTCGATCTGATCGGTGGGCGCGTCGGCGGCAACGTCGAGCGTCACCGGGATGGTGATCACCGCCCCGGTTCGCCAGTAACGGTTCAACAGGAAGATTTCATCGCGCTGCGCGTATGTATCGCCGCCGGTGGAAAGAAGGCGCAGCGTGTACTGGTAGTACGTGATCCCGGCGGGTGGATCGCCCCACAGCCGCCAGGTCAGATCGACCGTGTTGGTCGTTCCGGGTGTGATCGTGCCCGGCGCATCGACAGCGACCAGTTCGGCCCCATTTGCAAACCGGACGACGGGACTCTCCGGCAGGCCGCGCTCCGGTGTACGGACTTCGTAGCTGGTCGACCGCCCGGCATCCGAATCGACCCGGATGTAATCGGCGGAAAGGCTGATCTCCAGCGTGCCGCGTTCGACCAGCACCGGGTCGAGGTCGCCGAGCAGCGCGTCGAACTGGATCGCCCCCGCGTCGTAGAGCGGGTCATCGCCGAGCGTATAGACGACAATGGGAAGGCCGCGCTCGTTTGCCAGCCGCCGCACTTCGCGGGCCGCCATCCACAGATCGCGGGCGGGCGGGCCGTGCCCGCCGTCGATGCGCGCCTCTTCGACGAAGCGCACCATCCCCACGTATTCGACCACCTGCCAGGCGGCGGCCAACGCCAGCCCGCCAACCAGGGCACCCGTCCAGGCCGATTTGAGCCGGGGATTGTTGGCCTTTTCCCTGAGCCAGGCCAGCCCATCGGTGAGCAGGACGGCCAGCGCGACGGCCTGCGCCGGGTAGAGGAGCGTAAACCGGTGCAGTTCCGGTTCCATCCCGGTGGCGATCCAGATGGCGGTCGGGATGGCGATCCACAGGCCGAGCAATGAGTAGGGGGCGGCATCCTCCGGGGAGCGGCGCGCCAGCACGATGGCCCTGGCGATCACGTAGACCGTTCCGGCCAGGATCAGCCAGACCAGCAGCCCGTCGATGGGGCGGTTGAGATTCGGAACGGGGAGGCTGGCATAATAATCGGGCCACTGTTCACCGGCCAGCGCGTGGAACTCGAAGCCGGTCGCCGATTGGGCCATGTACTGTATCCAGCGGAAAGGGTAAAAGCCCCAGGTGCCTGCCGCCCCGCCGGTGAGCGCCGGGCCGTGCTGCGCGGCGGCGGCCAGGCTGCGCCAGAAGCTCCCGGTGCAGGCAGCGCCGACCAACGCCAGGCCCGCCATGCCGATCCCGATCCACAGCCAGCGCTGTTTGGGCTGTGCGGCCTGCCACGCCTCTTTCACCGCGCAGTGATACAGCAGCAGGGTCAGCGCGAGCACGAACACGTAAACCATATTGCCAACATACAGCCCGATCAACACCGCCAGCGCAGGGAGGATCAATGCCAGGGCCGCAAACCGTTTGCGGATCAGCAGGGCATAGAGGGAGAACATGAAGGCCAGCGTGAAGATCGTCAAATCCTGCGCCCACAGCTTGCGGTCGAAGAAGACGGCCCAGGGCGCGCAGGCGTAGAGCAGGGCGGCGATCAGCCCGGCGGGTTCGCCGAAATATCCGGCGGCCAGCCGGTAAGTCAGCCAGACGGCGGCGACTCCCAGCGCCGCCTGGAACAGTTCGGCGGCCAGCGGGTCGGGCCAGACGAGCAGGGGAATCGCCAGCAGGCAGGCTTTCAAGGGGGGCTGCGGGATACCGGCTACCGACGAGATCGTCGACGACGGCCATCGACCTTCCCGGGCCAGCGCCATCGCCTCGCGGATCGTCGCCGCTTCGTCGAACTTGAACTCGACCACCTGCGGCCAGCCTAACCTCAGGAAGGCGGCGAGCAGCAGAACGGCAATCAGAATGAGCCTGGAAACCCTGGATGACATCGAATAAGTTCTGTCAATTCTAGAGCAGTGAATAGTCGTCCGACATGGGCCGGTATTCGACTTTACAGGCCCGTTTCAAAAGGTTGTCGACCAGGAAGACCGAGAAGAAGAGCGGGACGGAAACGGCCATCAACAACGCGGCCTGCAAGTCGAACAAATAGTAGCAGACAACCACCCCGGCGGCAACCAGCAGGTCGTAGAGGGTGCCGACCAGGGCGCGGGCCACCGGCTGGTAGAACATCCCCCCGAACTCTGAGTTGAGAGTGTCGCATAACCCCTGAATGGGGGTTCAAGAAGTGAAATGAGATGCACTTCAGCCCGTTTTTTGCCCTCACCCTAAATCCCTCTCCCTCATGGAGAGGGACTTAATCCGGCTTGTTCACCCTTCTCCATGAG
>DAOUES010000277.1:0-1547 GCA_034430335.1 Anaerolineae bacterium | reverse complement strand
AGAATCTCCATCGCCAGGTGAACCGGAAGCAGGTAGCGCTGCATCTGCTTGTTGCTCAAAGTCAACTGGAGCAGGAAGAAAAACAGGTAGGCAAACAGGAGCCAGAAAGACTGCGGGCGAAGCGATGGCTTCCAGCGTTTTTTCCAGAGCGTGTAGCCGCCGAGAGTGACAAGGCACAGGGTCAGGGTCAGGAAGCTGCTGTTGAGTCCGAGTGAGACGAGCCAGAACAGCCGGTTCGGGGATTCATCCGGGGAGTAAATGCGCCCGGCGAAAAAGGTCGGGTTTGGATGGGTGGTGATCACCTTGTTGGTCGAGAGGAGAAACACCGCCCCCGGCGTGCGGATTGGCTTGACCCACATGGCGGGCCAGAGACAGTAGATCAGTCCAACCATCAGACCCCACAACAGGCCGGGTTTGATCACCCCCTGCCAGAGTTCGCTAATCAGCCAGCGCCCGCGCTGATGCTCGTGATCGTGCCAGCCGTCATAAACTTTGATCGCCGTTTCGACGCACAAAACCAGCCCGGTATAGGGCAGAAGAAACAGGGCCGGGGACTTGGTCAGCAGGGCGAACCCGCTCACGATCCCCGAAAGCACCAGAAAACGCGGCTTGCGCGCCTCGAAGTGGCGGATCATCAGCAGGGCGGAGAGCATCATCAGGGTGCTGAACAGGGCATCGACATGAAAATACTGGCTTTGAGAGAGATAAAACGGGGCGAAGCACATAAAACTGGCGGAAGCCAGCGCGACCGGCCAGTCCGAGAGTTTGTAAAGCTGCCAGGTGATCATCACGATCAGCGCCGAGAGCACCAGCGACATCGCAATGACTACCGCGACCATCTCACGGCCATAATCGGTGGCAAAGGGCGGCGCGGCCCAATCGATCAGGACCGAGATCAGGCCGGGATGCGATTCGCTCCACTCGTAGATCGGGAGCGTAGCCGCGCCAAGCGCCATCGTCGTGACGCCGGGATGATACTGCTGGTAGGTCGCCGCCCAATCATGCGCTTCGATGGCTGCGGCGAAGTCATGCGACCGGGACAGCCACTGCGACGGGCGGGACATCGGGTGGTAGATTCGGACGACAAACGAGGCGATGAATACACACACCAGGGCGATGATAGTCTGGATGGTAGATCTCTTCATAGTTCCTACCTGATGAAAAGTGTGTCACGACTGTACTCACAAACAGGCCGGGCGGCAACCTCCGACACAGCAACGTCCGCCGTTCTGCTTGTGCAGGTCTGGTGTGGCTGGCATACTATACGCCATGAGTGAAAAGAAACTGTTTTTCGGTGGGAGCGTCGTCGGGCGGGAGGGCGTAGAACGCGCCGAGGTGCTGATCGAAGGTGAACGGATCGTCGCCGTTGGCCCGAATCTTGCAGCAAGCGAATCGGATGTTCAGCCGGTCGACGTGACCGGGCTGACGCTGCTGCCGGGTTTGATCGACGTTCATGTTCACCTGCGCGAACCGGGCGGCGAACATAAAGAGAATTTCTATACTGGAACCTGTGCGGCGCTTGCCGGGGGCGTCACGACGGTTCTGGC
>DAOUES010000276.1:0-9034 GCA_034430335.1 Anaerolineae bacterium | reverse complement strand
AACTGCGCCAAGTTCCTCCACTGTAACCGGTTCCTCTTCAGCCGCAGGCACCGGTGTTGTCTCTACTGCCTCCGTCGGCTCGCCAAAGACCGGGGGCACCGTCCCGACCGGCCCCGGCGTCCGGGTCGCGGTCGGCGTGATGACCGGTTCTGATTCGCAGGCGGCCAGCCCGCACAGCAGGAGAATGGCTAGAAAAAGTAATTGAAGTCGTTTCATGAGTCTGATTGCTGCCTCGTCAAATAGATGTCTGGATTCACGTGATTTTGCCGGTAGCGCTTACGGCTCGGTGGTCAGACGGTCGAACCCGATTGGCACGATCTCAAACCAGGTATTCCCCGGCCTGAGATAAAGCACCTCGCCTGATGTCGTTGTAAACTGGAGCACCTGCTCCGGGTCGTTTCGCGTCCACCACCCTTCGATCCGCTGCCCATCCCTGAACAGCGACGCCGGGCCTTCGCCCCACAACTGGATTTCGATTGACCACAGCCCATTGTAGCTGTCTTCGAGGATATCGGTGTCGACGTGCATCGCGGCGACGACGAGCACGTTCGAAGCGGTGAGCTGCTGGCCGGTCAGGTAGTCGATGTGCGGCTCATCGGCCAGCGTGCGCTGGTACAGCCCCGTCGAAGGATTGTAATCCCAGCGTACTTCCATCATGCTGGTGCTGAAATCGATCCCGATTGCCGTCGCGGGTGTGCCACCTGTGTTTGGCTGCGCGCGGAAGGCCAGCCCCGGCGTCATGTTGGGCGGCAGGTTGACGCCCTTCTCGCTCGCCAGCGCCCAGATTTGTTCCGGCTGGGCGAACATCGTATGCTCCAGCGCCAGCCCCTCCCGCTGAACCCGTACCAGGTAGGGATCGCCGTAGTCGTCCCCGGAGAAGTTGCGATTCCGCCAGTTCACGTTTTCGAGGCGAAGCGCAACGCCATGACTGAAGCCGGAACAGGTAAATATCGCGTCGAACATCCGCACGATCTCGAAGTCGATCAGCCGACCGCTCCGCACCGACCCGACCAGGTCGGGAGCCTGGCTGTAGTAGATCGACGTGAAGCGGGTCACGCCGCCTTCTGTGTAATGCTCGAAGACGATGTCGGCATAGCTCAGCCCGGACTGCGGGCGGGCGAGCGGATCGTTCGAGACTTTGATCGCCAGCGGTGATCGGTTCAGGACGCTCAGATCGCTCACCGGCATCCCGGTCAGCGGGTCGACGTCCGCCGGGTAGCTGTCGGGGCCATACGGCCCTTCGGGGATCGGCAGGGGAGTCGCGGCAGGCACGACGGTCGGCTCAGGCGTCGCCGTGACCTCGCCTGTATCGAGCGGGCCGCCGGGTGTGCGGGTCGGGGTTGGCGTGAGCACCGCCTCCGATTGGCAGGCGCTCAAGGCCATCATACAGCCTGCAAGCAGGCTGACTGTCAATATCAATACGAATTTAAGACGGTGCATTCCGTCTACTCCTGGTTGATAGCTTACACTCATAGTGCGTTTCAGGTTGTACCACAACCCTCTCCGTTCGACTTTCAGTCGGCCACTGGAGTTTCGCCTGTGACGAAACTCCCAGGCAATCGGAAGACCGGTTGCCGACCGGTTGCCGCCAGCGCAGGGAATTATACCACGCAGATTTCCGCTTTGTGCATAGTACTTTGATGACGGATCGACTACGCGAGGCACACGAAAGAGCGCGGCATCTGCCGCGCTCCGTATATCCCCTTGATCGTCCCTTACTTGCGGAAGGTTTGCAGCGTTTCCAGGTAATAATCCGGCAGGCCGATGTCGAAGCGCTTCCCGTCGATCATCAACCCCAGGAACCCGTCTTCCTGCCGCAGCCGGTCGAGCGTCGAGGTAAGTTGGAACTCCCCGCCCTCGCGCACGTTGTGTTTGATATGCTCCTCCAGATAGTCGAAAATCTGCGGCTTGATGATGTACTGGCCGAACACGGTCAGGTATTCGTCCTTCGGCAGCCCGGCGATCTGTAGATTGGTGCGTGCGTAGTCGACGGTCGGCTTCTCGGCAAATTCGGTGATGTTGAGCACTTCCTGATCTTCCACCCAGACACCGGTCACCGTCCCGAAGTTGGCAATCGCCTTCTCCGGCGTGCGGCGCAGCCCGATCACGCTCAGGCCGTGCCTCTGGTAGGCTTCGACCAACTGCCGGGCGCAGGAGCGCTCCGAGTCGGAACGGTAGATATGGTCGCCCAGCATCAGCAGGAACGGCTCGTCGCCAATCGCGTCTTTCGCGCAGTATACCGCGTGCCCGAAGCCTTCCTGGTTGGTCTGTACCAGGAACCTCACCCGCCGCCCGATATCCAGCAGCCGCCTGGCAAACTCCTGGAAGGGCGGGGAGAGCTTGTTGTAATTCTCGATTGAAACCTGCACGTTGAAGAAGCGGTGGAAGTCCTCCATGTCGTCCTCCTGTACGATGATGAACACTTCCTCGATTCCCGCGTCCAGCGCCTCCTCGACGATCAGCAGGATGGCAGGCTTGGCAACCCCGTCCCGGTCGATGATCGGGAACAGTTCCTTCTTGGTCGCCTTCGTCGCCGGGAACAGCCGTGTCCCGAAACCTGCCGCCGGGATCACCGCCTTGCGCACCTTCGGGCTGGGTTGCAGCGTCAGCTTCAAACAGCTCATCCCCAGGTCGCGCTCAAGGATTTCGACCACCGCCTGCTGATCGTCTTCCGAATGGCAGATGAACTGGGCCGTTCCATCCCCCTGCGAGCCGACTCCCTTCCCGCCGAGCACGTGCGGTCGAAGCGGCTCGTAATCCAGCACTTCGTGCAGCACCGGCGCGGTGAGTTCTTCCCGGCAGGCGGGCGTCGCGTAGCGGTCGAAGAAGTCCTGCGCCTCGCCCATCAGCGTACCAAGCCGCTCCCGGTCTGAGTCGACCAGCGCCTCGACCGCCTGCTGGACGATGCGCTTGTTGATCGGCCCCAGCAGTTCCTGCACCCCCCGCTCGACTTCGCTCTCGGCGAACGGGTAGGCGCGGTTCAGCCGGGCCAGGATTTCCATCGTGTCCTTCTGCGCGTTCAGGTCGACCAGCACGAAGTGAAGGTCTTTCTGTGCCTGTAGCTCGTTCGTTTCCAGCCGGTCGCCGTCGAACACCATCAGCACCGGGCGATTGCCAAACGCGCAGCCCTGATCCATCCGGCCACACCGCGAAGGCGTCGTGACCTCGCCCTGGTAGGCGATCTCCATCTCGCCCCGGATCGTCATCTTCAGGTCGTAGACCCGGTTGAAGGCGCGGGCCGTCAGCACGCAGATCGCCGCGCTCGACGAAAGCCCTTTTCTGATCGGCAGATCGGTTTTGTAGTTGTCGATGACCAACCCGCGAACGTGGTAATGGGTCATCACCTGGTAAGCCACCCCCGCGATATAGCTCCAGAAGCCGCCCTCTCTGGCGACTTCCAGCAGCGTGCTGGCATCCATCGGGATTTCGCGCGGGCCGACCCGTTCTCCGCCGTTCGTCGTCGAAGTCAGAACCAGCGCATTGGGATGCGGCTCGGCGGTCGCCCATATCCCCTGGTTCGTCCCGGCGATCAGCGCATAGCCCTGTTCGATGTCGGCGTTGATGCGGCGGTAGCCACCGGCCCAGTCTGAATGTTCGCCGAACAGACAGATTCGTCCTGGCACAAAAAGTTTCACGTTCTTCTCCTCACGATTTTGATTGTGGGCTTTTACATATCCTGGACCGAGACCACCTGCGTTCCATCCGCTGCGGTGAGCTGGTAAAAGGTGGGGGTTAACCCGGTCGATTCATGATACCCCGTCTCGACCGTTTTGATAAAATCGTCCACGCCATCGGCCCGCACCAGGAAAAGCAGGCTCCCTGCCCAGCCATCGCCGAGCACGCGCCCTCCCAGCCGCGCCGGGTGGCCCTGCCCGGCCAGCCACATGGCGTCGAGTTCGGGGCTGCTCGCGTCGAGCAGATCGCGCATACTGATGTAGGACTGGTCCATCAGGTCGCCGAGTATTTCCACTTCCCCAACCTTCAGTGCCCGCGCCCCTGCCTGCACCCGCGCATTTTCCTCGATGACATGCTGCGCCCGCTGCCGGGCTGGTTCCGGTATCTCTTCTGCATATTCCATAAACTGCTCGACGCTCACGTCGCGCAGCGCCCTCACGCCTGGGATATAGCGCTGTAAAGCGGCGGTCGCTTCCCGGCTTTCGAGGAACCGCTGATCATAGCCGCCATCTCCCGCCGAAAGCCTCGTACCCGTGTCGGCTGCCACCAGCACGGTATCGCCCGGCAGCCCAATCGACTTCCATTCATACGTCCGGCAGTCGAACAGCAGTGCGTGCCCCCTGCGCCCAAACAGGCAGGCAAATTGATCCTTCAACCCCGCCCGCAAACCGATATACCGGCTCTCGGCCCGCTGGCACAATACCGCCAGTTCCATCTTCTCGATCTCCCACCCGGTGATGTACGCCCAGGCCGTCGCGTAGGCCGTTTCCACCGCCGCCGCCGACGCTAAACCGGCCCCAATCGGTACCTGGCTGGAGATCGCCAACCGGCTGCCCGGCGTCGCCAGCCCTGCCTCCTGGAGGCTCCAGGCGACGCCCGCCGCATACTTCGACCACAGCGGAAGCTCTTCGCCGGTCAGCGTCGTCTTTTCGTCGAGTTCGGTCAGCCGGAAAGCCACTTCTTCATTGCCGATATCCAGCGCCCGGACGATCACCAGCGTCGCCGGCATTTTTTTGACGGCCAGCCACGCATAGCGATTGATCGCCGCCGAGAGCACCCAGCCGTCATTATAATCGGTGTGGCCCCCCAACAGTTCGACGCGCCCCGGCGAGCGCACCATGAAATCGGGCCGGGAGTTGAACGTCTCTTCGACGCTGATCATCATTTCCACAGGCGGACGTGCGCTCAACTGTTTGGTGTTCATCATCTCATCCTTACAGGTATCACCCGGCGGCGCTTACACCACCCTGATCGCCGCCCCGATCCCATCGCCCACCGGGATGATCGTCCCCAGCAGGCGCGGGTCGTTTGCCAGCCGTTCGTTGAACTGCTTCATCGCGATCACGTCCGGTCGATCCTGCGCTTCGGGATCGACGATACTACCCTTCCGGAAAGTGTTGTGGGCCATCACCAGCCCGCCGACCCGGATATTCTCGACCGCCCAGGCCAGGTAATCCGGGTAGCCGGTTTTGTCGGCGTCGATGAATACGGCGTCGAAAGGCCCCAGCCCTTCGATTTCCGCCAGGGTTTCCATCGCCGGGCCGACACGCACTTCCACCCGGTCGCCTACCCCGGCCTTTTCGAAGACTTCCCGCGCGGTTCCGGCATGTTCCTCTTCGATCTCCAGCGAAATCAGGCGGCCATCTTCCGGCAGCGCGCGCGCCATCCAGGTGCCGCTGTACCCCGCCAGCGTCCCGATCTCGACTACTTTCCTTGCGCCGACCGCCGCCAGCATCAACTGCAAAATACGCCCTTCTTCGGGGCGGATGTTGATCTGCGGTATGCCGCGCTCGACGCTCAACGTCTTGGACAGTTTCAACGCCTCGTCCTCGACGGCGTAGAGTTCTCGAACGTACTCGACCAGTTCTTCCCGGTATGTCATTAATGCAGCATCTCTTTTAGGTTTCATAGTCACTGTGCCTTTAAGTTAAGCCCAACGCAGGGCCGCTGTCAATGCCTACAGATTACAGGAATGTTCCATTCTGCAGCGGCTTCTGAAAGCCCCGTTCCGATGCTCGAAAATGCAGCTTTTCTAATCGACTGTGACGGTCGCGATCCGCACCGAATTGTCCGGCACCGGCGCACCCGACTCGTCGGTCACCGGCACCCGCACGACCGTATCGTGCAGCCCCAGGTTGAGCGAGTATTCCCCCGCCGGGAGATCGGGCGGCAGTTCCAGGTGATAGGTATCGACCAGGTGATCGCCTGCCCGCCAGACGCCGGTCGGGAACGCCCCATCCAGCGGTAAGCCATCCCCCTGCGCAACCAATTCCTCGTTTTTGTCGAGGACGTGGAGGAAGGTCAGGTAATCGGTGGGCGGCGTCCCGGTGACATCCCAGTAGATGATCAGGTCGAGCGCGCTGCCGTCCTGATCGAGCGTCGCCCCGGTCAGTGTCGCCCAGCCGCCGAAGTCGTAATGAAGCGGGATCGACGGTTCGCCCTCCATCCCGGCTGATCCTTCCCCGATCCGCACCCGCGCTATCGAAAGGGTATCGGCCTCCCCGCCGCTGATCGGCAGGCGGGTCAGCGTCTCTTTGTCATACACTCCCACCCACAGGTCGGCAGCCAGCGGCACGGGTGCATCCCGGTCGATCTCGATCATGTATTCTTCTTTGAAAATCCGGTCGTTCCGCCATTCGCTCGTCTGGTAATACTGGTAGGAAACCAGCCCGATCGGGATGTCGCGCCGCCCCCATTCCTCGCCGTCCCGGTCGAGCAGCAGCAGAAACACCGAGTAATCCACGTCGATGGGTTGGAGCCGCTGCCAGTAGAATGTGATCAGGAACGGTTCGCCCGGATCGACCCCGTCCGCCCCCCGTTCGATCTCATAGCCCACCAGCCTGATCTGCTCGTCGAAAACCACGTCCAGCGGGATCAGTTCGGCGGGGAGCGCCTCCTCGCGCAGCAGTCGGGGCCGGGGCAGCGTCCGATTGGCCGCTGCGAGCAGCGCCATCACCACCCCGACTCCCCCCGCGACCTTGAGAAGCGTCACCAGCCGCGCCCGGTCGATCTTCGGGCGCAGCGCATCGAACAGCGCCACCAGCGCGAAAGCCGCCAGCGGCACGATCCCCGGCGCGGTCGGCACCCGGATTCGCGATTCGGGCGTATACACCGTAATCGCCCCCATCATCAGCAGCACAAATAAGCCCAGGTACCACGAGCCGCGCCGCCGGTCGATCACCGTCAGCGCCAGCCCGCCCAGGCCCAGCGCCCCCATGATCGCCCAGTTGAACGGCGCGAGCGTCCGCAGCACCCACGAGGCTTCGGTGCCGCTCGTCGCATAGCTGAGGTTGGTCAGCCCTTCCTGCGGCTGCCAGAACATCCCGACTTTGTGCAGCATCAATCCGATCCAGTGTCCCGGTTCCGCCCGCAGATCGTCGAAAAAAGCCCGGTAATAATCTTCGCCGAGCAGCATTGCCGTCTGCCAGGCCTGCGACGGGTTGTAGAACCCCGCCGAGTCGCGGTTGTTGCCCTGGTAGAAAGCCTGCGCCCCCAGCGGCGTCGAGAGGTAATCGGCCCCGACGCTCGCGTTGTGGAGCGGAATCGGCAGGAAAACCAGCACGGTCACCGTCACCAGCGCCGCCGACATCAGCGCGGCTTTCCGGCGAGAATCCGGCAGGAACAGGAATAACCAGGCAACCGCCAGCGGCAGGGCCACCATCATGTTCTGGCGCAGCATCATCACCAGCCCCAGCGAAACCCCCGCCGTGATCACCGCCCCCCACGACGCCCTTTTTGTCAGGATCGCCATCTGCCAGATCAGCACCCCGGCGAAGAAGATCGCCGCGCACGCGCTCAACAATACGCCGCTGTAAAACACATACGCCGGGAAGATCGCCGTCAGCGCCCCGGCCACCCAGCCCGCCCGCTCGTCGAATACCAGCCGGGCAGTGTCGTAGGCCATCAATGCCAGCAGCGCCCCCATCAGGGTCGTCGCCAACCGCACCGCCATCATCCCCGGCCCGACCAGCAGGTGAAGCCCGTACAACACGTAAGACATCCCCGGCATCTTGTAGTAGCCGCCGGTCGGCCAGATGCCGCGCATCAACCCGCGTGACTGCGCTTCGAAGGCCAGGTGATCGCTTCCCTGCGGCAGCATGTAGAACAGCGGATCGACCGCCGCCCGCTGGGTGATGTAGCCCACGCGCAGCCCGAAGGCCACCACGAACAGGATCAGCAGCCCCAGCGCCACCCGCCAGTCGATATCGTCTTTCGCCAGCCGCACCGCCAGCGCTGCCCCCAGCCCGATCAGCCCCAGGATCAACAGGCTCCATGCCGCGATCAGCGCCGCCCGCATCCGCATCGACGCCGTGATCAGGGAGCCGCCGGGCATCGACGGAGTCAGCGCCCAGGCGGGCACCCGCCGCGCCGCGCCGCCCGGCGTTTTCCACCACAGGTCGAACAGCGCCCGCGCCGACTGCTCCGGGTCGTATTGGTAAGTGATCTCGACCGGCACCGCGCCCTGCTCATGCTCGAAGGTCGCGGAGACGGTGCGCACCGCCTCCTTTTCCGAAACTTCGATCAGCGTCTCCCCGTCGAGGGTCACTGCCGCCGCACCGTCGGTGCGAAGCAGGAACGTATAGTCGCCATCACGCGGCAGCCAGATCGCCCCCTGCATCGACGCCGCCGCCGGTTCCGCCGGTCGGTAGATGTCGTTGGCATCGAGATAGGCCAGCCGGTTGCGGAACGGCTCGGAGCTGGACGACGAGACGCGGCCCACGTCGGTGAGCAGGCCGTGAGCGTCGTCCACCTGGTCGATCAGGATCAACCCGCCGAACCCGGTCAGCAGCAGCGCGGCGCACAGCCACAGCATAGCGCTGCTGCGAACAAATCGAACGATTGGATTGGATTGAATAGTGGTCATCGGTAGGGGATTATCCTTGTGCTGGTTTCGAACAGGCGACAGCATCGAGCCGCGAAGTATTGCAGGGCTTCCCGGCGCGATGTCGCCGCCTATTATATCGCCTACCGCTCTATTCGGGCACAAGACGGATTCCCTACGCGCTCGCTGCCCCGGTCGACAAAGCAAACGTAAAGTTGTAAACTTCCCCCATGATCGAACAAACGCTCCCCCCGGACCCGGTCAAAAGACTGACAACCTACGCACAAATCGACCTCAACGCGGTGGCCGCCAATGTGCAGGCGCTCCGCGCGCATATAGGGCCTTCGGTCACCATGATCGCCGTCGTCAAGGCCAATGCCTACGGGCACGGCGCGACCCAGATCGCCCGCGCCGCCCTGGAAAATGGGGCCACCCGGCTGGCCGTTGGCCGCACCGACGAGGGCATCCAGCTTCGCCAGGAGGGGATCACCGCCCCGATTCTGAATCTATGCTACACCGTCCCCGGCGAGGCCGAAA
>DAOUES010000275.1:0-6935 GCA_034430335.1 Anaerolineae bacterium | reverse complement strand
AATGCGGCGCGCGGGATGCTCGAGTTGATGGGGGGAAAGCCTGACGAGCATCTCCCGCTGATCGAGAAAAGCTATAACCTGTGCGCCCCGGATTGGGAGACGCTGCTGGTCGATTGGCTGACCGAACTGCTCTATCTGGCCGAAGATGGCGAGGTGCTGGTTGGCGCTGTTGGCGTAATCGAAGTTGACAATCTTTGTTTGCGAGCTTCGGTGAGTGGGTGGCCGGGCGGGCGATACGATAAACTCATTAAAGCAGTGACTTATCACGATCTGGCTATTGTCTCTACAGGGCAGGGATACGAAGTAGTGATCGTTTTTGACGTATGAACGTTTTGATCTTCGGGGAGGCCAATTATGCGTAAGCAGGATTTTCAACGTATCGCAGAGTATGTGTGGGAAATCCCGGCCTCGTTTCGCGATGATATGCGGGTTCCAGCCCGCTTATATGCCAGCGACCGACTGCTGGAAGCGGCGCTGGGCGATGCGTCGGTCGACCAGTTGGTCAACACAGCTACTCTGCCGGGGCTGGTCAAATATTCGCTGGCTATGCCCGATATCCACCAGGGCTACGGTTTTCCCATCGGCGGCGTGGTCGCCTCGCGAACAGGCGATGGCGTCATCTCTCCGGGAGGGGTCGGTTACGACATCAACTGCGGTGTTCGGGTCCTGTCGAGCAGCATCGAGGACGAAGAGATTGCCCCATTTTTACCCGATCTGGCATTGGCCCTATACCACAACTGCCCAAGCGGTGTAGGAAAAGGTGGAAATGTCAAGCTGAACGACAAGGAGTTCAAGAGTCTGCTTCACGAAGGATCGAGTTGGGCACTTAAGGCAGGTTATGCGCTGCCTGAGGATGTTCGCCGCACCGAAGAGCAGGGATGCCTCAAAGCGGCTGATGCGAGCAAGGTGAGCAGCCGCGCCTTGAGCCGGGGGATCGGGCAGGTGGGTACGCTCGGCGCAGGGAATCATTTCATCGAAGTCGATGTGGTGGATGAAGTGTTCGATGCCGATGCCGCCGACGCGATGGGACTGGTCAAAGGGCGCGTGGCGGTGCAGGTTCACACCGGGTCGCGTGGATTTGGTCACCAGGTATGCACGGACTATGTGCGGCAGTTCCAGGAGGCCGTTCGCCGGTACGGGATCAGCCTGCCCGACCGCCAGTTGATCTGTGCGCCGTTCCATTCAGAGGAGGGGCAGTCCTATTACGGGGCGATGTGTGCAGCGGCGAACTACGCTTTTGTCAACCGGCAGGTGTTGACACATCACATCCGGCGCAGTTTCGAGCAGGTTCTGGCCGGGAAGCTCGATGACCGGCATCTGCGCCTGGTGTACGATATTGCCCACAACATGGCAAAAGTAGAGAAACACAAGGTAGATGGCAAGACCGTCGAAGTCGTCGTCCATCGCAAGGGGGCGACTCGTGCCTTTGGCCCCGGCTATGAGGGACTCCCGCCTGAATATCGTACTATCGGGCAGCCGGTGCTTGTCCCCGGCTCGATGGGAACGTCGAGCTGGGTGCTGGCCGGTACGGAAGCCAGCATGGAGCAGACCTTTGGCAGTTCCTGTCATGGGGCAGGCCGCGTGATGAGCCGTAAGAAAGCAAAGAGCACCATCCGGGGCGATCAACTCCGTGTGGAGTTGGAAGAGAGCGGAATCAGCGTTCAGGCCGGAAGTCTGCCGGGGTTGGCCGAAGAAGCGCCGCAGGCATACAAGGATGTGGACGAGGTAGTCAGGGTTGTATCCGGGGCCGGAATCGCCAGGAAAGTGGCCCGGCTGGTTCCGCTGGCGGTGGTCAAAGGATAGGGGATGGTCAAAAGGTCGGCTTGACACTGCGCCGTTGTGGTGCGATAACATCACCAGGATTATTAGAGCGCTCAGGGAGTGGCACATGGCGAATCCGTATGATGGTAAGGTATATCTCTGGCATTGGGAAGGCGACGCGGTTGGAGAAGCCACAGTCGGCGATGTGGTCGATACGTTGAAGAACTACGGGCCGGTAGTCGACGGTTTGTTCATCAAGACGAGCAACGGCACGGAGTGGCAGGGGAAATACGATAATAAGGCTGCCCTGGAAATCAATGGCCCCGCCGATATCTCAAAGTGGGTCAATGCCCTCGCTGCTCAAAACCTGGAGATTCATGTCTGGTGCGTGGTGCTGGGCAAAAACATCGACGGCGAGATCGAGAAGGTAGTGCAGGCCGCACAGGTGCCCGGCGTCAAATCGCTGATACTGGACATCGAACCCTACGATGGGTTCTGGGAAGGCAGCAGCGGCGATGTCGTAAAATTGATGAGCGGCATCCGGGCGGCGCTGGGGCGTGATTTCCACATCGGAATCGGCGTCGATCCGCGCCAGCGCTGGTACAGTACGATCCACCCCGATGCCTGGCGTCCGTACGTCGACAGCGTCCACCCGATGTGCTACTGGGGCGAGATGGCCCGTACGCCCGAAGACGTGCTGACCGAAGCCTACGTGGTCTGGGGACCGTATGGCCTGCCGATCTACCCCGTCCTGCAAGCCTACGGCGTCACGCCGGACAGCATCCGGCAGGCGCAGGACATCGCCCGCAGCGTTCGCGGCGCGTCAGGACTCTCCTACTGGCGCTTTGGCTCGATAGGCCCGGTCGAGTTTGTCGCCATCAACGAGGAATTTGTCGACGAAGAAATCGGGCCGGACAAAGTGTGGCGGCGTTATGACTGGGAAAAGATCGTCGCGCCCTACGACTCCGGCTACATGGACGGCACCCATACCGGCCAGACGCCCGCCCAGGTCTTTTCCGAACTGACCAGCGTGCGTGGCCACCCGACCAAGTACAAGAAGACCCGCGCCGACCGCGATACCGTCTGGGCGATCTGGCGGCCCAATTTGCCAGAGGCAGGCACCTACGAAGTCTCCGTCTTTGTGCCGGGCACTCACTCCACCTCGAAGCAGGCACGCTACCACATTCACGGCATATCGGGAGTAGGCACTGAACTACTCGTCAAACTTAATCAATCGCGGTACTCCGATCAATGGGTGCCGCTGGTCGTCTATCAATTCGAAAAGTGCGCCGACGGCGCGCAGGTCAACCTGACCGACCTGACCGGTGAAAGCGACAAAGAGATCGCTTTTTCGGCGGTGCGCTGGCGCAGGGTGGTCGAACAGGCCAAGCCTGACGAGCGGGGCGGGTTCGATGCCCCGGTCGGGACTGCCGAGGAGCGGATGGGCGATAAGCTGTGGCCCGGCACCTGGTTCGACGCAGTGGGTTTTGGCACCTACTACGGCGATACGTTCAAGTCGTACCACACCGGGGCCGATTTGAACAACAACAAACCGGTCTGGGATACCGATGCAAATGCGCCGGTCTATTCACCTGCCAACGGCACGGTGACGTTCTCCGCAGTGTTGGCCGGTATGTGGGGACACGTGATCGTGATCCGCTATGATCCCCTGCCGGATGGCACGGTGGTTTGGAGCCGGATGGCTCATCTCAACAATCCCCTGGTGAGAGAAGGCGACCGGGTCGAGCGCGGCCAGCAGATCGCTTCGGTGGGTGACGCTTTCGGACAGTTGGCCTATCACCTCCACTTCGACATTGCCAAAACCGACGTCCTGGAGAGCCAGCCCTGGCACTGGCCGGGCCTCAATCTTGACGCCGTGTACCAGCACTACACCGATCCAAAAGCGTTCATCGAGGCGAACCGGCCAAAACGCAGTTAGATTCTCTCACGTGGTGTATGATATAGGCCACATCGGGCTTTGGCCCGGTGTGGCTTCCTTTTTGGTTGGATGTAAAGGATAAGTTCTGTATGATGATTCGACCGAAGCGGCTGGTTGTGGTGATATTCATTGCCGCGATAGTGGCAGGCTGCCAGCCGCTCTTCTCGTCTTCGCTGCCGCCGACCTCGTCGCCGCCGCCGCTGCTGACCGTCACCCCGCCGGTGCCGGCGACGATCCCCCTGCCGCCCGGTGTCGAGCCGACTGCGACTCCCTCGCCCGTGCCGACTCCTGTTCCCACCCCTGTCGAAAGCGAGTCGCTGCCGGAGATCGTGCTTGATGTCGAGTTGTTCTATGCCGAACGCTGGATGAGTGTTTCCCAATCTGTCCAGATCGAAAATACGACGGCAGATACCTGGGACGAGATCGTCTTCAGCGTCCCGGTTCACTACCTTCCCGATGTGTTTTACCTGGACAGCGTGCTGGTGACACAGGGCATCGACCGCCAGGAAGGGCTGCCCACGTTCGAAGATGGCGATACCATGCTGCACGTGCCTCTGCCCCGTTCGCTGCTACCCGGCGGCAAGGTCGTGATCAACATGCAGTACCGCGTCGTATTCCCGCCTATCGCCAGCACCGATTGGCCGCCGCTGGCATCGACCGGCTGGACGCTGAATCTGATCCAGGCCGGGGAGTGGTATCCGGCGCTGGTTCCTTATATCGAGGGGGAGGGATGGCACACGTGGCGCTATCACCCGGTTGGCGATCCGACCATCTACCCGCTGACGAACATCTCGCTGAACGTTCGCGCCGGAGAGGGCATCACCGTCGCCAGCGGTGGGCCGCAGGGTCCGGTCGAGGATGGCCTGTGGCGCTTCCGGGTGGAACGCGCCAGGGGAGTGGCTTTCCTCGCCTCCGATCAATACGAAACGGCCAGCGGAGAGGTCGACGGCATCCCAATCACCAGCTATTATCTCCCCGATCACGCCGAAGCCGGGAGCGCTGCCGTCGATATTGCATCTGAGGCAATCACATTATTCGAAGAATTGTACGGCCCGTACCCTTACGACAACCTGACGATTGCCGAAAACGGTTATTTCGGGGGGATGGAATACTCGGCCCTGGTTTCGATCACCGATTACGCTTACTATACTTTCTACGGGTTGGAGGCTTCTGTCCTCCACGTGCTGACCGCTCACGAGATCGGGCACCAGTGGTGGTATGGCGCGGTGGGCAACGACCAGGTCAACGAACCCTGGCTCGACGAATCGATGGCCTTCTACGGCGAACTGCTTTACTACGAACGCTACCACCCGGAGTATGTGAACTGGTGGTGGGAATCGCGGGTGACCCAGTACAATCCCTACGGCCCGGTCGATGCGACGATCTACAGCTATTCCGACAGCGCCAGCTTTATCTTCTCGATGTACGGCCAGGCGGCGCTGTTCATGGCCGATCTCCGCGAGACGATGGGCGATGAAGCCTTCTTCGCCTTCATCAAAGACTACTACCAGACCTACCAGTGGCAGACGGTCACCGCCGACGACTTTTTCGCAGCGGCCCGCCGCCATACCGATCAAGACCTCACCCCGCTGCTGACCGGCTACTTCGCCGACCCAGAACATTAGCATGGCGGAGGAAAAGTCTCGCTTCCGGCCTGCCCGCCGCCGCCTGATCATCGTTGGGGCGGCGCTGATCGTGTTGATCGGCGTGGCCGTCGGCGGGTACTTCTGGCTGTTCGCCGACCTTCCCGATGTCGCAGACCTCGATTCGAGCCTGCTCGTCCCGTCGATCCGCATCGTCGACCGGAATGACCGGCTGCTCTACGAAGTGATCGGCGATGAGGTGGGGCGTCACAGCGTCGTATCGCTTGACGAAGTGCCCCCGGCCTGCATCGACGCCACCCTCGCCACCGAGGACGCGCATTTTTACACCAATCCCGGCGTCGACGCGCGGGGCGTGGTACGCGCGGTGTGGACCTATCTCCAGGGAGGCGAGGTCGTCTCCGGCGGCAGCACGATCACCCAGCAGGTCGCGCGCAACCTGCTTCTCGATCCCACCGAACGCAGCGAACGTACGCTGCGCCGCAAACTGCGCGAAATCATCCTCGCCTACCGCCTTTATCGCCGGTATGGGAAAGATCATATCCTCGCCCTGTATCTCAACCAGACTTACTACGGGAACCTTGCCTACGGGATCGACGCTGCTGCGCGATCCTATTTCGACAAACCGGTTTCAGAACTCGATCTCGCCGAGTGCGCACTATTGGCCGGGCTTCCGCAGGCACCATCCGTCTATGATCCACTCACCGACCCGGAGGCTGCACAGGAACGCCAGTCGGTCGTGCTAGGGTTGATGGCCGAGCACGGCTTTCTGACCGGGGAGCAGGCAGACATCGCCCGCCTGGAGACACTGGCTTTTGCCGCCGAGCGCTACCCAATCGAAGCGCCCCATTTCGTCACCCTGGTTTACGAACAACTGCAAGAGGCGATCCCGGCGGAGCAGTTGAACCGGGGCGGGCTGATCGTGCGCACATCACTCGACCTGGACTGGCAGAACACTGCTTCGGAGATCGTCAACCGGCAGCTTGACCTCCTCAACGAGCCGGAGGATGGCAGCGCGATACCACACAATGCCCACGATGCTGCGCTGGTTGCGATGGACCCGTATACCGGGCAGGTGCTGGCAATGCTGGGCAGCCCTGACTACTTCGACGAGTCGATCAGCGGCGCGATCAATATGGCCGCCGCGCCCCGCCAGCCGGGTTCGACGATGAAGCCGTTTACATACGCGCTGGCTTTCGACCCTGCCCGATCCGGCCCCTGGACGGCGGCGACGATGATCCTCGACGTGCAGACGTCATTTGTTACCCATGAAGGATTGGCCTATTCGCCGGTCAACTATGATCACCTCGAACACGGGCCGGTGCTGGCGCGGGAAGCACTGGCTTCGAGCTACAACGTTCCCGCCGTGATCGCGCTGAACTCGGTGGGGGTGGGCGAGCTTATTCGCTTCATGTCCGAACTGGGGATCTCTACGCTTACCGACTCTGATGAGTACGATCTTTCGATCACGCTGGGCGGCGGCGAGGTTCGCCTCGTCGAATTGACGGCGGCGTATGCGGCATTCGCCAACGGGGGCACTCAGGTGCGGCCCGTGCTCATCCTCGACGTGACCGACGCCAACGGGCAGGTGATCTTCGAGCAGGATTCAGGGCTGGGCGAACGGGTGATCGACG
>DAOUES010000274.1:0-1548 GCA_034430335.1 Anaerolineae bacterium | reverse complement strand
GCGCTGGGATGGCCGCTTGCCGCGCGGATCGGCCTGTCGATTCTTTGCCTCGCACCGGCTGGAGTCCTGATGGGCGTTCCGTTTGCCAGGGGACTGGCACTGATCGAGCAGCAGGCACCTGGCCTGACGCCCTGGGCCTGGGCGGTCAACGGCTGCGCGTCGGTGATCGGCGCGGTCGTATCGGTGATGCTCGCGGTAAGCTGGGGATTTTCGGCAGTGTTGATCGTCGGCGCAGGGATGTATGCCATCGCACTCATGGCGATCTGGCCGTTTAGCGGATCAGGCGGGACTCCATAAAACCCGCTTCTGGAGATTGGTCGTTTTTAGCCCGGTGCTTCAGTGCCGGGACGGATCAGCACCTGAACAGTGGGTTCTTCCTGATCCCCCACTTATGCAGCAGGTATTTGAAAGCCACCGAGAGCGTGCTGAGGCCGTAGACCATGCTCCGCCGGAAGTTGATCGACGAGGCCCCTTCGAAATAGCGCGTCGAGACGGAAACTTCGGACAGTTTGAAGCCAAATGCCACCGTCTGGAAGATCATCTGCGTATCGAACACAAAGTCGTTCGAGTTGCGCAGGAAGGGCACCGTTTCCAGCAGTTTGCGGTTGTAGGCGCGGTACCCGGTGTGGCACTCGGTCAGCTTTGTCCCCATTGCGATATTCTCGGCGGTCGTCAAAAACCGGTTCGCCAGGTACTTGTAAAAAGGCATCCCACCCTTGAGCGGCCCGTCCGGGTCGAGGAAACGCGAGGCCAGCACCATATCGCCTTCGCCGTTTTCGATGGCCGCGATCAAATCGGGGATTACCGCCGGGTCGTACTGCCCATCCGGGTGAAGCATAATCACGATATCCGCGCCCAGGCGCAGCGCTTCCATGTAGCAGGTTTTTTGATTGGCCCCATACCCGGCATTATGAGGGTGGACGATCACGTTCAGCCCCAGCCGCCGCGCGACATCTGCCGTGTCGTCACCGCTGCCATCGTCGACCAGGATCACCTCGTCGATGTCGTCTTTAGGAATCGACGCATACGTCCAGACGAGTGTCTGGGCGGCGTTGTAGGCGGGCATCACGACGATACATTTGCTCATTGGCTGTCATCCTGAGACGGTCGATTTTTTCCAGGTCGGCCCAAGTATACTGCTCAATCCGCCCGAGACCAACCAACAATCCTTTTGCGGGCGGAAGCGAGCAGTAAAGATTCGTGTAATTCGCGCAATTAGCGGATAAATGTCCCCTACTTCAACTGGCCCCAGTTCTCCCCAATATGCGCATCGACCTTGAGCGGCACCGACATCGGGTAGGCATTCTCCATCACCTCTTTGACCAGCACCGCCGTCTCATCGACCTCATCTTCCGGCGCTTCGAGAATCAGTTCGTCATGCACCTGGATCAGCATTTGTCCGCGCAATCCGCGATCACGCAGCGCGCCGTGCAGTTTGATCATCGCGATCTTGATGATGTCTGCCGCCGTCCCCTGGATCGGCATATTGACCGCTTCCCGTTCCGCCGCCCGCCGCTCGATGTTGGCCCGCTGGCTGGTATCGGTCGA
>DAOUES010000273.1:0-11693 GCA_034430335.1 Anaerolineae bacterium | reverse complement strand
CGCCCCCCGTGTGAAGCGACCGCCGGGTTGATCCGCTGCGCGATCACCTCGGCGACCTCGCGGGCCGTGTCGTCCGTCCAGACCGGGTTCGGGTTGTCGATTCGGAACCCGCCCCCGCCCAGGCCGCCAAAGTCGATGGTCGCCCCGTTGAGCAGTGGGGCGCTCTCCGGGTCGACAAAGGCTTGAAACGACCCCAGGTCGACGACCAGATCGTCTTCCCGGCGCGTGCTGGCTTCGACAGAACGGAAATCATAGACAAAGGTGTCGACATCCCGCCCAACAACGCGAATCCGCACGGCATAGCTGCCCTGGCCTTTGGCGTTGAGCATCTCGGCGATCTTGTCCTGCGCCGGTTGGGTAAAGGTAAGCATGCTGTTCTCCCATCTATTCTGATCATGATTGTACACAGACCCGCGCAAAAAATCAGGATCGGTATAATGACACAGGGTTCTTTGCCCGCCTGCCGGAGAGTCGTATACAATTTGCGCGGCAAATATTAACCCGAACAAGGAAGGCCATGGAAAACAACGAACAGTTCGACCGGCTGATCGTCAAGCTGGGGACGGGTGTCCTGACGGCTGGAACGTCTCGATTGAGTCCGCGCCGCATGTTGGAGATCGTTCGGCAGATTGTTCTGCTGGTCGAGAATGGCAAGCAGATCGCGCTCGTCTCGTCGGGAGCAATCGCCGCCGGGCGGGAGCAGCTAAATAACCCCGAGCTGGGGCGAAACATCCCGGCCAAGCAGATGCTGGCGGCAGTCGGCCAGCCCCGCCTGATGCATACCTACGCCGACTTGTTCGCGATCTTTGGATTGGATGTCGCCCAGGTACTGCTCACCAAAGACGACTTCCGAAATCGTAAGCGCTATCTCAACGCGCGTGACACCCTGGAGTCGCTGCTCGCGCACAGTGTGATCCCAATCATCAACGAAAATGATACGGTGGGAACCTATGAGATCAAGCTGGGCGATAATGACAATCTCTCGGCGCTGGTCGCCAACCTGCTCGACGCCGACCTGCTGGTGCTGCTGACCGATCAGCCGGGGCTGCTGACCGGTGACCCGCGCATCGATCCCGATGCGGAATTGATCTCACATGTCGATGACATCAACGACGAGATATGGGAAGCGGCGGGCCGTGAAAATTCGCCCTGGGGCACCGGGGGGATGGTCACCAAGCTGCAAGCCGCGCAGCTTGCGACGCGCAGCGGCACCAGGGTGGTGATCGCCAAAGGCTCTCAGCCAAACGTATTGATCGACCTGTGCGGGCCGGGAGGCAGTGAAATCGGAACGTGGTTCGAGCCGGTCAGCACGCACGTCGAGAGCCGCAAACGCTGGATACTCTCCGAGAAGCCGGTCGGAACGCTGCGAATTGACAAGGGCGCAGCGCGAATGCTCAAAAAAGGCGGTGCAAGCCTGCTGCCGGTCGGGGTGGTCGGCGTCGAGGGGCAGTTCGAACGCGGGGCGATAGTCAGTGTTGTTGGGCCGGGAGGTAAAGAAGTCTCGCGCGGGCAGGTGAATTATAATTCGGAAGATATCGAACGGCTCTCAGGGCTGCATTCGGATGGGATCACGGACAGGCTGGGTTATACTTACGGCGACGAGGTGATTCATCTCGACTACCTTGTACTCGTGTGAGGAGAAACGCCATGACGGACATGTTGAGCCTGGGAAAACGGGCAAAAGCCGCATCACGCATCCTGGCGACGACCCCTACCGCCGCCAAGAATGCCGCACTGACAGCAATCGCCGAAGCGCTCGAAGATCGGGAAGAGGCGATCCTCGAAGCCAACCGGGAGGATGTCGGCGAGGCGCGGGCCAATGGCCTGACCGAGGCGCTGATCGACCGCCTGGCGATCACCCCGGCCCGGCTGGAAGGAATCGCCGCCGATGTTCGCAAAGTCACGGCGCTTCCCGACCCGGTCGGCGAAGAATACGACCGCATGACCCTCGACAATGGGCTGCGGATCAGCAAACGGCGGACACCCATCGGGGTGCTGGGGGTGATCTACGAATCGCGGCCCAATGTGACCGTCGATATTTCGGTGCTGGCCTTGAAGAGCGGCAACGCGGCGATCATGCGCGGCGGCAAGGAAACACTGCGCTCGAACAAGGTGCTGGTCGATGCGATCCAGGCGGGGCTGACTGCCGCCGCGCTTCCCGGCGACGCGGTGCTGTTCGTCGACAGCCCCGACCGGGCGCTGGTCACCGAGCTGCTCCACATGCATGAATACGTCGATATGATCATCCCGCGCGGCGGGGCTGGGCTGCACAAAGCCTGCCGCGAAAACTCGATGATCCCGGTGATTACCGGCGGGTTGGGCATCTGCCATTTGTACGTCGATGAGAGCGCCGACCTTGAGAAGACGCTGCCGGTTGTCCAGAACGCAAAAGTCCAGCGCCCGTCAGTCTGCAATGCGCTCGATACCCTGCTGGTACACGAAGCGGTCGCCGGGCGCTTCCTGCCGATGGTCGTCGAGCGGCTGGCGCAGGATGGTGTGACGTTCAAGGCCGACGAAAAGGCGAGAGAACTCGTCGGCGCTTCGGAAGCGGTCGAAGCGGCTGGCCCGGATGACTGGGATGTCGAGTGGCTGTCGCTCGTTCTGGGGCTGAAGGTTGTCGAAGACCTTGACGAAGCCATCGAGCATATCCAGGCACATGGCACCAACCACTCCGATGGCATCCTGACCCAGGACGGCGAGAATGCCAAAGCTTTCGTCGACCGGGTCGACTCGGCGGCGGTGTATGTCAATGCTTCGACCCGTTTTACCGACGGTGCTCAGTTTGGCCTGGGGGCGGAGGTGGCGATCAGCACACAGAAGCTCCATGCACGCGGCCCGATGGCCTTGAAGGAACTGACCACCTACAAATGGGTGGCGATTGGCGATTGGCACGTACGGGAGTAGGAATCCGGGTGCATTTGTTTCATTATTCTGCCTGCTTTCGCCCGTTTTTTGTTCCCCGTGCTACAATCCACACGCTTTCGGTAGTCCTCCCCGCCATAAGGAGATCGTGATCTTGACAGCTATTCTCGAAGGGTTGAACGAACAGCAGCTTGAAGCCGTCACCGCGCCGGAAGGCCAGGTTCTCGTTTTAGCCGGGCCGGGCAGCGGAAAAACCCGCGTGCTGACCCAGCGCATCGCCTGGCTGATCGATCATTTCAACCTGCCCCCGGAGCGGATCATCGCGATGACCTTCACCAACAAGGCGGCGCGTGAGATGCGTGCGCGGGTCGAGGTCCTCCTCGGCAGCGGCCTGAAAGGAATCTGGCTGGGGACTTTCCACGCGCTGTGCGCGCGGCTGCTGCGCCGGGAAGCGGACAGGCACCTCCCTATCACCAGGGATTACGTGATCTTCGATACGGGCGACCAGCGGACATTGATGAAGGAAATTGTCGCCGACGACTTACAAATGGACCCCAAGCAATACAGGCCCGAACGCCTGCTCTCGAAAATATCAGCGGCGAAGAACGAACTGATAAAGCCCGACGAGTACCGTCCCGTTGATTACCGTGATGAGATTGTCAAGCGGGCTTACAAAGTTTACCGGGATCGGTTGATAGCGAATAATGCGGTCGATTTCGACGACCTGCTGATGTACGCCGCAAATCTGCTGGCCGAGAATGAGGACGTTCGCAATAAGTACCGGCGTATGTTCGACCATGTGCTGGTCGACGAATTTCAGGATACCAACGGGGCGCAGTATGCGCTGCTTAAACACCTGGCCGGGAATAATGGAAACCTGTTCTGCGTTGGCGACGAAGACCAGTCGATCTACCGCTGGCGCGGGGCAGACTACCGCAACGTCCACCGCCTGCGAACGGATTATCCCCGGCTGAAAACAGTGCTGCTCGAACAGAACTACCGCTCGACCCAGGTCGTGCTCGACGCTGCCCAGGCGGTGATCGACAAAAATGCAGGTCGCACGCCCAAGCAGTTGTTTACCGACCGGGAGGGCGGCCCCCAGGTGATGCTCTACGAGGCTCACGACGAGACTTTCGAGGCCCAGTTCGTAGTCGATACGACTGCCTCGCTGGTCGCAATGAACGAGGTCGAGCCGGGTGAATGCGCGGTGATGTACCGCACCAATGCCCAGTCACGCGCCCTGGAAGATGCTTTCATCCGGGCGAACCTGCCCTACAAACTGGTCGGCGCGACACGATTCTATGCCCGCAAGGAAATCAAGGATGTCATCGCCTACCTGCGCGTGATCCACAATCCGAGCGATTCGATCAGCCTTCAGCGGGCGATCAACACGCCGCCGCGCGGGATCGGGGCGAAAACGGTCGAATCGCTGGCGGGGTGGGCGACCCATTTGAACCTGTCGATGGGCGATGCGCTGCTGCACCTGGCCGGGAATCCCGAAGACGTGCCGCTCGATGGCCGAGCGCGCAGCGCCTTGCAGACTTTCGCCGGGAAGCTGGCAAGCTGGCATGATATGCGCGAGCGGGTTGCAGTTGGCGACCTGCTCAGACTGGTGCTGGACGAAACCCGGTATCTCGATTCACTCAACGACGGCACCGACCAAGGCGAAGATCGGCAGGCCAATGTGATGGAACTGATGAACCTCGCCTTCGAATTCGAGGAACTGCCGTTAGCCAGCTTCCTCGAAGAGGTAGCGCTCGTCTCCGATGTGGACGATCTGGAGGCGGGGGCCAGCGCACCCAGCCTCATGACGCTGCACGCGGCCAAAGGGTTGGAATTCGACGCGGTCTTCATCGTCGGGCTTGAGGAGGACGTTTTACCCCACCAGCGCTCGAAAGATGACCCGGAGCAGATGGCCGAAGAACGACGCCTGATGTATGTCGGGATGACGCGCGCCAGGAAATATCTCTACCTGGTATACGCTTTCCGGCGGACGGTGTGGGGCGAGAGCAGCCTGAACCTCCGTTCGCGGTTCATCGACGATATCCCTGCCGATTTGATCGCCCCGGCCTACAGCGGCAGCCCCGGACTGCCTCCCGCCGCCCGGCGCGGGCGGCCTCCGCGTGCCCAGACGGTCACTGCCGGGCCGGTGATGGCCTACCAGACCGGCCAGCGCGTGGTGCATCCCAAGTTTGGCGAAGGCATCATCATCGACTGCCGTCCCAGCGGCGACGATCAGGAAGTGAGCGTCGTCTTCGAGGAAGCCGGACTCAAGCGCCTGCTGGCAAGTTTCGCCAACCTCAGCGTGCTGGATGGGTAATCAGTAATCCAACGTGCGGTCGACGGCATTGATCAGTTTCTCCCCCGCAGCGAACCGGCGCAGGTTCTCGGCGAAGAGATCGATTGCCCGTTCGTCGTAATGCGGGGTTGCTCCCGCAATGTGTGGGCTGATGATCACATTCGGCATCTGCCAGAGCGGGCTATCTCCGGGCAGCGGCTCCTGGCTGAATACGTCCAGGGCTGCCCCGCCCAGGTGACCATCCTCAAGTGCCATGATCAACGCCGGTTCGTCGACCACCTCACCGCGTGCAATGTTGACGAGGAAACTGCCGGGCCTCATTGCGGCCAGGGCTTCCGCATTGATCATACGGCGGGTTTCTGCGGTCAGTGGAACCGTCACCACGACAAAATCACATTCACCCAGGAATGACTTCAACGCCTCCGGTGGGTAAATCCGGTCGGGGATCAGAGCTTCCGGGTCGCCGGTATCGGGCAGGGCGAAAGAATGGTCTTCGAGCGACCGCAGATCGCGTTTGACGGCAAGCACGGTCATTCCGAACGCCTGCGCCAGCCGCGCGATCTCCCGCCCGATGCTTCCATACCCCACGATCCCCAGTGTTTTCCCGCGCAGTTCGGTAGGAACGAAACGCTCCCACTTTTTTTCGGTCCAGCGCACCGCTGCCTTGTCTTCGAACATATGCGGCAGGTGATGTGAAAAGGCAAGCATCTGGGCCAGTGCATATTCGGCCATGTTGACCGCGTGAACCCCGCTGATCGACGTAAAAATGATGTCGGTATCGGTGTAGAGGGGTTGGGAATGTATGCCGTCAAACCCCGCGCTGTGAAGCTGTACCCACTTCAGATTGGGAGCATCCTCCGGCAGAGGCAGGTAGCCGGACGTGTAGTACACGTGGGCTTCCTCAAGACGGGCAGCGGCATCTTCGGCGTCCGGGTCGTATTGGTCGATCCTCAACTGCGGCGAGACGTTTGCCAGCTTCTCGATGAGTTCCACCGGGAAAGGATGGGCCATCAAAACGTTGATCGGTTCCATAGGATTCTTCCTGGTTTATCGGCATGACTCAGGTGGTTGTTCCTCTTTATTCTACCGCGTGAGTGTGATCGGGGCATAGACGGAGAACACTTTCGAATCTGTATTGGTGTACAATCTAACAAAAGGGGAACAAAGAAACACG
The DNA here is from genome assembly GCA_034430335.1 of Anaerolineae bacterium. GTDB lineage: Bacteria > Chloroflexota > Anaerolineae > Aggregatilineales > UBA3940 > JAFGOY01. Next base: position 5,358 of record DAOUES010000273.1, on the reverse strand, counting down.
ATTAAGCGTCTTATCTGCAAATAGACTTGAAAATAAGTCAATATAAAGACGGAGGAAGACATGTCACGAAAGTTGAAGATCGGGTTGATTATCGGCGGCAGCGTCGTCGGGTTGATCCTCGTGGTGATCGTCGTTTTGGCCTTGTTGGGGCCCACGATGGGCAGAACCTTCAGCAGTACGGCAGCCTCTGTGCCGATGCCCCAGGCGGCCTATGATGGCTATGGTGTCGGCGGTGGCCCGGTGATGGAGATGCCCGCCGCCGAGGTCGAATACGGGAAGGATGAAGCGGCTGCCGGAGAAGTCTACTATGAAGGCGATGCGACCGCAGCAAACGGCAGCTATGGCACCTCGGATGTTGTGACCGAGAGCGCGGTCGACAACCAGCAGATCGAACGGTTGATCATCCGCAACGGGAACATCACGATGGCCGTCGACGATACCCGCGAGGTCAAGAAGACCATCGAAGAGATGGTCAGCCAGTATGCCGGTCAGGGGGCGTTCGTCGTTTCCAGCAACGAGTACGGCGGCAGCCCCAATTCGTCGCCCTATATCAGCCTCTCGATCCGCGTCCCGGCGACGGAGTTCGACGCGGCGATGGATCAACTGGAAGGATTGGCGGCGGCAGGCACGAGTCCCTCGATCAACGAGTATTCAGAAGACGTGACCGAGGAATTTGTCGACATCCAGGCGCGGACGCAGAGTCTCGAAGCGGCCCGTGATCGCCTGATGGGATTGATGGAGAACGCGGCGACGACCGAAGACCTGCTGCTGGCCGAACAGCAACTCACCGCACGGGAGGCCGAGATCGAATCGCTGAAGGGGCGGATGCGCTATCTTTCGGAGTCGGCGCGGCTTTCCCGGATCGACATCGAGCTGCAGCCCTACATCCTGAGCCAGCCGGTCGATACGCGCTGGCGTCCGATGGAAACCGTGCGTGAGGCGCTCGACAAACTGGTCGACGGCCTGCGCTGGTTTGCCGATTTCCTGATCGTGTTCCTGATCGCCGTAGTCCCGCTGCTGGCCCTGTTCGGGGCGATCATCTACGGGATCGTGCGCTTCATCATGTGGCTGGTGCGGCTGGGCAAGAAGAGACGCGCCAGGCGCGAGGCGATGGAAAACCAGCCCTAAGGCATCGTGACAGGGACATATTGGGGCAGTCAACTGCTCCTGGAGACCAGACTGAGGCAGGTCTTTCGACCTGTCTCAGTTTTTCAACTGGGGCAGACGCGGTCGTGTTCGGCGGGGGAAGCGATGCGCCATTCGTGGAGATTCCGGTAGCGGTCGCTCGGATCGACAAAGATCATCACCTGGATGCCCACGACCTGGCACGAGGCGGTGAAGTGATACAGGGGATTGTAGAGCACGACGGCGTAAGACTGATCGACGAAGCGCTGTTGGAAACTGCGGTAAAGTTCCAGACGGCGAACACCGTTCGGGTCTTTCCGGGCAATTTCCAGCGCCTCGCTGATGAAGCGGTCGGCGAGGCCGCTGTAGTTCTGCCCTTCCTCGATCTGCGACTGGTGCCAGAACGGATAGGGGTCCGGGTCGGCGAGCCGCCCCTGGCTGAACTCGACCAGTGCCGCGTCGAAATCCCGGCTTTCTTCCCCGGTGGTCGTCGAGAGGCGTTCGACCAGTTCTGTCGGCGACAGCGACTCGATCTTGACATCGACGCCCAGCGCGCGCCACTGCTCGACGACTGCCTGTCCGAGCGCTTCGTCTGCGGCGCTGTCACCGATCAACAGGGTAAAGGAGATCGTCTGTCCTTCGCGGGTTCGGATTCCGCCCTCGGTCACCCAACCGGATTCGTCAAGTAACTGCATCGCTTTCAGCGGGTCAAAATCGACCGGTTCCAGGTCCGGGTTGTAGGCCCACGTACCGGCCAGGATCGGCGAATCGGCCACTGCTGCGCTGCGTCCAAAGTTATCGTTGACGATTGATTCCCGGTCAAGCCCCATCACCAGCGCCCGCCGGACGTTTTCTTCCTGGAAGAACGGCAAACGCTCTTTCGCCTGGAAATTGAAAATTACCGCACCATAAACGGGCTGCCGGGCGGTATAGATATTCAGGCCTGTGCTGCCCAATGCCGCGTTCAACTGCGAGGGGGTCAGACCGCCCATCGCCAGCGCGTCAGCGCCTAATTCGCGGAAAGCCCGGCTGCCGGACTCATAGAATCTCAGCTCCATCGCTTCGAGTGTGACCCGCCGGGTGCGGTCATAGAATGCTTCGTAGGGTTTCAGGCTGACCACCGTCGCGTCATTTGATTCTTCGAGCGACGCCCATTTCATCCGGCCTGTACCGGTGGGGGACAGGTTGAACGAGTCGGCGGCAATATCGGCGGGGGAAACTCCGGCCAGCAGGTGAGCCGGTAAAATCCCGATCCCCGCATATTCTGGGAAAGCCGCCAGCGGTTGGGCCAATACGAAACGAACGGTGAAATCGTCGTCGGCGTAGGTTTCGACCGAGCGCCAGAATGCGCCCAGGTCTGCCGGGCCGGGAAAGGCCGGGTCACGCAGGACGCTCATCGTGAAGGCGACATCGTCGGCGGTGAACGGCTCCCCGTCGTGCCAGGTCACCCCCTCGCGCAAGTGAAAGGTGTAGACCAGCCCATCCGAACTGACCCGCCAGCCTTCGGCGAGATCGGGGATGGGCAGGCCGAATTCGTCCAGGCGTGTCAGCCCGGAAAATACAAGCGAAACCAGGTCACGGTCGGCCTGGGAGGTTGCCAGCAGGGGATTTACCAATAAAGGCTCGCCGACAACTGCTTCGCTGTAAACCTGCGTCTCGATGAAATCGACCGGGCGAACCTCCGGGGCGGGTTCTTCGGCTTCAGGGGATTCGCCGTTGAACAGCAGGAACACGCCCGCCCCAATGATCATCAGCAGGCCGGCGGCAAGCACCACCCACTGCCAGCGCAGGCGGGTGATAGAGGATAGGCTTGGAGGTATCTTATCGCTCATAAATCAGGCCCGGGTCATTCTCCAGACAAACGCAAAGGGTGCTCCGCAAGCCGCAGAACACCCTGGATAGAACAAGGCCGCAGCCTCTGACAGCCGCTTGAATGGATGGAATCCCTAGCCCTTGATGATCAGCGAACTGAAGATCACCAGGGCAAAGAAAGCGACCGACAGCCCGATGGTGACCTGGAAGAGCGTTTTCTCCAGCCCGCGCCGGGTTTTGTACATACCGCCGGTCATGCCTTCGCCGCCGAAGGCGCTACCGAGTCCCCCGCCGCGTGTTTGAAGCAGGATGGCGGCGGTTAGAGCTATCGAGAGAATGATCAGTGCAATGTTGACATAAGTCTGCACAATACTACCCCTGTCTGGTTTGCTAAGGGTTGTTCTCGGACAACCCCGAAATACGCCGATTTAACGTCAAAAAACCCGGCGCAGATTATAGCGCAGGCGCAGACGGCTAACAACCAACTATTCCCCGCCGCCCTCCCCACCCTTACAGGGCGTATGGGAAACAGCCTGTCTATGAGGTTGTACGACAGGCATGACAAAAGTCGAGGCTATAGTATGGGCGATGTCGGGGACAGCTTGGCCTGTAGAACAATCACCGAAATATTATCCTGCGCCGGGGCTGCCAACGCCTGTGCGACAAGCTCGTCGGCGGCGCGCTGGGCGATATTCGAAGAGGCTGTTTCGGCAATAACCTCGTCGTCGAGCACCCCGTACAGGCCATCGGTGCACATCACCAGGATGTCGCCGTCTTCGAAGATTTCATCCGGCCAGATATCCACGTCAATCGTCGGTTGGGTGCCCAGGGCGCGGTCGAGGACATGTCGCAGCGAATGACGGGCCGCCTGTTCCGGCGTCAGGACGCCCTCGCGGACGCGGGCATTGACCCAGGTGTGATCCTCGGTAAGCTGGAAGACTTCCTCGCCGCGAATCAGGTAGACGCGGCTGTCGCCTACACTGGCAACCCAATACATGTCGCCGAGAACCAGCACAGCAACGACCGTGCACCCCATTCCTTTCATCTCCGGGGTGGATTTGGCCTGGTGATAGATGCTAGAGTTGGCGGCAACAATTGCCCCGCGAAGGCGCTCGGTGGCGTTGTCAGGATTGGGAATCTCGTCCGATAGAATATGCCGCTCGATGATCGAGATCGCCATCTGGCTGGCCTGATCACCGGCCCGTGCGCCGCCCATGCCGTCCGCAGCGATCAACAGCGCTGTCCCGGGATGCCGTTCAGGTATGCTGACCAGGACTGAATCCTGGTTGACGCCTTCTCGTGGGCCAGGGTCGGTGCTGAATCCTATTTCTAAGTCCATCGCTGCGTGTTTCCGATCAAACTCTCAGTTGGATGATATCAATTATGCTGGCAGGCATTCAAAAATACTGGCGTCTATCAGGATATTGTGCGTGCACTCAGGCGCTGTTTAACGTATTGTAGATTCGAATACGCGGCACCGCCAGATCAGTTGTCGTCGGGCGCGAGTGATGGGTCTAAGGTACTGACAACCTTTGCCTGCCCCAGTGTCGCAAATCGATCCGGCTGTCCCCCAACCGTCTTGAATGTATAATCAAATTGTGCCGACTGCCCAGGGCCGAGTTCGACGTCTTCCCCCAGCTTGATCCGGGTAAAACCGATCACCCGGTCATCCGGATCGTAGATCATCAGGAATACTTCGATACCGGTGATCTCCGCCAGCCCTGGATTGGTGACAGTTCCCTCGATTCTGATCTGGTTGTCGCCGTTATAACTGGCCTCCGGCTCGATGGACAGCCCGGTCGTGTAGCCGGGATCGTAATCAGCGGGAGCGGCGCTGGCTTGCGCGCCGCAAACGGATACCCCGTCCGGGACATCCTCGATTTTGACCGAGAAGGGCGTCGATCCACCCGCTTCGACCCAGTCGAGCGCCGCCGATTTTTGAACGTCGGCGACGACAATGCCGCTTTGATCGCACAAAGCTGCCCGGACCTTAATCCCGGCGATATGGAACGAGGTGTCATTTCGAACCTCGCCCATGTAGTAATAAATGCCGTCTTCATCCTGCCACAGCGCCGTATTGACCAGCTTCAGGCTGTCGGGGTTGATTTCGGCGGCTTCTCCCCCCCAGACTGCCAGGGGATCGACGCTGAAACTGGCGGCGATGGCGTCCAGCGCATTGCTCAACGTGTAGGTATCCTTTTCAGCCAGGAAAACCCCCAGCGCGGTGAAATACGGCCCTACCTCTGAATATACAGCGTCTCGCGCCCTTTGGCCCCGATGCTGTCGTCGAACTGGAAGACAAACTGCAAGCGCCCGTCGGGAAGCTCGGCGCGGCTGATCTCGCTGTAGTTGCCCGTCCCCAGGTAGTGCAGGTGGACGTAGCTCTCGGCCAGCGCCCGGACGTTTTCCGGCGGCAGCGGG
>DAOUES010000272.1:0-2406 GCA_034430335.1 Anaerolineae bacterium | reverse complement strand
TGACCAGCCCTATCAGGACGGCGAATGCGCCAAAGAACACCATAAACCCCAACCCCTGAATAATGTGTGGTTTGAACTTTGCGCGGCGATAGCGGTCCGTGTAAGTTTTCGGCAGCCAGGTGATCGCCTCGGCGAAAGGAGGCATCGAAACCGGCGCACCGAACCGGATGGTGAAATCCTGCATGGCCGTGAGATGGGCCTGATAAGCAGCATCGAGATTATCACCCCGGACGATTTGCAGCCGGTAGGTCTTTTTGTCAACCTCATTGCGATCCGGGATCGGCATGGTGGAAAGGATGGTCTCTACGACACTTTCCTCCCCAAAAACAGAGGTGAATTGCAGCATCGAAAATCCCTTGATTTCGACAATCTCAACATAAATTTGCCGATTCTCGTCGAAGAAACACCAGCCTGTCCCTGATTGATGGGACGGGTCCTGATACTCCCCTGCTCGCTGAAAACCCATTGCCAGCAGTTCGTCGCGCCAGCCTGTTCCCTGTGCCAGTTGTAGCTGGCGACCTTCCTGGCTGACATCAAACACAGGTGGGCGGGCAATCTTGAAGCTCGAACGCAGCGGGCCGACCAGCATACCACCACCGCCGATGACGGCAACCCCGGCCAGCACCCACATCAGGATGGTTTCCATGTCGATGGTGACATTTTCCACGAGATAGCCCCTCCCGAAGAATACCAGGAAAAGAAGCACGTATATCAGCGCATTACCAAGAAATTTTGTAAACTTTCCCGACATGGCCCGACTCCAACATTTCAGCGTTTGTGACGACACACAGCCCTAAAACGGCAGATGACGCAGTTTCCGAGTTAGCCAAACTATTATGATCAAACACCCAGCCGATTACCCGGTTGCTAGCGCTTCCGCCGACCGGTGATCTCGCCCCAGATCACCCAGCCGTCGACGGTGGGGATCGGGAGCAGCGTCCCTACCCCGATCAGGATGCTCGTGCTGGCGAAGAAGCTCAGGGCCATGTTGGGAATCAACCGGTCGATGCCGTAGGCGATCAACCCGGTCAGGATGTTCATCAGGGGGCCGCCCAGCGACCGCACGATATGCACGCCCCTGCCGACCGAATTCGGGTCTTCGTCGTACCAGTTCAACTGGCGGGTGGCGGTGACAATCGCCGAGGTCATCGGCGCGTGGACGATCCGCCCGCTGAAGATATGGCCGATGGTGTGGAACGTGTTGAGCAGGATCAGCAGCAGCCCGTAGATCAGGCCGTTGAACAGCAGCGGGCCGACCGGCTCGCCGGTGTGGTAGAAATAGGCGATCAATACACCAACTGCATAAAAGATCGGCAGGCAAAGCCAGCCAATCGAAGTCATGTACCAGTCGATGCCGAACAGTCGGAACAGTTTCTTGTAGCCGGTTTTGTCCAGGTCTTCGAACACCAGTAAAGGCCGCGCCATGTGATCCTCCCCCATGAGAAAACAGTCCAGTAAATTGGCAAAAGCTTCAAAATCCCTATCCCCGCCCAAAGGACGGGGCTTTCTGATCATGGAGTAAAGAATATACTGAAAAGCCGGGATTTGCACGTAATGCCGGGGAATTTAAAAAGATACTAAATTCCCGACCTCGCCCCGCAGGGGCGCAGCATATTTTGCCGAAAGCGATACGGCACAGTTTCGCAAAATGACAAGGTAATAGATCGCGCTTCTTCTAAGCTCAAAATCGACCTGTTTTCACGCTCTTTACGCAAGCGCCTGAATTTTTCACAACAAAAATAGACAGGACAATGCCTGTCCATTTTTTATAGACCGAAGACGGTCGAGGAGGCTTATGCCTCGACGACTTCGTTTTCTCCGATTTTAACCCGTCCCCAGGGGGTGCCGATCCAGGGCAGCAGGTAATGGTCGAGGCCGAAGTAACCGGAGACTTTCCAGGCTAATATCAGGCCGACGGCGATGGCAAACATCAGGCCGTTGACGCTGGCGGATCCGGCCATGATGAAGTTCCAGTTCATGAAGCCGCCAAAGAAGGCGGCGATGCCGGTAAAAGCGCCCAGGATCAGCGCGACACCGATTGCCATTTCACCGAAAGCGACCAGCTTGGCGAACCAGGTGTAGGAGCCGGTGTCAAGTAGAAACTGGATGAAACTGCGGTACCAGTCGAAGGCGATGGGTGGGCGGCCTGTTTCGGGGATGGCGACGGCTCCCATCCAGAAGCCTTTCAGGGCTTCGCCGGTCTGTGTCCAGGCCGGGTTGCCGATCTTGTGCAGCGAGGCTTCGATCCACTGGTAGCCCAACCACAGGCGCAGCGGCAGCCAGAGCAGCCCGACCTTTGGGTTGGCAAACAGGGTTTTGGCAAGCGGCGGATCGTTGACGATCCGTGACTTTCCGAATACACGATCTGAAAAACTTACTTCTGCCATTGTGATACTCCTCTTTCGC
>DAOUES010000271.1:0-10800 GCA_034430335.1 Anaerolineae bacterium | reverse complement strand
GCCGGATTCTGGTCTGCTCGAACCAGAGTCCCGAAAGCCGCTCCGCCTGCCGTGAGACGACCAGCACCCGGTCGCGCCGGGCGCGGGTCAGGTCGCGCAGGTCGTCGAGGAAGCGTTTCAGTTCCCCTGCGTAGCGCGGCCCCGGCGTGAACAGGTCGCCGAGTTCCGGTGATGAGTCGTCGATTTGTGAGCCGCTCAAATCGACCGCACCGCTGTTCGCCAGTTCATCCCCGATCTGCCCCCAGGTGATGTAGGGCAGCGGCATGTCTGGCGGAATGAAACCGGCCCCGATCTGTGTATCGCGCAGGTCAAGGGCCTGTTCTTCGAGGTCGGCGGCGGTGTCGGCCAGGTCGCCGAGGTCGTCGATCAGGACGAGCGCGTCCTCCGGCAGATATCCCAGCAGGCTGACCGGCTCATCGACCATCCAGGGCAGGTAGAATTCGAGCGTATCGGTTGAACTGCCCTCTTCCAGTTTCCCGAAATCATTCAGTGGGTGCAGGGATTCATCTACCGGGGCCGCTGATTCGACCTGCCAGCCGGATAGCCGGACGGCTGCGTCAGGCCCGAAAAGCGGCAGCCCTTCGCGGGCCGGGGTGATGATCATCCGGTCCTGCGATTCGAGGCTGCGCTGTGTAGCCGGTTCGAAAACACGCAGCGATTCGACTTCGTCGCCCCATAGTTCGATGCGCGATGGGTGTTCGGCGCTGACCGGGTACACGTCGATGATCCCGCCGCGCCGTGAAAAAGTCCCCGCTTCGGTGACGACCGTCACCGGCTCGTAGCCGAGCCGCACCAACTGCCGTAGGAACAGCTCCGGCTGGCTGCACGGGATGATCTGCCCGGTCGTGACCGCCATCGAGTGGTCGATCAGGACGGCGGGCGGCAGCGTCCGCTGGAGCAGCCCTCGTGCAGAGGTGACGATCACCGTGTTTTCGATATCGCCAGTGAGGGATATTTCGGACAGCCGGGCCAATACCTGCATCCTCGCCCGGATCGTTCTTGGCCCCCAGGGTGCGTATTCGTAGGGCAGCGCGTTGGGTTCGGGAAATGTGAGAACATCCAGTTCGGGCTGCCACGCCAGGAGTTGCTCGGCCAGGTTGTAGGCGCGATCGGGCCGCGCGGTGATGACGATGACTGGCTGTGCTGTATCGGAAGCTAACGCGGCAATCAGGTACGGGCGCGCTGCACGGATCAGCCCCAGTGCCGCGTGATTGTTTTCTCGACTGTAAAGGTCGTTCAGAAGGGATTGGTAAGGCTGCTGCTCGCGCAGAATATCTAATAAGCCAGACAGAATCATCAGGTATTCCAGTAGGGTAAAACCCTGTTCACAAGGTCGTTAGGTCGGTGATGGGCCGTTGAACCGGCTCATCGCCAATTCGATCCCATCCTTCAACCATGCCTCTATCGCGTCGATTGCGCGATCATAAGCCAGTTCGACGGTAGGCCGCTGTTCGGCGCTGAAATCTTGCAGCACGTAGGCGGCGGGATCCATCTTCCCCGGTGGCCGGTCGATCCCGATCCGCAGTCGTGGGAAGTCTTCGCTGCCCAGGTGCTGGATCAGGCTGGTCATGCCCCTGTGCCCGCCAGCGCCGCCGCCGGGCCGCAGCCGCAGGCTGCCCACCGGGATATCGAGATCGTCGTAGACGACCAGGATGTTTTTGAGCGGGATGCGGTAGAAACGTTGGAGCGCCGCTACCGGCTGCCCGCTTCTGTTCATATATTGCTGGGGCTTCGCCAGCACGACCGGGCACCCGGCGATCACCCCCGTCGTGACGAACGCGCCGTTTTGCAACCGGCTGAAACTCAGGCCGTGACGTTCGGCTAGGTGATCGACGATCTGGAAGCCGACGTTGTGCCGGTTGTCTTTGTATTCCCGTCCTGGGTTGCCCAACCCGGCGATAAGGGTTTTGTCACTCATAGTCAGCCTGAACCGGATTGCATTCAATAGTTTCGTCATCGTGTTTGCTGTTTGTATCTTTCCCGATCAGCGGTCGTCCTTTTTCCGGGTGAGCGCATCCAGCAGGGGGTTGATTAACTCCCTCCTGAATGCCCACCAGCGTTCGCGCAGTTCGCCGCGTATCGCCAGCCGCAGCAGCGAGTAAAGGGCCAGCACGCCGAAGGCGATCAACGCGATGTAGATTCCCCGCCGCGCCGCCTGCCTGAGCCGGTCTGGGCTGAGGGGTGAATCCTCCTGCAAGAGCGGCTGCGGCGTCGATGTTGGGCCGCCAGGGGTCTGGGTTGGCCGGGGCGTGCGCGTTGGCGGCTGCCAGATCAGCGGAGTCGGCGATGGGCCGGGCGTCGCCGTCCCCGGTATCGACGTGGCGGTGGGGGTAGGGGGAAGGGTCGGCAGCGGCGTGGCGGTTGCATTCGCTACCTGGATATGGATTTCGTAGTCGGTCGATTCGCCGTCGTTGCGTTCGATCACCAGCCGCAGGATGTAGAATCCATCGTCGAGCGATGTCGTATCCCACGCGCCGAGCGTCCCCTCGCGCACCTGCTGCTCGACTGGCGGCTGTATCGCTGCCCAGGGAACATCCGACGGGGTTGGGTCGGGGGCGTATTCCAGCCGGTAGCTGCGAAAGTCCGGGTCGAGCGTCGTGCCGACAATCGTCACCCAGCCCGAAACCGCATCCCCTGACTGCGGGCTGCTGATCAGTATCCGGCTTTCGCCGTCTTCCGGCGTGGGCGTATCGTCGTCTTGTAGAGCCGGGTCTGCCAGCGCAGTCCGCGCCGATGCCAGCAGCAGGGCCGCCAATCCGAGTATCATCAGGAGCGCGTTCTTTATCTTGATCGAAACCATCGTCATCTCGATTACGCATAAGATCAGAAAGAATCCGAAAGATAAGTTTAACCAATCACCGGAATCGATTCAAAAACAAAGCCCCATGTGTGGTTGGGGCTTTGATGCTGATATCCTGCGGTTGGTCGTTATCGGCGGTTTAACGGCGGTTTGACGGCGGTTGCCCACCGTCCTCGGTGGGTCAACGGCGGTGATGCTATAATCAGGCTATGGGCTATTGTTTTGAATTAACCCCCACCATTGTCCGGCACCTTCAGGTGATCGAGCGGGTGCGCGAAACCGTTCGCCTGACGATCATTCCGCCTGCGCTGGTGGAGCACCTTCGCTTTCAGGCCCTCATTCGCTCTACCCACTACTCGACAAAGATCGAGGGCAACCGGCTGACGCTCAAAGAGACGGAAGCGGTTGTCCGGGGCGGACGTCAGTATCCGGGCCGTGAACGTGATGTCCTTGAGGTCAAGCACTACTACGACGCCCTCCAACAGGTCGAAGCCTGGGCCGAGGCAGAGTGGGAGATCAATGAAGAACGGGTGAGAAAGCTGCATGCCATCCTGTATTCGGGAAAACAGGCGAAGTCAACATCCTACCGGGATGGGCAGAATGTGATCCGGGATGGTACCGGTGGGATTGTCTACATGCCTCCCGAAGCTGCCGATGTCCCATCATTGATGCAGGAATTGTTTACCTGGATTCATGACGCCAGCGGTGAACTGCCAGTACCGGTCATTGCCGGGGTCGCCCACTATCAATTTGAGACGATCCATCCCTTCTATGATGGGAATGGCCGGGCCGGGCGGATGCTGACCACCTGGATTCTGCATCAGGGCGGGTACGATCTGGGGAAGTTATACGCGCTGGAAGAATTCTACGCCGACGATCTCCGGGGATACTACAACGCGCTGGTGACTCACCCCCACCATAACTATTATTTCGGGCGGCACGAGGCCGATATCACTTCCTGGTTGGAGTATTTTCTAGAGGGGATGGCGGTGAGTTTCGAACGTTTAGCCGAGACGATCCGGGAGCAGGCCCAGGATAATCTTGATCAGGCTGATCTGGCCTTGCTTCGCCCGCTCGATCATCGCGCCCGGCGCGTGCTGGGATTGTTCGTGACTCGGGAATTGATCCGCTCATCGGATGTCGCCAACCTGCTTGGTCTGTCCATGCGCCAGGCCAGGGACCTGCTTGCGCAGTGGGTTGATCAGGGCTGGTTGGAGATCGCCGATCCAGCAAAAAGGAGCCGGAGTTACCGGCTCCATGATGCCTATCGAAAACTGGTCACCTGACCGATTTATTCCACGTCGCCTGCTTCTTCCTCGTCTGAGTCACCTTCAGTTTTGCGCAGCGCTGCGTCTAACACCTCGTCCATCCGGTTCACCAGGATGATATTGAGGTCCTTGCGGGCACGGCGTGGAATCTCTTCGAGGTCTTTGTCATTCTCCGCCGGGATGATCACGTTGAAGATATTGACGCGGTGTGCGGCCAGCACCTTTTCCCTGATCCCGCCGACGGGCAGCACCCGACCGCGCAGCGTGATCTCCCCGGTCATCACGATGTCATGCCGGATCGGCTGGTCGGTGAAGGCCGAGATCAGCGCGGTTGCCAGCGTCACCCCCGCCGATGGGCCGTCTTTCGGAATGGCCCCTTCCGGCAGGTGGATGTGGACGTCGATATTCTCGAACGAATCCGGGTCGATGTCGAAGTCTTCCGCGCGTGACCGGGCGTAGCTCAGGGCGGCCTGGGCGCTTTCCTGCATCACGTCACCCAACTGGCCGGTCATGGTCAGCGTGCCTTTCCCCGGCATGATCGTGACTTCGACCGGCAGCACGTCTCCGCCGGCCTCCGTCCAGGCGATCCCCTGGGCAATCCCGATCTCGTCCTTCTCGTTGAGGATCGGGCCGGGGATGCGCGGCGGGCCGAGGTATTTTGCCAGCGCTTTCTGCGTGATCCGTTTCGGGATCGATTTTCCTTCGGCCAGCCGCCGCGCGATCTTCCGGCAGATATTGGCGATTTCACGTTCGAAGTTGCGCACACCGGCTTCGTAGGTGTATTCCCGGATGATGGTTTGAAGGGTGCTGTTCTCGAACGTGATGCCGTTCTCGGTCAGGCCGTGCGCTTCGAACTGGCGCGGGATGATGAAATTCCGGGCGATCTCGATCTTTTCTTCCTCGATGTACCCCGGAAACTCGATGATCTCCAGCCGGTCACGCAGCGCAGGCGGGATCGGATCGACCATATTGGCGGTGGTCACGAACATCACTTTGCTCAGGTCGTAGTCGACTTCGAGGAAGTGATCGGAAAAGCTGTGGTTCTGTTCGGGATCGAGAACTTCCAGCAGCGCGGCTGAGGGGTCGCCCCGGAAGTCCATCCCCAGCTTGTCGATCTCGTCTAGCATGAACAGCGGGTTGATCGTTCCCGCGCGGCGCATCGTCTGGATGATCCGGCCCGGCATCGCCCCGATATAGGTGCGTCGGTGGCCCCGGATTTCGGCCTCGTCACGGACGCCGCCCAGCGAGATGCGGGCAAATTCGCGGCCCAGCGCGCGGGCAATCGACCGCCCCAGCGAGGTCTTGCCGGTTCCCGGCGGCCCGACGAAGCACAGAATCGGCGACTTCATTTTGTCGGCGGCCAGCTTGAGCACGGCAATATGTTCGAGGACGCGGTCCTTGGCTTTCGTCAGGCCGTAATGATCCTCGTCGAGGATTTTGGCGACATACAGGATATCCAGGCTTTCCTGGCTGCCGTTCGCCCAGGGTAAATCCAGCAGCCAGTCGACGTAATTGCGGATGATGCCGACTTCGGGGGCCATCGAGGGCATCGAGGTCAACCGGCTGATCTCTTTGAGCGCCTTCTCTTTGGCTGCCTGGGGCATCTCCTTCGCTTCGAGGCGCTCGTGCAGCTCGGCGATCTCCTGCTGGAAGATGTCCATTTCGCCCAGTTCGCTCTGGATGACGCGCATCTGCTCCCGGAGCACCATCTCGCGCTGCGTCTTCTCGACTTCCTCCTGGATTTGCATGTTGATATCGTCTTCGATCTCAAGCACCTGGAGTTCTTTACTGAGCAGGATGCTGACCTGCTTGAGCCGCTCAACCGGGTCCTGCATTTCGAGCAGCATCTGCCGTTCTTCGGTGCTGAGATCGAGCGTCGTCAGGATCAGGTCGGCCAGCCAGTCCGGTTCCTCGATGTTCATGGCGAACACGTAGGCATCTTCGGGCAGGCTGCGGTTGAGTTCCACGCACTGCTTGTAACGGGTCAGCACGGTGCGCATGTGGGCTTTGATCGCGCTGGGATCGTCGGCAGCGGCGACCAGCGGCTCGACCCTGGCCCGGTAGTAGGGGTCGTCTTTGATCATCTCGATCAGGCGCACCCTGCGCCGCCCCTGGATCAATGCGCTGGTCGTCCCGTCGGGCATTCTCAGTGTGCGGCCAAGTGAAACCTCGACTCCGACCGGGTACAGGTCTTCGAAAACCGGGCGTTCGATATCCGGGTCTTTCTGCGTCACACAGATGATCGTCTCACCGGCCTCGTATGCCTCCTCGATTGCCCGCAGCGAGCGTACCCGCCCGATGAAAAGCGAGGTGATCATATGTGGGAAGATCACCATATCGCGCAGGGGGATTACCGGCGCGTCGAACGGTGCTGTGTCGCCGACCGGAAGGCCGTCGATTTCGTCAAATTCGATGAAACCCTCCGAGAAGGGGGAAAACTCGTCGTCAAAGTGGCTCATGTGATCTCCGCGCGAACCGTATCAACTCGATCAGTGCCTGGCGTGCCGGGCCGGCAACCGATAGCGAACCGGTTACGCATAATATACCTGTGTTCTTGAGAGAATTAAAACTCGCTTCAACCGCCTGTTCGACGGTCGGTGCGGTTTCGAGGGCGACCTGATTTGCCCAGGATTCCCCGCGCCTTTTTGCGTCCCCTGCGATCTCAGAGGCGCGGCTGTGCAGCAGTCGAAGATCGGCGGCGCGTGGATTATCCGCCTGGACGAACACCACCCGGTTTGCAAGTGGCAGTAAGGTCTCCAGCATCCCGTCGATATCTTTGTCGGCCATGCAGCCGAATATGACGGTGAGTTCATTGTCGCACCATCCCGCCCGACCACTGAGCAGCGGGTGCAGCGACTCGCACAATCGCCGGATCGAATAGGGGTTGTGAGCGCTGTCGATGATGATCACCGGTTCTTCGCAGAGCACCTCGAAGCGTCCGGGCCACTCGACGTTTGCCAACCCTCGTTCCCGTCCCCGCTCGCTTACCGGCAGCCCGTTTTGCGCTGCGATCTCCAGCGCGGCCAGGGCGACGGTCGCATTTTCGACCTGGAATTCGCCCGGCAGCCCGACGAAGTAGCGCCGCCGGTCACCGCCATGCTCGATGGCGATCTCAGTTCCTTTCAGGGATTGCTCGATAATCTCAACCGTCCACTCGCTGCTTGCTTTGATCAATGGGCTGTCGAGTTCACGGGCACGCTGTTCGATCACCTGCATCGCCTCGTCCGGCTGCGGCCCGCTGATCACGGGCACGCCGGGCTTGATGATTGCCGCTTTCTCTCCCGCGATGGCCGCCAGTGTATCGCCCAACAGTGCGGTATGGTCGAGGCTGATATTGGTGATCACCGCCGCGATGGATTCGACCACGCTCGTCGCGTCCAGCCGCCCTCCCAGTCCAACCTCGATCACGGCGGCGTCGCAGCCTTCCCGCGCGAAATGCCAGAAGGCCAGCGCGGTCGTCACTTCGAAAGCGCTGATCGGCATTTGTTCGGCGTGCGGCCTGATCTCTTCGACCAGCGCGGCCAGCGCCTGCCCTGAAATCAACTCACGGTCAACCTGGATTCGCTCCTGCCAATCCACCAGGTGGGGCGAGCAGTACAGGCCCGTTTTCAGGCCGGATTCGATCAGAACCTGGGCGATCAGCGCGGCAGTCGATCCCTTGCCTTTCGTGCCCGCGATGTGGATCGTCGGGGTGGCGAGGTGCGGATTCCCGATTTTCCCCAGCAGTTGGCGAATGCCTTCCAATCCCCATGTCTGTTTGCCATGATCTCTCAGGGCTGCCAGGTACGGATCGTCGAAACTATAAATGTACTCTAATGAAGGGTCTAAATCTAACACCATGTAAAACAGTTACCTCGATATGATTTCAAGAGAGTATACCGGTGTTTACCGCAACGGCAATCTTTTTCCATCCCGGCGGGCGTATGAATAGGTTGTCATAGAGGCCGCCTTACCTGTCTGTTAAAACAAATCGTATCAAACAAAGCCAACCCTGATCGCCCCCAAGTCTGGGGGAGATGGGCCGTAGGCCCAGAGGGGGTTGTTCCTTCACGCACAAAATCGGGCACAACCTGCCTCGCCCTTAACTACGGGCAAGCTTTTCAGCCCCGGCTGTACATTCCCTCCCATCACCGGGCCGTAGGGAGAAAGGACGATATCAACTGTTGCCGGATAGGGGCGGGTTTGCTAAACTCCCCTCGCTTGGGGTAGGGATGGCTGATACTTCTGATAGTGGGGGAATATCGTGCGAATTTCACGTAGATGGACAATTGTTTTCAGCGTTGTGCTCCTTGCCGTCCTGCTGGTGGTTGGATACATCCTCAGCCGTCCGCGAGGGCCGGTGATTGCCGAAGCGTCGATAGACCCGCCGGTGATGACGCCCAACGCCGATGGCGACAACGATGTGATCACAGTCTCCTACCGGGTTCGGCGTGCTTCTGCCGTCTCGATCTATTTCTTAGACGAAGCGGGCCACCGTTATGATTTCAGAACCGGGGAGTTCCGGTCGCGGGGCGAGTATAGCGTCCTGTTCAGCGGGGTGGTCGATGGCTACGTGAACGACGGCGAGACGTTCAAAAGCGAGATCGTCAACCGCCTGATGCCGGATGGTGAGTACGAATGGGTGGTCGAAGCAGCCGACAACGTCACCGGGAAAGTCGACCGGCAGACCGGGACGCTGGTCATCAGGGATGCCGATGCTGAACTGCCCGACCTGTGGGAATTCTCGATATCGCCGGAAGTTTTTACCCCCAACCAGGACGGGTTGAGCGACCTCCTCTGGGTGCATGTTTACGTTCCTAAAGAGGCCACCTTACATGCCTACCTGATCGATCAGGACGGCCAGCAGTACATGATGCCCGAATCCGAGGAAGACCGTCCACCCGGAGAAGCGGGCCGCCACGTTTTTCGCTATGACGGCGGCCTTGACTACGGTCACAACCCACCCCCCGATGGCGACTACACCGTGCTGGTCGAGGCGATGGATGCGGTCGGGCAGACCGTTCGCGCAGAAGGCGAAGTGCGGATCGAGTTCAGCGGTATGCCGCTGGCCGAGATCATCGGCCAACCGCTGGGCGATACGGTCTATTTTTCACATGATACGATCCTGGTTGGTGATACACTCACCTTCGAACTGACCGTCGAAAATTACGGCGACTCCCCGATCCGAACCACCGGGCCGGAATCGGGATACGTCTACAAGCAGAGCGAATTGTATGCCAGCACCGGCTTCTACGAGGAATCGGGTGCCTGGCGGGTCGGGATCGGCTGTGATACCTGCCTGACCGACTATCCCTGGCGCTGGGCGCTGGGAACAGAGGATACCCTGACCGCCATCGAGATCGACGGGAAGACCCGCTACTACCTGATGCCCGGTGAGCGGGCGGTGATCACTGGCGGTATTGTGATGGAAAATGCCGTGATTGCGCGCAACCCCCAGCAGTTCTGGGCGGGTTTGATCCATGAAGATGTCGAGATTACCGCCGCCAACCAGCGTGTTGACGCGCACTGGATCGAGATTGTCGAACTCGCAGAAGATGAATTGTTCCCGCAGTACAGTGATTGAATTTTCGGTGGAGATGGTTTGATACAATAATAGACTGGCCTCGTTGTAATCACATGGGTGCATTTATGGGGTGCATTCATAGTTGGGGGGTGCATCGCGTTCGGTCAATCCATCCCGGTCGTCTGATCCTCACTTTAGCCCGGCGGCTTCAGCCCCGGGATAGAGATTTGATCTGCCCCCAAACGTGAATGCACCCGCATTTATGGTACAAGTTGCCTTGACTCTGTGCTTGGAGTATGATGAAGTTTGAGTTGAGCAGGAGAGAAAGATCATAAAGCACACTTTCCGGGTAAGGCTGTCACTGATAGTCTGCATTGCTGCGGTGCTGACATCTGCCTGTGGTCGAAAAGACACCGGGCCGGTGGCAGCACACATCTTGCCGACGCTCGTTCCGACAGCCACACCGCTGCCGCCCATTCCAACATCGCCGCCGTTGGGTAGTGAAGAGAATCCCCTTGAATTTGTTTTTGTTACTGCGAATCCCGAAGAAATGGAATCTGGTGCGTCGGCGCTTGCTGGCGAACTCTCTGCGCAGGCCGATCTGACCATATCGGTTCAACTTGTCGGTGCCAACCCGGAGGCCTATCAAGCATTGTGCGATGGTCAGGCGGTGGTCGCTTCGCTGGATGCGTTTAGCACGATTGCGGCTCGAAACGGTGGCTGCGGCGAACCCCGCTATGTCGTCGAAATTGATGACAGGATCGAAACGCAGACTCAACTCGTGGCTGAAGCGGGGAAAGTGTTCACGATGCCGAACGTCTACCAGCGCTCGTTCTGCCGGACCGACGCTGGTTCAGCCTCAGGCTGGATCGTGCCAATGCTGGCCCTGAAAGCGAACAGCGTTGACCCGTTTAGCGGCCTGGGCATGGTAATCGATGTGAAAGATGATGAGGCCGTTCTGGAAGCCATCCTCGATGGAGAATGTGAAGTCGGCGTTACCGGAATCGGCGCGGAAAAGGCTTTCGGCGATGAGGACGCTTTCGATATTCTCGCCGAACTCCCCCCGGTGCCGAACACCAGTGTTGTCGTTTCGGCGCAGTTAGATGGACCCCGAAACGCTCTTATGAGCGATCTGTTGCGCAAAAATCTTGATGAGATTGCCGTACTCTTAGGTGCAGACGGGCTGATCGATGCAGAACAGGTCGATTATAATGAATTAAATGCACTGC
>DAOUES010000270.1:0-3438 GCA_034430335.1 Anaerolineae bacterium | reverse complement strand
CCGAATTACAACGGCACTGGCGCGAATGCAGATACGTTCATCTATCAGGCATGCGACGCAGCCGGTGCCTGCGACAGCGCAACGGTGACGGTGAACATCACCCCGGTCAATGACGACCCGGTCGCCAACGACGATTCGGCTTCGGCCAACGAGGATGCCAGCGTCGTGTTCAACGTGCTGGCGAACGACACCGACGTCGACGGGAACCTGGATACCGGCTCGGTGACGATAACCGACACCCCCGACAACGGCACGCTGACGCCGACCGGCCCCGACGGGGAATACCGCTATACGCCTGCGCCAAACTACAACGGCGGCGACAGCCTGACCTATCAGGTCTGCGATACGAACTCCGCCTGCGATACGGCAGCGGTGGCGATCACCGTGCAGGCGGTCAACGACCCGGTCACGGCCAACAACGATACGGCCACTACTGCCGAAGACACGAACGTGACCATCGACGTGGCGGCCAACGACACGGACATCGACACGAACCCGGCGCATGCCATCGACCCGGCAAGCGTGACGCTGATCAACGGGCCGTATCACGGGGACGGGACGCCGAACGGCAGCGGCGAGGTGCTCTACGAGCCGGACGCCAATTACTCCGGCAGCGACAGCTTCGTCTACCGGATTTGCGATCACGCCGGAAGCTGCGACACGGCCAGCGTGTCGATCACGGTTACCCTGGTGAACGATCCGCCGGTGGTGAACGACGACTTCGCGGCGACCGACGAAGACGACGACGTCAATATCGACGTGCTGGCGAACGACTCGGACCCTGACGACGGGCTGGACCCCGACACCCTGCGGATCACCAACAAGCCCGACGACGGCGACGCGACCATCCGCAGCGACGACCGCATCAAATACAGCCCGGACAAGAACTTCAACGGGTTCGACATCTTCGCCTACGAGGTCTGTGATTACTCCGGCGCGTGCGACGAAGCTACGGTGGTGATCACCATCACCGCGATCAACGACCGGCCAAAAGCCAAAGACGACACGGCGACGACCAAACCGCGCACGACGGTGGTGATCGACGTGCTCGACAACGACGAGGACGCCGAGGACGAACTCGACCTCGACTCGCTGCGGGTCACCAAGAAAGCCAAAAACGGCAGCACCAAAGTCGACAACGACGAGGGGACGATCAGCTACGACCCGGACAACAAGTTCCTGGGGACGGACACATTCGAGTATGAAATCTGCGACGAGGACGGGCTGTGCGACACGGCAAAGGTGACGATCACCGTCGCCGAGAACACCCCCACCCCTACCCCGATACCGACCGCCACCGACATCCCCACCAGGACGCCGACGCCGACCAACACCCCGACGCCGACGGCAACCTATACGCCGCAGCCCGGCGCGGTCAGCCCACCGGAGCAGCCCGCCGGACAGCCGCCCGCTGCTCCCGACAGCCAACCGGTCCCGTCTGAACCAACCGCCACGCCGACGGCAACGGCAGAGGCCACCGCCGAAGGCGGGGAGGCGGAAGGCGAGGAGGCAACCGGTGAAACCGGCGGGGAATCGGAAGGGGAACAGGCTCCCCTGGAAGGGCGCTTCGATATCCAGATGGCCCCCAGCGCAATCGAGATCACGCCGGGGGCGAGCGTGATCGTCCACGCGACGATCCGCAACATCGGGGCGGTGACATTGACCGGGATCGACGCATCGCTGGCGATCAGCGGGCCGGGGTCGCTGGAACTGGTCACCATCTCCGGCGGCCAGTTGGATGTCGGCGATAACACGACCAACTGGTACATCAATTCGCTGGCACCGGGCGGCTCGGCGGTGATCCAGCTTCAGCTCCGGGCGAACAGCGGCGCGATCGGGACGCTGGTGGCCTGCGCCACCGTATCCGCCGATCAAGCCGCCGAACTGAGCGTCTGCAAGAACGTGCTGGTGCGGGGCGTGGCAGCCGAGACAGGGCCAACCGGCAAGGAACAGCCGCCGCACATCCAGGCGGGGGCCAACGGCAGCATCAGCTTCGAGCCGTCACTGCCGGAGCCATATGTCAACGTGTCCGAGGCGCGCTATCTCGGCGATTCGTGCCTGCAAGTGCTGGGCATGACGATCACCTGTATCCCGCTGGTGCGCTGGTGGCTGCTGCTGCTCGGCTTATTGACCGCCGCGCTGGGCGGCTTCCTGTTCTTCTCCGGGCCGGATCGGGACGAGAGAGACGAAGACCGGGAAGGGCGGGATGATCGCCAGGAAGACGACGTGTTCGGCGGACTGTTCTAAGGCGCAGTAGAGAGTTGGATCGACAGGCGGGCGACGACCTACGGTCGTACAGGCCCGCCTTTTTTGTTGGATGATTCGCCTGTCCATCCCGGGGCTGAAGCCGCCGGGCTACGATAGGTCGCCTGTGGCGACCTTCGGGCGCAGCACGCTGCGCCCCTACGAGTTGGGATCGGGGGGGGCGAAGTGTCGAATATTCAAGGTTGACAGGGCACCCAGACTCACTGATTCCCGCTTTGCGTCCTCTGCGATCTTTGCGGTGGCCGCTTTCATCCCTCCGCATCTTCCCCCATTTTGTCACCTTCCCCGTCCCACAATGCCCTTTTTCGTCACATGCCCGGCATCCGGTATTGGTCACAAAATGCCCGTTACGATTTTCCGCCAGATACCCACATTCTGGGGGGTGATATCCAACCGGCGATTTGCTAGAATCAGCTAGGGGTTCAACCCGCCGATCAAACGTGGCCGGTGGGCGCTGCATTTTTTATTCACCGTTTATCTTTCCAGGGAAATGTGAGGGAGATCGATGACACGCAGGTTCAAAAAAGCGCTGCTGCCCGTATTGATCGGCGTGGCGGCACTGGCATTGTTGATCGCCGCGCCGGTTAGCGCAGCCGAGACGATCAGCGGGGACAATATCACCGTCGACAAGGATATCGCCGATGACCTGTACCTGTTCGGGCAGACGATCACCGTCGACGCAGTGGTCGACGGGGATGTCGTGGCCTTTGGCTCGACGCTGACGATCAACGGAACCGTCACCGGGGACGTGCTTTTCTTCGGACAGACGTTCGTGCTGAACGGAACGGTCGAGGATGACGTGCGGGGGGCGGGCAACACGCTCGTCCTGGAATCGGGATCGCGGGTCGGCGGCGACCTGGTGGCGGCAGGCTATGCCGTCGAGATGCGCCCCGGCAGCAGCGTCGGCAATGACGTGATGGCCGGCGGCGGGCAGGTCTTGCTGGCCGATGTCGGCGGCGACCTGGACATCAACGCGGGGTCGGCGCGGATCGGCGGGGTGATCGGCGGAGACGCCGAAATCTCCGTGAGCGGGGGCGGCGCACCGATGTTCAACCCGGCGATGTTCATGCCTTCCAGCGCGGGCGTCCCGCAAACGTCGACGCTGCCGGGCGGGCTGACGTTCGCGGAAAACGGCCTGATCAGCGGCGACCTGAACTATGAATCGGACAGCGA
>DAOUES010000269.1:0-16213 GCA_034430335.1 Anaerolineae bacterium | reverse complement strand
GCGGTTATAGAAGATGTTCCACAGGCCGCGCTGAAGCTCCGGGTCGCGCAGCACGTTGGCGAAATCCTCCCGATCCAGGTCGAAGTAGTCCTGCATCGGCCACCACATGCGGATGTATTCGAACTGGTAGTAGCGATCCCCGATCAGCGCCTCGACCTTCGACCAGTTGCTCGACCCGGCCAGGATCACCGGCGCATCGCCGATCACTCCCCGTGAAGGCTGTTCCCCGAAAAAGACGGCGTTGTAGTAATCCCTCAGATACCACGACATCGGCCACGAGACTCGATTGTCATAGGCCACCCGCAGTCCCAGGCCGTCGGTCGTCTTGTACGACAGTTCCTCGATCTGCTCCATCACGTCCTTGACCGCCCCCGACGAGTGGGCGTAGACCAGGAACTCGGTCGGGTAGTCGTAGTTGATGTAGGCCGCCAGCCATGCCGACCGTGCCGTCAGGAAGCTCAACCAGCCGACGATGAATACGCCGACCAGTCCGAGCGTCTGCCCGCTGGAGATCTTCGTTTTCTCGGCGACGACTGTCGTCGCGAATACCGCCCCGATCAGCACCAGCAGTGCCGCGATCCACGCCCCGGTTGTCGAAAGACTGTCCAGTTCGCGCCCGGCAAAGATCGGCGATTGGTATTGAACCGGGATGATCGTGTTGCAGATCGGGTTGGCTGCCCAGATGCCGCACGACGGTCCAATGACTCTCAAGGTAGTAATTGCGATGACCGGGAGCAGGATCAGCAGCAGCCATCGCTGCGATTGCCACAGCTTTTTCCAGTCAATTTTGTCGATAAGCTGCCCGACCACCCATCCCGCGAGCAGGATCAGCGGGATCGTCAGGTGCGTGGTCAGCCAGGGCATTTTCTCCCCGGCGACGCTGTACGCGACCAGGTTGATCACTGCCCAGAAGCCGACGAACAGCAAGACCGGGAACGTGATCTGCGCGTCCAGATCGAGGGATTTCGCCCGCCCGTTTGTCGATTCTGGTTCTTTGTCGGCGTTCTGTCTGATGCCCTCGCCGATCTTCTGGATCACCCGCACCACGCCCGCAGTCAATGCCAGGATCACCGGCATGAATTCGTACATTGGCAGCAGCACGACCAGGTAGTAGTACCAGGGCTGCCCGCCCCGCTTGACGCCCTGCTGCTCCAGCCAGTAGCCCAGCGAGCCGATCACCCCGGTGCCGATGCCCTTGCCGCTGGTGAACATCGTCGTGAAGAAGAAGATGAAGATCAGCCAGTAAGCCGCGCCGATCACCCACCATCGGCTGCTGAAGAAAGCCGTCACCCAGTCGTAGAAATCAGGTTTGTATTCGACCGTGTTCGTCGCCGGGTCGTAGCTGTCGCCGTAGTACACCTTTTCGTCTTCGGTGAGCGGTGAGATGACCCGGACACGTTTCGGTTCAGGCGGCTTCATGAACTGGGCCAGCCCGACGATCACGCTGATCAGGAGTATCGGCGCGGTGAAAGTGATCCCCCGCTGGATGGCTGCCGGGTCGCTGTCCATCGGGTTGAACCCGGCAAAGTGGATCAGGAACGGCGTCAGCGCCGGTAAGATCAGCGTCCCCATTGTGACCGCCACGTCCAGTTCAGGGAACCGGCGCAGGTTGCGCCACTGTCCGATCAATGTGGCAAGTATCGCCGCCAGCAGTCCTGCGCCGCCGATCCCCAGGATGATGATCCTGATCAGCCGCATCGGGTGCAGGGCCGGGGCCTCGGCCAGCATCTGGGCTGCTGCATCCGGGTCGAGCGGGGTGACGGTTCCCGCCGTTCCCTCGGACAGTTCGTCCCCGGGTAGCTGCCCCCCTTCGATGATCAGCAGTGCGCCAAACGCCGCGATTGCGATCAGCATGATTGCCAGCCCGGTGATGAAAACCCAGTGCCAGGTAGAATCGTCCCAACTGACCTCAAGCAGCCGGGTGATGAAGAACAGCGTGACGAAGCATCCGAATATGGCGATATAGATGAACGAGACTTCCTTCGAGGCGAAAAGTACCACCTGTGCGATAGACAGCCCGATCAGGTAGCCGAATTTCCGCTCCTCGATATACCGCCAGATCATGATTGCCATCACCAGCGCCGCCATTATTGCCGGGATGTCGTGCCGGATATAACGCGAGTAGTAGAGGATCAGCGGTGAGATCGACAGGAAGATCGACGTGACAATTGCCCCGGTTTTCCCCAGCCACTTTCGCATGAAGAGCGGCAGCATGACGACGATCACGCCCGCCGCCGCCGGGTAGATACGGGCGCTGAAATCGCTGACGCCGAACAGGAGATAACTGAGCGCGACGGCATGGAACAGCAGCGGCCCGTGCATCAGCGGGGTATGTGTAAATCCTGTTCCATTGTAGAGATACCATGAAAACTGTGTATGCAGGCTTTCGTCGTGGCTCATCGTTCGCACGCCCAGGTCGATGAACCGGGTCAGCACGGCAATGACGAAGATCACGATATAAGCCACCACCTCGCCGTTGAGGATCAGCGTCTGGTTGAGAGTTTGTTCCAGTTTGGAAAGTCGTGCAGAAAACGGTCCCCTATTTTCGGCTTCTTGCACAGTCATCGACGACCCCTCTACTAATAGTCTATTGCTGTCGGCGGAACCGCCTGGAGCGGTTGCTGGAACGATAACACAGTTGTCAGTGTTACTGGCGTCTGCTGCTCAGGCTGCGGAGTCGCCATGATCTCTGCCGTGATCGGTTCGGTCATATCGGTTGGTATGAACGGCGTATTGATCTCCGGCAGCCTGGCGCTTGTCGACGCTGCCGCCGCCGTCGATCTCGAAAACAGCGGTGTGACCATCATCGCCAGGATCAGGATCAGGCTTGCCGTCATCGGGATGAGCTTGGGCGTGAACGTTCTCACCCGGATCGGCTGTCTTCGCTGGCGAATAGTCTCCCACATCCCGTCGATTTGCCCGGCCTTCACCGGCGGGAAATGCTTCATGACCAGCCGCAAATCTTCCGACAGCCGTTCGTGCCGGGCGAGTGTTTCGCGGCATCGATCACACCGGGCGATATGGTCCCGAACCCCGATCATATCGCTTCTCGACAACTGGCCTTCGATATAAGCGCTGACCAGGTGATCGACATGTTGAGCCATATCATTCATAGTGCCAGGCTCCTTCCAGAAAAGCCTCGCGTTGAGTCTCCAGCGTTTTATACAGCGCTTCATGCGCCAGCCTGACCCTCGAACTGGCCGTCTTCTGCGAACAGTTCAGCACGTCCCCGATTTCCGGGTAGGTCAGCCCTTCGAAATACCGCAGCACGATTGCTTCCCGTAGCTTCGGCGATAGCTGTTTCAGCGCTTCCAGCACCGTCTCGCGAATCCCCGCCTTTTCGAGCGTCTTCTCCGGTGAGTGTTCCGTGTTGGCAAACCATTCTTCGATCTCTCCGAACCGGATCGTCGGCAGCCGCTTCCGGCGTCGTTTGTTCCGGCACCGGCTGATCGTGATCGTGTACAGCCACGTTTTGAACGCGCTCCGCTCCGGGTCGAACTTTTCCAGGTTCTGGAATGCGTAGGCGAAGCTGTCCTGCACCACCTCTTCCGCGTCCTGCTCGTCGAGCAGCAGCCCGTAGGCCAGCCTGAACAGCGTACCGACAGTGTGGCGATAGATCGCCTCGAACGCTGCCTCGTCGCCGTCTTTCGCTGCTGTTATCAGTTCGGTTATCCGATCGTTGTCCCCGCTGCCTGTATTCATTCCTCGTCCATTGTGTACTCGATCACCCGATTATACACACCCCTCCGCTGATCTTCTCAGTCTACGCCAACCTGATCGCCCCCTGTGGGGGTGCTTGGTCACGTACAAAGCACAGACCACCCTGATCGCCCCCAAACTGCCCCCTCTGGGGGAAGTGCCGCGAAGCGGCGAAGGGGGTGGGGGAGATGGATAATTGCCAGATCGCCTGTTTGCACAACTTCTCACGATAAAACTTGCCGCCCCCTTTGCTAAGGGGGGCAGGTTCTCGCGAAGCGAGAAGCGGGGGGTGATCATGCTCAAATAGCCCGCTCCGCTTTTCTTTGGTGCACTGTCGAAATCCCGGCAACTCTGGGTGCCCCCTCACTCCGATCCACCCGCCGAAAGCAGTTCGTAGATATCGTTCCGCACCCACAGGATCACGCGCTCGCTGCGCGGTTCTGCCTGTGCGCCGCGATAGATCGTCCACGCGAGGAACTCGGTAAACGTGAGAGTTTCCGGAGTCCAGCTTTGCGTGATCACGAAATCCTGCCCCACGTACTCCGATCCCAGTGCCGGGTTGTCGTCCTCTCCGGTTGTGATCACCATCGGGCTGGCGACGGACGGGTTCACAATCGACACATATTCGACGTTTGAGAACGGGTGCAGTGCCCAGGCCAGTGCGCCGCCTGCTTCTCCCTCCACGACCACTTCGTCCGTATACGGCTGGCCGCTGCTGAAGTCGCTGACTTCTTCGATGGTTTCCACCATCCGGTACAGGCCGCTTTGCCCCGGAGATACGTTCATCGGTTCGAATGGGCTTGAATACCGTGTGAAACTCAGCGCGGCGCTCTGCCCGGCGGCGAAGCACATCCCGATGATCAGTGTGCCCAACCCGAAGCTGTACCACGCTGCCCGGCTCTCGATCAGGCTGGTGATGCTCATCCACAGGATGATCAGCATAATCGCCCACAGCACGATCATGATCGCATCTAAGGGGATGCTCATCATAACTTGGTCAGGCGGAGCATCGGGCGGTATGGTGAGTATGTGTGGGGTTTTGAGCGCTCTCATCACACTTGCGCCGAGCATCGCCCACAATGCGATGTATGTCGCGGCTGCGGCCCACTCCCACACTGCCGATCCTTCCCGTTCCATCCCGATCATCCGGCTGATCCCGATCCCGGCCAGCAGCGCCATCGGCGCGGCGCACCACAGCATATGGGCGGGCATCGCGCCCTGGTAGATCAGGCAGATGATGAATCCCCCGATCCCCCATCCGGCCAGGAAGCGCTGCCAGGCTTCCGCCGACTGCGAAACCTGCCACGCCCCGATCATCCCGAACAGGATCAACACCGGTTCGTAGAGCAGCAGGCTGAGGCCCAGATAAGTGACATCCCGTCCCCGCCGGACGATCCCCTGTAGAAATTGCGCCAGCAGGTCGGCGGCGGCCCCCAGCCCGTTCGGTGTGATGAAGAATACCGTGCCGAGCAGCGCAATCGTTGCGACCGCCCCGATCAGGAACACCGTCCATTTGATTCCACCCAGGAGCGATCTGGCCGGTTCGGAGGTCAGCGTCTCTTCTTCGTCGGTGAAAAACGCAAAGAGCGCCCCAAATCCAATCGTAATACACGCCGCCAGCGTTCCGTAGTCCGCCAGCAGCGCTGCGCCGAGCGCCGCGCCGCCCAGCAGCGCCATCCCGGTTTTCCCGGTTCTACCGGCCCGGTCAAGCGCGTAGATGGCGATCAGCACCCCCAGCATCGACAGGCCAACCCCGGAGACGATCCGCGAGGATGCCACTGCCGTCGGCGAGATCGCCAGCCAGCCTACCGCGATCAGCGTCGGGATGCGCCCCAGCCGTTTTCTGAACAGCAGCGGCGCGCCGACCAATCCCAGCCCGCCCAACATTGGCAGCAGGCGGGCGGCGCTGTTCGATGCCCCGCCGAGGGAAAAGGCCAGCAGCGCCCCGCCGAACAGCAGCGGGCTGCCGCTGACTGTCGCCGGGAGTCCTGTATCGATCATCCGTGCGGCGGGCAAAATCTGCCCGGCTTCGATGTCGCTCAGTGGGGCCGCCCCCAGATTCACTGCCCGCAGCCCGATTGCGATCAAAAAGATGATCAGGTACGCCGCCGTCTCGACCGAAAGCTGCCACCGGTTGTTGGTTTGAGGTTCTTGTACGGACTCGCCCGCTGTCATTGGGCCTCCTCGCTGAGTGGCTGGTCGACCCGGTAGATGGTTGCCCCGTCGGACTCGAACGCCGCCGGGTAATACCGGTCGAATTTCGCCAGCCCAACCGGTGACGCATATTCCGGGCTTCGTTCCAGCGTGCCGACGAAAACATAGGTCACGCCGTACTGCTCGATCAATTCCTGCGCCCTGACAATGCTCGTCGTATTGTAAATTTCGGCGGTGTCTTGAATCCGTGTCCCTGCGTAATCGTCATAGCGTGGGCCGCGCCACTGCCGTTCGTGGTTTGACCACCCGATCAGCGTTGGCACGCCCGTCGATCCCGACACTCTGCCGTAAGTGCTGTATGCCCCGCCGACCGCCTCCAGGACGATGTCGTCCTCGGTCGCATGATCGTTCAACCATTGGATCGCGGCATAATCGCCGGGGGTGCGCTGCCGGATGGTGTCGATACCGTCCAGGGTAGGGCGGCGATCCGCCGTCCAATCATATAACCCCGTCTTTTCGGGGATCGACAGCACCGGGTAGACCAGCCCCATCAACATGATGACGGTCGTCACTCCGATGAATGCAATCCGTGTCCCCCGGTTTTTCTGGCTGCCCAGCGTATGGATTGCATACGCCGCCGCCACGCTGAACAGAATCCACGCCGCGTAATAGAATTTGAAGATCGTGTTGATCCGTTGCCCGAAGTTGTCGCGCAGGTAAACAAACTCGGAACCCAATGTCAATAAACACCCGGTGAAGATCAGCAGCAGCACAAACCCCGTCACCGGCTCGATTACAACCGGTACTCCGCTCCCTCTCCCTGGAAGGGGGAGGGTTGGGGAGGGGGTTGAAACGGTGCCGCTTGTTGCCTCACTGTCAACAGCGAGAAGCGGGGGGGTGATCGTGCTATTAGACACTGCCTCTTTGGGTATTCCACTTCCTCTACCTGGGAGGGCTGGGGAGGGGGTTAGATCAGTCCCCCTTTTCGCCCTCTTCGTCCTCTGCGGTTCACTCTCTCTCTGCCCAAACACAACCGCCACGATCAACCCGATCATGATCGTCAGGAATAAGAAGGTCAGTGGGTGTGCCAGCCGGTGCCGGATCACGGCCCGCGCCGCCTCGCCTAATTGTCCGCTGCCGACACCGCTGCTGTTCATCGCAAAGGCCAGCGCCTCGGGACTGGTTCTTGTTGCCAGCACGCTCAACCCGGCGGCGGTCAGCATCAGCGCCAGCAGAATCCCGAACCCTGCGCCGATCCCGCCCCACCATGCCGCCTGCTTTCGCCTGCGAATCGCCGTGTCGATCACGAACCATACCACGATCACCAGCGAAGGAGCGAACATCACGATGTACTGGTGCAGCCGCGTCGCAAAGATCGGGTTCGGCAGGATTCCCCCCGCCTGTGACCCGAAGCTGATATACCAGGGCAGGTAGGCGGCGATCCCACCCCCCAGCACGATCAGCCCGGCGGTGATCGCCGGTTGTAGAGACTCAAGCGAGAATCGCCCCGCCTCGATGAAATGCCGGAGCACCAGCGCCCCGCCAAACATGAACAGCGTGATCGGTAAATCCCACGTATTGAGGAATGCCAGCCCGCCGAACACGACGATGTACAGGCCGTACTGCGCCCGGCTCAACGCCTTCTCTTGAATCAGTGCATTGAATGTCAGCGCGATCACCATCAGCACGAACGGCAGCGCCAGCACGTGTGGGTGCATGTCGCCCAGCAGGAAGCTGAAGAACGGGAACTCGTCGATGGGTTGCAAGGCTGCCGGTAGCCCCGTCACGTCCCGGTCTTGGATCACCCGCGAGGCCCGCCACCACCACCAGAACCGCCAGTCGGCGGGGGCGGTGATCCCACCGCTCACCGGGTCGCTTAGGTTTTCGATGTCCAGCCACGTCCAGAACGCCATGCTGCGTGGGATGCTCAACGAGTGAAGCAGTTCGAGGAACCCTTCCAGGTTCCCGGTGATCCCCACCATCAGCGGCCCGATCAACGCGCTGATCGCCGTTCGCTGTCGTTTCTCGTTTTTCTGTTCTTCGTTTTGCCGTTTTTTGCTGACCAGGTTGTAGACCAGCCCGTAGCTGCCCACGAGAGTCAGCGCGACGAGCAGCGCCCCGCCCAGGTTGAACGCCACGCTCGGAATCGTCCCCGTGAGCTTTGCCACCATCGCCACGATCACGTACCCGAAATAGTAGTAGCTGATCGCGTACCCGGCCAGCCAGGGATCGCGCGGCGGAAATGTGCTGCTGCGGTTGATCCCGTTCAGGAACGCCAGTTCCATCGGCTTTTCCGTTCCCTCGATTGCCGGGTTCAGTGACCGGACGACTGTCCAGATCACGAAGGCCAGCAGGAACAGCGTCTCCGCTGTGATCACCATCCGCCGCTGTTCTTTCAGCCACGTTTTGATCTCTGATAGATTCCCCGTCTGTGAGAAATATGCCCACAGCGCTGCCCCGCCGGTGATCACGACTGCCAGCAGAATCCCCCCGGCGGTGTTTCGCAGAAATCCCAGCGAGCACAGTAGCCAGAAAACATAGCCCACCAGCAGCAGGCCCAGCGCCCGGCTGATCGTATACCCCCGGTCGGGCAGGCCCGGCAGGAGCCGGAAAGCCAGCGGCCACGT
Organism: Anaerolineae bacterium; assembly: GCA_034430335.1. GTDB lineage: Bacteria > Chloroflexota > Anaerolineae > Aggregatilineales > UBA3940 > JAFGOY01. The sequence continues at coordinate 7,733 of DAOUES010000269.1, read as the reverse complement.
CAGCCAGCCGATTGTGCTGACGGTCACGTACCAACCTATCACAGCCATCATGGTGCGGATCGCTCCCCTTCGACGCGGTAGATTACCGTGCCGTTCTGGTCGAATATCGGCGATAGGACTCCCATCGAGTTCAGCGTCTCGAACTTTGCTATCCCGGCTTGCCCGGCGTAGGCTTTCTCCAACTCCCCGACCATAATCAGCTCGATATCGTACTCGTCGATGATCTCCCTGGTATAGTCGAGATCGGTCGTGTTGTAGAATTCCTTCACGATGCGGTGTCGGTCGAGCACTTCGGGCGCGTCTATGCCCCGCTGCTGCCGCTGGTGCCAGCTCCACCCCACCACGCTCGGCAGCCCCGTGTAGATGCTGATCCGGTTGCCCCACATGTATTCGGCGGGCGAGACCATTTCCATGACTACCGGACTCCCTTCGATATTGTCTTGCAGCCATCGTATCGCCACGTAATCTGGTTGCAGGCTGAATGATTTCTCGTTCTCGTAGCGGCTGACGGTCGGCATGTAGGCCATCCCGTCCAGCGTATGCGGCGCTTCGACATTCCACCGGTCGCCGACTTTTGCCCAGGTCGCCATCAATGTATACAGCATTGCCAGCCCGATCAACACCGCCAGCACTACCGACCAGGGGATTCGTATCGCGTCGATGGCGCTTCGGATTTTCGGCCAGAACCACGCCAGCCCCGCCCCCGCTGCGACCACGAGCAGCAGCCAGATTTGCAGATAGAACTTGAAGATCGTGTTCATCCGGTGCATGTCGCCCTCCAGCACGGCGATCTCCACCAGCAGCGCCAGCCCCATTGCCGCCAGCACCAGTACCCCGACGATGATCTCTTCCCTGCTCCGATCCTGATCGATGAACAGTCCCAGCGCGGCCAGCATCACCGGCACCGCCACAATCGCAACCGGCGAAACCGTCGATCCGGCAAACGTGGTTACGGCGATCACCGCCATCCCGCCGAACACCACCGGCAGGATCATCTTGCGTGGTATCTTTTTCATCCATCCCCACCCGATCATCCCCAGCCAGGAGACGATCAGGAACAGTTGCAGCCCGTTGATGTCGGTGAAAGCCCACAGCGGAGTCGACGACCCTTCCCAGGCGATGAATTGATCGTATCCGGCTTTGTAATTCAACATATAGGGCAGGAACAATAGATACGTGCCCAGCGCGAACAGGGCGCTCATCCCCAGCCCGCCGAACAGTGTTTGCCAGGGCTTGCTGTCACGATCCTCTCTCTTGTCGGTCACCCGCAGCCCGATGCCATACCCGATCATAAGCCCGGCCAGCGCCCCGGCACCCGCCAGCGCCAGCCCGGAGATGTTCTGCGCCTGTGCTGCCTCCGACAGGCTGAATCCATACATTGCTGCGCCCAGCATCACCGCCAGCACCCCGCCGATCATCAGCGCCGGTAGGTAGTTCCGATTCTCCCGTTTCAGGAACGGCGCGACGATCAACGTGACCATTGCCAGCACTAAATAAGTCGGGTAGTCCCAGGTATTGGTTGGCCGCAGCGCCCCAACTGCCAGCGCACCGCCGAACAGGGTCATCGCCATCGTGATAAATCGGCTGAATGGCCCGTCGTTTTCCCTGTCGACTTGCCGGATCAGCGCGATGCACCACCCGATCGCCAGCAGCGTCACCGGGAACGCGATCATATGTGCGTGCAGGTCGCCGTATAAAAACGTGAAGAACGGGAACTCGGTGATTGGCCCCGTCTCGGTGGCGATACCCTCCGCGTTGATCGGCACCGGTATCAGCCGCGTGGCGTTCCAGTACCACTCATGCCGCGCAATCGGGATTCTCTGCCCCTGGACCATCTGGATCAGCCCGTTGATGAAGTCGCCCCCGTGCGGCAGCAGCGTCGACTCCCACTGTGCGCCACCGTGCCCCACTTCGGCGATCCCCCAGATGATCCGCCTGATCTGGTCCAGGTTCCCCAGCACCACCGCCGACACCGCCGCGAATAATCCCGCCAGCACCGGCAGCCGTTCCCCATTTATAATACCGTTTCGTAGGGGCGGGACTTGCCCCCGCCCACCTCCTTCCCGTACCTGTAATGATTCTCGTTCTCCCAAACCGCCCCGTCCATCGTCACGCACCTGTAATGATTCTCGTTTTCTCGAACCATCCTGTAGGGGCGGGGCTTGCCCCCGCCCTCCTTCTTCACTGTTATCTGCTCCCTCCCCATTGAGGGGGAGGGGGCAGCCGTTTTTCGGCTGCTGGGAGGGGGTGAAAACATCGCCAATCGAACTTTTCGCTGTCAAATTGTACACAGCCGAGAACGTTCCCCCGGCGGTCAGCGCGAAAAAAGTCGGGAGGATCAGGTTGTAAGCCAGGCTGGACGGTACCCCCAGCAGTTTCACCGGCACCCCGATCAGCACGAACCCGAAATAGTAATAGTTGATCGTTCCCCCTGCGAACCAGGGATCATAGGGTGGGAACGTCTCCGAGCGCAGTACCGCGTTGAAGTAAGCCATGTCCATCGGCTTTTCGCCGCCGAAATACGGGTGCCACAAATCCGGGTTGCCCAGCCTGATCAATAGGAAAACGAAGAAGAACACGAACAGCCCCGCTTCGGCGATCCCGATCCGCCGCAGGTTTGCTTTGACCCACGTCATGAACGCTTTTCGGTGTGGCAGGATCAGCCCCGCCGAGAGGATCGCCAGCGCCAGCAGCGAGAGCAGTATCCCCGCCCGTCCCCATTTGACCAGCCGCAAACTCGCCAGCATCCACGCCAGCCACGCCGAGAACAGCATCCCGAAAATCCGGCTGAGGAGATAACCCTTATCGGGAGTCCCTCGGAAGATCACCCACATCGTTGGGAATGCCAGCCACCCGATCACCCCGATCACTACCCACCAGGTGATGCTTCCCAACCCTTGAAACCGTGAGAAGAAATCGGTGCGCTGCGGATCATAGGCCGTCCATGACAGTTCCGGCGACAGTATCCCGACGCCCCGTGTGGCGTCGACGTTGCGCCGTGCCGGGGGTAGGGCGAGATTCACCGGGCGGCCTTCCGATTCTCCGGCGATCTTCATCACCACCGAATCAAGGTCGACGCTACCCAGGATCGCCGCCGTATTCTCCGAGCTGTAGGCGGCGGTCTTCCTGAAGATGAATACCCTCGGATGGTCGTAGACCGTCCAGGCTTCTTCGGCGGTGTCGTCGTAAAACTCGATTGGCCCCAGCGTTGGCCGCGACGAGAAATCCCCGATCAACTCGAAGCCCAGTTCGCCGCTGAACAGTGCCTCGTAGTAGGCGAGAGTCATCGGCCACCGCTGTGGATTCCGTGACAGGGAGGCGTAGAACCGGTTGCTCGATATCGTCAGGTAATCGACCCGGTCGAGGATATGCTGCATGTATTCGCGTTTGTCCGGTGTATCTTCCCACACGAGGTTCAACTCGTATCCCTGGAACTGTGCTCCCCACACGTTGTACGGGTTGACCCCGTGCGGGATCGGGTCGTCCCAATCCCCTTCGGTGGCGATGGCCGACCCTGAAATTACAAGTCCCCCCGAATTGCCCGGCGTCAGCGTGAGTGTATAGCGAGTCCCCTCTGTCATCTCGACCGGGTTGACCGACAGTCGGTAGGTGTCCCCGCGTGGATCGTCCCCCGCTGCAAACCGGGCGTCAATTGTCCCCCCGGCCAGCACCGCGTTTGAATCCCCGGCAGGCGTCAGCGTGATGTTCAGCGAGCGCAGGTTTTGCTCGATCTCGCCCGCGTTCGGCTCGACCACGTGGTTGATCCTGATCGTGTCCAGCGTGCCGTCGAATGGCAGTTCGAACTGGTAGCTGTTTGGATAATCCGAGTAGACATACGATGTATCCAGAACCGGGTGCAGCGCGTCCTGCTCTCCTCCAGCAGGCCAGGTATTTGGCAGGCCAAGCTCGTAAGTTCGCGGCCCGTCAGGTGTGTCGAAGATCAGCGTCACGTCCGAGGGAATGTTCTCGACGATCCATTCCGATGCCGCGACCCGTGTATGGGGCCGGGTGTAAATGCGTGAAACGGCGAATCCCCAGCCATACGCCGCCAGCATGACGCAGACGATCAGCCCTGCGCTGGCGACCGCCGTCCAATGGTGGCGCGGCGCATCGAACGTTGTAATTAGCTTTTGAATCCGATCCCTTATCGTGATCAGCGCCCAGGCCGCCAGCATCGCCAGGAACCCGTACAGCGGCAGGAAGTAGCGCATCGTCGTTACCCAGCCGACGCCCTGCAAAACGAAGTACCCGCCGATCCAGACCGTCGGCAGGACGAGCTTTTCCCATCCCTCGTGCTGCCTGATGATCTCCCACCACGCCCAGCCGAAGGCAAACCACGCAAACAGACCGAACGGCCAGCCCATCCCTACCCGCACCATGTTCGTCCAGGGGAACACCAGCGGAATCCGCTTGCCCCACTGGTGATTCGGGGGGATATCCGCCCGCCCGGAAACCTGAATCCGCACTTCGCGCATCTGCCGGATCCAGTCCGGGTTTGGCCTGAACCCCACCGGGTCACCGATCCGGCTGATCAGCGTCAGGCCGCCGCCCAGTTCCTCGGCGTTGATCTCGACCCCCGAATGCGCCGGGAGAAATGCGTAAGGCTGCCCGACTCGGAACACCAGCACTGTAACCAGCCCGGCGATGCACAGCCCGGCAAACGCTCTGAGAAATACCGCTCGACGTTGTTTGACGCCGTTGCCGTCCTTCGTCCGGTCGATCTCCGATTGTTCCCGCAGTGTGCGCAGCGCCAGCGCGATCACCAGGATTATCGACAGCGGGTAGATGCTCATCTTGCACGACATCGCGATGCCCAGCATCACCCCGAACAGCAGATAGTCCGTCCACCGGTGACGTTCGAGTGACCGCACTGCAAAGGCGAACGCCGCCGCGCCGAACAGGTTCGTATACGGGTCGACGGTAAAGAAATGCGCCTGCTGGATCGGGAACGCGCATCCCGCGTACAGCGCCGCCGTAAGCAGCCCGATCCGCCGGTCGAATAATCGTTGAGCCACCCAATACAGGATCAGGATCGTCAGCAGGTCGGCTACCACCGACATGTACCGACCGACCATGTAAATCGCGTACAACTGCCCCTTTTCGAGAACGTCGCCCAGGACGTGCGCGGTGATTACCGGCAGGTTCCCGTAAACGTAGAAGCCATGCCCGACGTTGTTCGGGTTCAGCGTCGAGTTTACGGTATCGAAATACCCGCCAATTGTCTCGACCGGTTCGAGATCAGCCGCTACCCAGGCGAGAAACCGTTCGTCGGGATGCAGCAGGTGACCCTCGTCCCAATCCAGCCCGACCAGGCGCAGGCTGGCGGCAATCGCCAGGATCGCGATCAGCAACAACCTGCTGATCAGTCTGTCGCTGTTGATGTGATCTGTTGCGCTGTGGGCATTGGATTTGGGTGCGATCATCTATGACTCTTGTTTTCCCTGTATCGTAGTCTGCCATTTCCGGTTGGCGTGTATGTTGGCAGCCCTGTCTTTATACACGCCTGTTCGTTCGAATGCTCAGTAATCAACAAGATGACTATGAATAATGTACGACCACAACAGTCCATCGCAAAAAAAGTAATGCCGCCCCCCTTGTTAAGGGGGCAGATTCTCGCGAAGCGAGAAGCGGGGGGTGATCTCTGCCGGTTAGAGGGATTTCATCATTCTCCCGGCACGACGAACAGAATGAAATCCCTCCCGTCGATGTCGCTGCGATAATAGCGCGTCTCGCCGCCCTCGAAAGTCTCATTCAGCAGCGTCAGCGCCTCGATATCGGATGGATGCACGATGAATACCAGCGGTCGCGCCGAGAAATAGCCGGGCTGCGTGTCGAGCAGATCGCCGAGCATCGTGACGTCGAGTATCGCGTTCGAAAAACGGATGTCCCCCGCCTCGATCCCGATTGCCCGGTAGTCGTGCCAGAAAGGCCATCCTTGCAGCCAGACGCCCTCTAGCGATCCGTCATCCCCGACGGTCTCTCTGACCGCTGCGGCGACTTCGCTGGGATTGAGTGCTGCCCGGCGGTACGACTCGGCAAAATCGATGAAATACGTCCTGAAGTTTAACCAACCGATCACCGCCCCGGCAAGCACTACCCCCGCAGCGGCTGAGGCTTTCAGCGTGGCCGGGTTGCCTTTTGATCCCCACTGCTGGATCAGCAGCGCCAGCGGCCACGCCGCCCACAAAAAGATAATCGGGATCACCCCGCTTGCCCGCGTTGCGCTCGGATTCTCTATCGGGAACGCGATAGCCAGCGCCGAGGGCAGCAGCATGATCATCACTGCCAGCACCGCGAAAACGTCTGCCGGGTCGCGCCGCTGCCACAATCGCACCAGCCACGCCAGCACCCCGACGATGAACAGCGCCCCCGTCACCCGGTCCAGCATCGGCTCGCCCGGCACCGCGCTGATCCAGGCCGCGTCGCCCTGTTTGTTGAACATCAGCAGGGCATTCTGGTAGTTCTCCGCGAATATTGCCAGCGGTGCGCCCGGTATATCGACCTCGCTTGCGGTCGTCCGGTTGATCACCCGGTTCCACAATTGATCCGGGTAGTCGTGCCACACACGCAGCATCGGCACGAAAAAGACTAGCGACACCATCCCGGCTAATACAAAGTTGGTCAACTGCTTCTGGGCGATCCGCAGCGCGATCGTTTCCTTCTGCGCCACCGCGCTGTCGTTTTTGATCCTCGCCCCGATCATCTGGATCAGCGGCCCCCCCACCGCGCACCCCAGCGCTGCTGCCGCCGCAAAGGGAGCCATTCGCAGCGCCTGATACGCATACACCCCGACCCCCATCCAGACGCCCGCCCACAGCCACGCTTTTCGCCTTCCCGTTCTGATCCCCCTTATCAGGCAGACCAGTATCAGCGTGAAAACCGGCGGAGTCAGCACGATCCGTAAGGCCAGCCGCGAGAGCGCCGTATGCCACCAGCTTACCGCCGCCAGCCCGCCGCCGATATACCCTGTTTCCCGATCCACTAATTCCCGCCCCAGCACGATGATCAACGGAATCAGCGCCAGCCCTTCCAGCGCCGAAACCAGTTTCAGCGTCAGGAAAGACATTCCCGTCCCGAATAGCTTCGACGCCAGCGCCACCAGGTAGAACTGGATTGCTTCCCTGCCGCCGTTCCGGGTAAAGAACACGTGATATATTCCCTGCGACACATCGTAAGAATCGAGCAGCTTCTCGACGTGATCGCTCGTCATCTCGTTCGGAATCGCGTCCAGCCTGTAGAAGCGGAACACCGCCCCCAGCCCGATGATCACCACCAGTGCCGCGATCCAGGGCCATTCCTGTCTGGCCGTCGAAGTGAACCACCGCCGTGCTTTGCCTGGGAACCGTCGAATCCCTTTTAGGCTGTCTCTGTAGAGTTGCCTGGGCGATCTTTCCGCGAACCCGATCAACCAGCAGGCGATGCTCGCCATCCATGTCAGCGTCCCTGCGAGGGTGAATAGATTTCCTGCGGTGAGGAAATAGGTCGCTGCCGAAAATATGACCCCGCAGCCGAGGAAGATCAGGTGCAGTTCTGTGAACAAATCCTGGTCTGCATCCGCTTCCTGATATGCCGCGCTGCCGGTGACACGCGGCCCTCTTCCCAGTATCCCCTTTTGATAGACGATCAGCATCCCGATCCACAGCAGCCCACCGCAGGCGATCAGCAGCGCCGCCCCGCCCGCCTGTGGCCGGTCGGCGAGCAGTAGCTGCCCGATCAGGATCAGCCCCACTGCC
>DAOUES010000268.1:0-12338 GCA_034430335.1 Anaerolineae bacterium | reverse complement strand
TTAACGTCCGGGAGAGCGTTCGTAGTCACGGATTTGCACGGGGAATGGGAACCCTATCAGGGATATTGTGATCGTTTTCTTGATCTGTATCGTCGAGGCGAAGCAGATTATCTGGTCTTCCTGGGCGATCTCATCCATCGCTACGACCCGGATCAGGAAGATTGTTCCGTCCAGATTCTGCTCGATGTCATGCGCCTGCAGGCGGAATTGGGACATGATCGGGTGCTGGTGCTGTTGGGGAATCACGAACTGCCTCACATCTACGGGGTTCCTCTCTCGAAAGGTGATCTGGCCTTCACCCCCCGTTTTGAACACGCTCTCGGCAGCTATCGAAAAACCATCGTCGACTTTCTGAAATCGCTGCCGTTCATGGTCAGGACCGCTGCTGGAGTCATGCTGACCCACGCCGGGGCGTCGGCGAGAACGGCGGTTGCTTCCGCCGCCGATCTGGTGATGACCTTTTCGCATGACGATTTTATCGCCGAGGTTGATAAACTGATCGCCCGTGATGATATCAGTGTGCTGTTGCAGTCCACCTTTAATATGTCGCAGGAGGAATACCTGCGTCAGTCCTGGTACTACCTTGCCGTCCAGAACCCCGGCGATCCCCGCTACCTGGATATGCTGCGCGGGATCATTGCCTCGAACCTGGAACCGGAGTGGCCGATCCTGTGGGAATTCTTTTTCACCCAGTGTGAGAGCGCTGTTTCTGGCCGATTGATGTACGGAAAGATTCTCGAACGTTTCCTCGAAGTTTATTCGGCCCCCGAAGTGCCCCAGCAGGTGCTCGTGTCCGGGCATATCGTTGTCAAGGGGGGCTATGAAATTGTCACCGATCAGCAGCTCCGTCTGGCAAGTTGGGCGCATGCCCGCCCCAATGAAGCCGGTTCCTACCTGCTCTTTGACGTTGCCGACCCGGTGCAGTCCGCCTCAGATTTGAAGCCTTATATTCACCGGCTGTTCTAAATCCGCACAGCTTGGTAGAACAACCCGAACCATATTGATCGTCCCCCTTTGCCAGGTTGGAGACACGATACTTTTTAAACTTGGTCGATCCTGGTGTAACACATTATCTGTTCTGGTCTCGTAGGGGCGGGGCTTGTCCCCGCCCAGGGTCGCCTTTGGCGACCCATCTGTCGTATCGTCAGTTTGCACAGGGGGGTGATCATCTATTCAAACGCCGCCGGGCTGAACGTATTGAACGCTTCCCGGCAGGTGCAGGCTTCCCGGTATTCCTGGTTGCGCATCATCGATCCGTCGTACTCGTTGTTGAATGTATACGCCTGCCACCCGTCGAACACCAGCGGCGGTGCGGCGATGGTGAGCGGGCAGTCGGTGCAGTCGGCGGGAATCCACTCGCCGTTGTAGCGCCGTGCGATATGAAGGTGTGTCGCGTAGCTGACTCCGCCCTCGCACTCCGGGTGCCCGACCGGGTCGCCCTGTTTGACCTGGTCGCCTTCTTCGACCGGTCGGTCGACGCTCGTCAGGTGCAGGTAGAATACCGTCCACCCTGTCCCTTCGAAGCCGTCACCATCCAGGTCGAGGATCACGATCCCGTATTCGCTCCGTGCGATCACGCCGTCGGCCACTGCCCTTGCCCACATCGGTGAGATCGTGCAGCCGATGTCGACCGTGTCGGTTGGCACGAAGTCCAGCGCAGCCCAGCCACTGCTCGATCCCCATCCGCCGTGCGGCCCCCCGGTGAAATACCATGTCTCGTTCTCGGTATCCCAGGGCATACTCATCTCTGGCTGGGTCAGGTCGTTGGGAATCAGCGGCTCGACCGCATACTGGAATGGATCGCCGAACAGACTGTTGTAGGTCACGAAGAACCCGTTGTGATCGCTGGCGATCTGCCAGTCGTAGTTGGTGCGTGTTTGCGCCAGCAGCACCTGAACCGCCGCTGTCCCCGCATTGATCGTCGGATCGAGGCCCACCCGCATCCCGTCGGCCAGCAGAGTCGCTGACAGCCCCCGTTCGCGCCACCCGTAATACCCGACCGCCAGCACCTTCCCCGCCCAGTCCAGTTGTTTGTACAGGCCGTAAACCTGCCCCGGTTTTTCGAGATAGCCCATCGGGTAGGTGATCGCCTCGTCGCTCAAGGTGGGTTGGCTCAACCACTGGCTTTCATATTCGAGCATCGCCAGCAGCAGCCGGGGGTTGATGCTCTGTTCCAGCGCCACCCGCTCGATGATCTCCGCGCCGCTCATCATCATCCCGTTGAACTCCTCCTGGTAGCTTGCCAGGAAAGAGGCCGGGCGCATCGCGACGAACTCCTCGGTGCTGAAGTCTTTCAGCGCCGGCCCGTAGATCAGCTCACTGTCGGGGATGATCTTGAAGCTTGGGCCGATAGTCTCTATCGCTGTCGGGATGACGAGCGACTGCCCCACCGATAAAATGTTCTCGTTGGACAGTTCGTTTATCGCTACGATTGCCTCGACGCTGACCCCATACCTGATCCCGATCTGCGCCAGCGTCTCCCCTGACTGAACGATATGTACCTGGTTTTCGGTCGGGTCGATCACGGCTGTCCGGGTTGGATCAGGGGTTGGGATATAGGTCGGGGTAGGGAGATTGATCTCGACCGCCGCCTCTGATGCGGGCGATGCCGAGTCTCCCGGTTCATCTGTGGATTCTATATCCGGCTGGTAGATATATCCCGACGGTGTTGCCGTCACCAGGATGATATAGCTGGCGTTTCGCGAGCAGCCAGACAACACCGAAACGATCAGGAGCGCCAACAGGGTATTGCGTAATCGGGAGGTCATGATTTGATCTATTCCCACAGGGCCTGCGTGATGATCGGCAGCGAAGTGTCATAGCGCCAGTTGATATTCCGGTGTCCGCCATCGTGTTCGAGATAGGTATGGTCGACCCCGTGCTGGTCGAGAATCTGGTGCAGACGCCGTGCACCCAGAAACAGATTATACTCGTCGCGGATGCCGCAGTCGAAGTAAACCGCCCTCATCGACCGCAGCGCATCCAGGTGATCCTCAACAACCCTGATCGGGTCTTTCGCCTGCCACCGTTTCCACACATCCTCTTTGATCATTCCCGTGTACAGGTCGAACGGCAGATCGAAACCGTATTCGCTGTCCGGGTTTGGCGAATAGCAGGCGCTCATCGCTATGATGTTCAACGTATGGAACCAGTCCCGGCTTTTCTCCTGCGGTCGATCTATCTCTTTCAGGCTGGCGAGAAACGCGGTCACTCCTCCTGATCGTTCCAACTCCCTGACTGCGCTGCTGAAGTCCATCCAGTAGCCCTGCTCGAAATACATGTCCCCGCTGTGGCAGGCCGTCGCCCCGAAAATATTGGGGTGCTTCATTGCCAGCATCAGCGCGCCGTACCCGCCGCTGCTGTATCCCAGCACCCCCCGCCGATCACGTTCGCCGGTCGTGCGATACGTATGGTCGACCAGCGGGATCAGTTCCTCAAGGATGTAGTCCTGGTAATCGCCCACCGCTGAAGAGTTGACGTACTGGCTCCCGCCCAGGCTGGTGAAACAGTCGGGGAAAGCCAGAATCGCTGGTTTTGCTTTTCCCTCGCTGACCAGTCGATCCATCCGCTGGACGATATTCGCGTCCCATGCTTGCAGGTTGAAGAACCGCTCACCCCAGCTTCCGTAAGGGGCCAGCACCCATATGACCGGGTACCGCTGCTCGGCCTGATCATCATAGCCCGGCGGCAGGTAGATCGGCAGTGCCCGTTCATACGGATCATCCGGCGCGTTATTCTTGAGCACTTCTGATTGGTGTTCCAGTGTAACGATCCTGCCCATTAATACGGCCATCGTCGACCGTCTGCCTTTCACATCTCGGCCAACCGGGTTGCCATCAGGCTGGCTCTTATACACAGCAGATCACTTATTCCGAATCCATCTCGTAGGGGCGACCCTGTACGACCGAAGGTCGTCGGTCGCCCAGGGCTGTTTTAGCCCGGTGGCTTCAGCCCCGGGAGATATTCCCGTCAAAGCCCTCAGGCATTGTAGCCCGCAAGCCCGACCCCGACAACCGTTAACAGGCCCTTCGTAGGGCAGGAATAGAAAAAACGGTTATCATATCATAAAGAAAACACACGGGGAGAAACGATGATCGCGTCAGTCTCAGGATCGCTCCAAAAAGTCGAAGAAAACGCAGTGGTGATCAACGTCAACGGAATCGGCCTGCGGGTTTTTGTCCCGATCAGTGTGATCAACTCGCTTGGTTCGGTCGGCCATCACGTCGATCTCCATACCAGCCTGATTATCCGCGAGGACAGCTTTACCCTGTACGGCTTTCTTACCGAGGAAGAGAAGCGCATTTTTGAGCTGTTGAAGGGAGTCTCCGGCATCGGCCCGCGTCTTGGTTTGGCCGTTCTGAACACCCTCTCACCCGACTTGCTGGCCGGGGCCATTCAACGCGACGAGCCTGATGTGATCGCCAGTGTGCCCGGAGTCGGGAGAAAGACTGCCCAGAAGATCGTTCTCGAACTGAAAGGCAAACTCCTCCCCGTCGATCTCCCGCCGGGTCTGGCTGCTATTTCCTCCCTCGACACCGAGATCATCGAAGCCATGACCACGATGGGATTCAGCATTGTCGAGGCCCAGGCCGCCCTCCAATCGATCCCCGCCGATGCCCCTGACGACATTGAAGAACGTCTCCGGTTGGCCCTGGCCTACTTCTCTCTCTGATCGTGGCAAGCAAAGCCAACCCTGATCGCCCCCGGTGGGGGAGATGTCTCCGCAGGAGACAGAGGGGGTGCTCTATCACGCACAAAACACAGAACACCCTGATCGCCCCCTGTGGACGAGACGGGTCGTAGCCCAGAGGGGAGGATCGTTGCCTGCCAAATAGGTTGTATCTATTATTGCCTCCGCCGATCACACCGGATACACTATTGCCCATGACTGCCAAACTGACCTTCCGCGATAAAGAATTTACCGTCAAACACGGGATGACCATCCGCGATGCGATCATCAAGTGTGATCTGTCACCCGAAGCTGTTCTACCCGTGATCGATGGCGAACTCGTCACCGACGATGTATATCTCAAGCCGGACGATGTCATCAGGCTCGTTCCGGTGATCTCCGGTGGTTAGCCTCGTTCGGTATGGTGAGTAAAATATCTTACCATGAAATGTCGCAAATGTGATGCAAAAGCCGTGATCAACATGCGCCAGCACAGGCTGGCGCTTTGCCGCGAGCATTTCGCCGAGTGGATCGTCGAGTCAACTGCCCGATTCATCGAAAAATACGATATGTTCACCCCCGATGAACGGGTGCTCGTCGCTGTCTCCGGTGGAAAGGACAGTCTCGCGCTGTGGGATGTCCTCCATAAGTTGGGCTATCACGCTGACGGTCTGTATATCGATCTCGGCATCGACGGTGGTTTTGGTTATTCCAAAACCTCCCTACAAAAGATTGAGCAGTTCATGAATACCCGCCCCGGTCTTCATCTCGAAGTGGTCGATGTCCCCGCAGTCTACGGTGCGCCGATCAATGTCGCTGCCGATCTGACCCTGCGCGGCACCGATAAAGCCTGCTCGGTCTGTGGCCTGACCAAGCGCCACATCATGAACCGGGTCGCCAGGGAAGGGGGCTATGACGTTCTCGCCACCGGTCACAATCTTGACGACGAAGCGGCGGTTCTGCTTGGCAATACCCTCCGCTGGCAGGTCGGCTACCTGACCCGACAGGGGCCTGTCCTTCCGGCCTCAAGCGATGGCCTTGTTCGAAAGGTCAAGCCCTTCTGTCGATTCTATGAGCGCGAGACGGCGGCCTACTCGCTCCTGTCCGGCATCGACTATGTCGAGGATGAATGCCCTTATGCCGTCGGTGCCCGTACGATCTATCACAAGGAAATTCTCAACCAGATGGAGGAGCACAGCCGGGGGGCCAAGCTCCAGTTCTACCTGACTTTTCTCCAGGCAAAAGAGCAGGGCATTTTCCAGGCCGTCGACGACAGCGTCGAACTCACCCCCTGTTCGAAATGCGGCCAGCCGACCACCGCCGCCGGTTACTGCGCCTTCTGTCGCCTCTGGGATAAAGTCAACCAGTAAGAATCAGTAGAATGTTGTCCCCCTTTGCTAGGTGCTTTGTTAACCTTGATCTTCAACACTATGCCAGATGATCACAAATTCCGATTCCGTCTCGTAGGGGCGGGGCTTGTCCCCGCCCAGGGGTCGACTTTAACAAATCGAGAGACTCCTTGAGACGATCCGGGTCGTACGGGCGCAGCGTGCTGCGCCCGCTGGTCGATCCATCTTTAACCCCGGAATTATCGTCCCCACCGGTTGACAATCACCACGCCCGCAATCGCCAGCCCGCCGCCAACCAGTGATAAGGGGGTCGGCACCTCGCTGATCCACACCCACGCGATCAGGATCGCCAGCACCGGGTTTACATACAGAAAACTCGTCACCACCGAGGCCGGTATCCGTGACAGCGCAATCGTCCACGTCAGGTAAGCAATTGCCGCCGGGAACACCCCCAGGTAGACGATTGCCAGTGTCGCGTCGAGCGGTGCTGTGCTGATCGCCTGCGGCAGTCCGGACAGGAATACCAGCATGAACAGCGTCCCCGCCCAGATCGTGTAGCAGGTCATCTGTAATGCGCTGTATCGTTCGAAAAGCGGCTTCTGCCCGACAAAGTAGATGCTCGTCGCAATCGCCGCGATCAATATCAGCCCCGCGCCGGGATCGAATTGAAAGCCCTCGCCCTCGCCGAAGGCGATCAGCGCCACTCCCGAAAAGCTGACCGCGATCCCGATCCAGCCCCACACTTTGAGCCGCTCTTTGAGAAAAATCGTTGCGATCAGCGCCGTGATCGCCGGTACTGCCCCGATCAAAAGACTCGCTGCCCCGGCTGTCACGCTGACCTCTCCGTAGTTCAGCGCGACATGGTAGATCGTGATCCCCAGGAAGCCGAGCAGCGCGATCCGGGGCACGTCTTTCCACTCCGGCAAACCCAGCCGTGTGATCGCTGCGTAGATGATCAGCACCGCCGATGCCACCAGGAACCGGAGCAGTGCGACATGCCCCGGTGAATACGCCGTCAAACCCGCCCGAATCCCCGCAAACGCCGACGACCACAGCAGCATTGTCGTGATCAGTGCCAGGTAGGTACGGCCTGTCGATTGTTTCTCCATTGAGATGAATCCTTACGTTTTGCTGCCTGCTTGGTGATAAGCTGGTAGAATACAGGAAGCGCGGATTATAACCGCTTCATTCTGATCTGTGAAGGCCCAGGGAGAGATGGCGCATGGATGAAAAGACTCGTTCGCTGATCGCCGCTGTTGAACGCTGGCGATCCCAGGATATTGAGGAATACTGGCTGAGTGTCAGCTACATGGGACCGGCAGTCAACCGCTTTGGCGATCATGACCTGACGTTTGTCGACGGCAAACTCTGGCATAGTTGGGAAGGCGATTGGCGTGAAATCGCCACTGGCTCCGATTTCTGGCTGTTTTCTGTGCCGGGTGCCCTCAGTTGGGCGCGTGACATGCTGGTGAAAGTGCTGCCTGAAATCGATGGCGGTCTGGAGTCGATTGAACTCGCCTTCAACGAGCAGTACGGTTATGTCGAGTTCATGCGGGTGCGCATGGGCCAGCGTGATACGCAGAATTTCACCTTCGAAGTCCGCCGGTTTGGTCTCGGCCCGCCCCCCAATTTCGAGAAATGATCTCGCCTTGTTCTTGCCTACTCTACAGCGTCATTTGCTGGTCGCTGAGTTTGCCTGTGTGATAATCCACCGATTTTAGCCCGGTGCTTCAGCGCCGGGAAGTTGAAGTAGTTTTACAAAGCGCAAGTTGGTACACGATGAAACAAAACGAGGAAACCCCAAGAGCATACAAATACCTTGACCTGATCATGGTGCTGTTCGTCACCGTCCTTTTGATCAGTAATATCGCGTCGTCGGCCAAGATCATCGACTGGGGAGTCAGCCTCGGCCCGCTTGCCCTCGCTTTCGATGCCGGGACGCTCCTTTTCCCCGTAAGCTACATTTTCGGTGATGTCCTCACCGAGGTCTACGGCTACCGCCGATCCCGCCGCGTGATCTGGGCCGGGTTCGGAGCATCCGCTCTGACGGCAATCATGTTCAAGCTTATCGCCATCATGCCCGGTGAGGCCGAATGGCAGTCCTATGCCGGTCAGGGGGCCTACGATGCTATCCTGGGAGGCATATCCAGCGGTGGGATCATCGTCGCCAGCCTGCTCGCCTACTTCTCCGGGGAGTTTTCGAACAGCTACGTCATGGCGAAGATGAAAATCTGGACGCAGGGCCGCTATCTCTGGACCCGCACGATTGGCTCCACGCTTGTCGGTGAGGGGGTCGATACCATCCTCTTCATTGTGATCGCCTGCCTGTTTGGAGTCTTTCCCTGGTCGCTTGCCGTGACCCTGATCGTCTCCAATTATATTTTCAAAGTCGGAATCGAAGCCTTGATGACCCCTCTTACCTATCAGGTCGTAAGAGCCTTGAAAAAAGTTGAGAATGAAGATTATTATGATATTGACACCGATTTCAATCCTTTCCGGTTGGGTACTGAATGACTGAACGAGACGAAAATCTGTCCGAATCCATACAGGACGTTGATCTTGATGAGCAGGAAGAAACGCCTGAGCAGATCATGGCTCAGAATGAGCGTCTGCTGGCCGAGTTTTTAGCTAAAGGCGATGCCGAAGCGCCCCTCGTCAAGGAAGAAGTGCCGCCCGATCACCGGTCGGGGTTTGTCGCCGTTGTCGGCAAGCCGAATGTCGGCAAATCCACCTTGATGAATGCTTATCTGGGCGAGAAGCTGGCGATAGTCTCGCCAAAGCCCCAGACCACCCGTGCCCGTCAATTGGGCATCCTGACCCGCCCCGATGTGCAGATCGTTTTTGTCGATACGCCGGGTATTCATAAGGCCCGCAACAAGCTCGGCGAATTTATGGTCGATGTCGCCAGAGAGTCCATCCCCGATTCCGACGTGATCCTTTTCCTGGTCGATGTCTCCGAACCCCCGACCAAAGCCGACGAGATCATTTCTCGCCTGGTGAACAGTCACGAAGATGTCACCGCCTTTCTGGTGCTGAACAAATCCGATCTGGTCGATGAGCAGCAGCTTGCCGATCATCGCACGGCATATGAAACGCTCGTTCCCGCTGCGGCCCCGGTCGTGATCAGCGCCACGCGCGGCGACAATTGCGACGAACTGCTTGATCAGGTCGTCCAGTCCCTGCCGCTCGGCCCGCGCTACTATCCCGAAGATCAACTGACCGAAACCCATGTTCGCGATAACGTCACCGAGATCATCCGCGAGCATGTTTTGCACCAGTATGAGCACGAGGTGCCGCATTCGGTCGCGGTTCAGGTCGAACAGTTCAAGGAGCAGGAAGATATCACCTATATCTCCGCGACGATTTACGTCGAGCGTGACAGCCAGAAAGGGATCATTATCGGCAAGCAGGGATCGGCCTTGAAGCAGTTGGGCCAGGAAGCCCGCCGTGAGATCGAAGACCTTTTAGGTTCGAAAGTCTATCTTGAGTTATGGGTTAAAGTGTTGAAGGACTGGCGTAAAAATGAAGCCGCGCTGCGCCGGTTGGGATACCAGGATCGGCGGCGCTGACATCGACTTGATTGTACGGGTAAAGTGTGCCGCGCCCGCTGGCCGCTGCTGGCATCGAATTGGTTTTAGCCCGGTGCTTCAGCGCCGGGAATACAGGTGAAAAAACTCTTTGGAACTTATTAACCGGGGTGCTGAAATGTCAGATGAATCAAACGAACAACCCAAGCAGATCGTAGAAGGCGAAGTCCTCGCCGAATACAGCGATACGATGTTGAATCTCCCGGAAGTCGATGACGCGACGCTGGAGATGCGCGGTAGAGACGGATCTCCGCCTGATCCTAAACGCCGCCAGTTTATCACCCGCCTCGTGCTAGGCGGCGCGGCGGCGCTCGCTGTCGGCGGCAGCGCCGCGCTGATCTACGACCGCAAACGCCGTGATGAAGAACCCCAGGTCGTGATCCTCCCCAACAGCGAAGAATCGGGCGGCGAGCCGTCCGCCGAACTGCTCGAACAGCTTGGCGTGCTCGACTATGATCTCATCGCCATGACCGCCGAGCGTGATCAGTTGATCTCTGACCTCGATCAGAAGCAGAAAGAGCTTGAGGCAGCTCAGGCCGATCTTGAAGCGGCCCAGGCTACGCTCGGTGAATACGCCGGTCTGATCGATCTCTGGCAGCAGCTTGATGACATCGGCATCGATTCGCTGATCGCTGCCGGGCTTGCCGCAGTCGGGCCAACCCTCTCCAACGTCATGAGCCTGATCGACTTACTCAGCGCCGGTCTGAAAGCCGGGCGTGAAGTCCTCGACAACTTCCTCGCGTCCCTCCCCGGCCCCAAAGACGGGATCAAGTGGTTGCAAACCCAGGTCACCGCGCTGGCCGAAAGCATCGATTGGGTTGTCGAGCAGGTACAAAAAGCCGTTGACCCGGTTTCGCCTGTCGCCAAACAGATTGCCAACTTTGTCACCTGGGTGCTGGATCGCCTGCCCTTTGGCATCGGCGCAAAGGCTAAGGACGGCCTCGAAGCGATGGAAGCCCTGATCTCCGACCTCCCCGATCTGGTCGAGGGAATCAACGACTCGGTGCTCGATCCCCTCGCCGACTGGTTCGGCGACGATAAGAAAGTCAGTCTGGTCGGTATCCTGATTGAACCTGTTCAGGATAATGTCGTCGAACCGGGCGACGATGTGGTCGAAGGCGTTTCGGATTTCGAGGATACGTATTTGGATAAACTTGTTACACCCATCAAAGACGCGCTCGAACGGCGGGCCGGGCTTCGCACCCAGATCGAAGAAGCGCAGGCCCGGCTGGTGGGCCTCCATGTCTGATCGAGAATCAACCCGGTGACCGATTCGCAAGGCCCAGGCGCAGAACCGGCTCCCGCGCTGCTTCCCACCGAACGATTTCAGCGTGTCCTCGCCTTTGCCTCCGACGAGGCCGATGGGCTGGGGCATGGCTTCGTGACCTGCCAGCATCTGCTCTATGCCCTCTCGCGGGAGAGTAAAGGGTTGGCGTCGGCGGTTTTGGAGAAGCTGTCGATTACCCCCGACATTCTCCATGCATTCCTGACCGATGAGGATGCGAGTCATGATCGCACCTCGTTCGGGCGTATCGACCTCGCCGACGAAGCCCGCGACGCCATCGAGCGGGCCGTCTCTGCTGCTTCTGAGTGGAAGCACCGCGTTCTGGATACCGAGCACCTGCTCTATGGTGTGATCGCTGCCCCGACCTCGGCTGATGATATCCTATCGGCCTTGCAGATCGATCCGGGCGACATTCTCAACCAGCTTTATGCGTATCAGCAGTCGGCCCCCTCCACCGAAATCCGCGAGGAAGCGACCCATGCCTACCGCTTTGCGTTGGAGAGCGCCTGGCTGCTCAGTCTCTCCACCGATATCGCCCGCCGTCATGCCGCTAGCCGGGTGACCAGCCTCCATGTTCTCGCCGCGCTTGTCTCGCTGCCCAACCCTTCGCGCGATGTTCTCGTCGATGCGCTTGGCCTGTCGGTCGATGCCCTCTGGCCGTTGATCCCCTCCGGCCTACTGCCCGGCCAAAAAAAAGGACGCCTTCCGCTGGCGGAGGACGTCCAGATGATTTTAGGTTATGCCATCGGCGAAGCCTGGAACCGGGGGCACCTGTCAGTCACCCCGATGCACCTCGCGATGGGCCTTGCCCGTTCGGAGCGGAACCCGGCCCTCGATACCCTTGCCGACCTGGGTATCTCCCAGGCCGCACTGATCGACGCGCTTGAGCAGGCCATGCCGCCCGCCACCGGCTCCTGAGTGGCCTGTAACCAGTATACGGAACGTACGGGCGCAGCGGGCTGCGCCCGCTGGTCGCCTTTGGCGACCTAATTATCCGATCTGGCTTACTCGACAATCTTCGCCACGATGGGCAGGATGTTCTTCTCGACATCCGCCTCGCTTTGCGGTGCATCCACGCCGCCGAACAGGTACCATTCCTCGACATGCTCGACCGTTTCACCCGCGCCAACCGAAGCCAGCGGCCCAACCGTCTCGACTTCGAGAATGTCCGCGTTTGTGAACATTTCCATAGATGCGCCCATGTCGGGATAGGTGGCTCCTTCGATCTTGTTGAAGGTCTTCACGAACATCGTGTTCGCCACTACGTAAGCTGCCCAGCCTTTCGTATCGCTGATCCCGATCTTCTGTGGGGTTGCCGCTGCCGGGTCCTGTCGCAGCAGGATGTATTCTTTTCCCCACGTCCAGCGTGGATCGCTCATGTCGGTGTAGGCCCATGTCGCCAGCGCCGATACCGGCAGCATGTTTTCGGGATGAGTGCCGCGCGGGGG